>JACPFL010000124.1 GCA_016183025.1 Deltaproteobacteria bacterium | reverse complement strand
GGCGCTGGCCATGGTCCACGCGGAGAACTGGGAGATCGCCTGGGCGCTCAGCGACCGGCTGAAGGCCGCGGGGCGCACGGACGCGGCCGCGTGGAGCGAGGGGAAGCCCGGCCTCTGCGAGGAGGACGCCATGCGCCGGGCGACCTACCTCGCCTGGAAGCTCGGCTGCCCGCTGTACATCGTCCACATCGGCATCGGCACCTGCCGGGAGATCCTGCGCGAGGCCCGGGGGTGGGGGGCCACGGTCTACGGGGAGACCTGCCCGCACTACCTGATGGTCCACAAGGACCACCCGATGGCGCGGATCGCCAAGTACAACCCCGCCATCAAGCTCGCGCAGGACAACGCCGGGCTGTGGGAGGCGCTGGCCGAGGGGACGATCCAGTGCCTGGGCTCGGACCACATCCCGGGGGACCGGGTGCACAAGTTCCCGCCGGGGAAGGACGGGAGCATCTGGGACGCGGTGGGCGGGGTGCCGGGCTCGCCGACCATCCTGCCCCTGATGCTGCACGGCGTGAGCACGGGTCGGCTGACCCTGGAGCGGGTGGTGGAGGTGACGAGCGCCAACGCGGCCCGGATCCTGGGGCTCTATCCGCGCAAGGGGGCGATCGCGATCGGGGCGGACGCGGACCTCGTAGTGGTGGATCTGTCGCGGCGGGTGAGGTTCCGCCCCGAGCTGCTCCTGAGTGAGTTCTCGATCTTCGACGGCTTCGAGTTCCAGGGGTGGCCGGTGATGACGATCCTCCGGGGGACCGTGATCATGGAGGAGGGGGAGGTCGTGGGGAAGAACGGCTCCGGCCGCTACCTCCACCGCCCGCTCGGCGCTGCGACCTGAGGGCGCGCCGGCAACAGGAGGAGTGCTATGAGGCCTCGCTGGAGCGTGCAGCATTGGGCGATCATCGTCGGCTCTCTCCTGATCGCGGGCGCCATCCCGGCCTCTGCCGGGGAGCGCCTGTACGTCACGTACATCACCCCCTCCCCTGGCTCACAGGCCCCGGTCTGGATCGCCCGCGATGCGGGATTCCTCGAGCGCAATGGGATCGAGGCTGTCCTGGTCTTCGTGGACGGGAGCCCCCGGGGGATGCAGGCCGTCCTGTCCGGCGACGCGCAGGTCAGCACGGGCCCCGGGACGGCGACGGTGAACGCGAGGCTCGCCGGGGGGGACGTGGTCATGTTCGCCACGACCATCAACATCCTCCCCTACTACGTGATCACGGCCCCTGACATCCGCACCGTAGAGGACCTCAGGGGAAAGACCGGGGCCAATCACATCCCGGGGACCTCGGCGGACTTCGCCGTCCGGATCGGCCTGGCGCGGCTGGGCCTGGACCCGAACCGGGACGTCCGGTTCCAGACGGTCGGGGGCTCGCACCTCCGGCTCACCGCGGTGATGCGCGGGCTCACGAAGTTCATGGTGGGCACGGAGCCGGAACGGCTGGAGGCCGTCCGCCACGGCCTGAAGGTCCTGGTGGACCTGGCCACCCTGGACATCCCCTTTCCCATGGATGGGCTGGTGACCACAGAGCGCCTCATCCGGAGCCGCCCCGAGACCATCCAGCGCTTCACGAAGGCGCTGGTCGAGACGCTGCACTTCTACCAACACCAGAAGGAGAGCAGCATCCGGATCATGCAGCGGTATTCCCGCCTGCAGGACCGGGGCGTGCTCGAGGGGACCTACGAATGGCACAAGGCCCGGTACCCGCAGGCGCCCTATCCGCCCGTCGAGGGGTTCCGGACCATCCTGCGGGAGCTTGACCGGGTGCGGCCGGGGGTCGCGGCCACGCCGCCGGAGAGCTTCGTCGACGTGTCGTTTGTCCGCCGGCTCGAGGCCTCCGGCATGATCAAGGCGCTCTACGGCCGGTAGCAGCGGGGCAGGCTGACGACCTGGTCAGGGGCGCCCCGCGGTCTTGGGCTGAGCTGGATGGGCGCCTGATCGGTGTGGGAGATCCCGTGGCTGAGCCGCCATCGGATGACGCCAGGCCGTCTTTGCGCGCGTTTGTCACCCTCCTGCTCCTGCTCGGAGGCCTGGGGCTGTTGGTCCTCTTCTGGGCGGCGCAGACGGTCCCTCGGCAATATCCGCCAGAGCTGCTCGAGCTGCGGGCCTACGCCCTGGAGCTGGCCGGACAGCTCAGGCGCGGCGAGATCGACGGGACGCGGTTTCATGCCCTGCTGAAGCAACGGGCCCGGATCACCCGGGAACGGCTCCGCTTGCCGAGCCACGGGCCGGGGGAGCCGGGGATCCATGGTGGCGGGGCCGCACCTGAGGGGCCGAAGGGCGCCCGGCCCGGGCGATCGGGCTGACCACGGGTCTCTGCCGGACGCCACCCCATGGGCCCCGCCCGCCCGACCCCTCGCGTCCGTGCCCTTCTGCCTCTCGCATACATCCTGGTGCTGCTGGCCGGCGCCGCCCTGCGCTTCTCCTTCTTTCCGTACATGGAGTGGAAGGGCGATGAGCAGACCGCGGTCGCGCTGGCCCGGGGATTTCTCGATCGCCCCGAGCTGCTCCCGCATGGCCTGCAGTCCAGTCTCGCGGTCTACCAGCCGCCGCTCTTCATCTACGTCGTGGCCCTATTCTGGTGGCTCACCCCGAGCCCCCTCGGGGTGAATGCCTGGATCACCGCCCTGAACTGCGCGGGCCTCGTCCTGGCCGCGGCCTATTTCTGGCGCCGCCTGGGGGGCTCGCTCGGGCTCACGGCCCTGCTGTTCTTCGCTGTGTCGCCGTGGGCGGTCATCTACTCGAAGAAGATCTGGTCCCAGGATCTCGTGCTCCCCTTCCTGATCCCGGCCTTCATGCTCTTCGACCGCGTCCTGGAGCGACCTCGGAGTCGGGCCCTGGCGCCCTTCCTGGTGCTGATCACGCTGGCCTCACAGATGCACCTCTCCGTCTGGCTGCTCGCCCCGGCCCTGGCTTGGGTCTGGTGGCGCCGGAGGAGTCCGCTGCATCTCCCCGGGTTGGCCGCGGGCGTCCTCTTCGGCGTGCTAGCCTACGCCCCCTACCTGGCCTTTACTCTCAGCCAGGGGATCTTCGGCGGCGGCCGTCCGTACTTCTTGAGCCGGCGGTCCCCGATCGGGATCCACCTGCCGGACCTGAAGCTCATCACGCACCTCTTCGCGTTCGTCACGGGGTGGGGGTTGCAGCATTTCCTCAGCCGGGACGAGTACTGGCGGTTTCTGGGCTGGCCGGCGGGCTACGTCGTGGCGGCCCTGCACCTGATCCTCCTGCCACTCGTGCTCCCAGCCTGGCTGGGGCTCTGCGAGCTGTGGCGCGGCGTGTTCAGCAGGCCGGAACCCGTCAACAGACGGATCCCCCGAGGGTTCGGCGATGTGGCCGTTGGCGCGCTGATCGGTTTCCCCGTGATCTTCCTCCTGTCCATGGCCCGGGCCATGCCGCACCACCTGATCCCGGTGTTCCCCTACCCCTACGTCGCGGTGGCGCTCGGGTTCGACCGGCTGCGGGCGCGGTGGCGGGGAGGCTGGGTGACCCTGTGGGAGGGCGTGTCGGCCACGGCCATGGCCGCGCTCTACCTGCTCCTGCTGAGCTTCATCATCGCTCAGGGCGGCAGCCAGGGCGACTTCGGCATCCCCTATGCCCTGCAGGGGCGGTCGCGTTGACACCAGGCGGAGCGGGGACCTAGAATCCTATGGAGTCAGGCCGGGGGGAAATGCGGTGAATGAACTGGATCGCTACGTGGACAAGGACCTCCGCGATCTGCTCCAGGAGGCGAACGCCGCGGACCCGCAGAGCCGGGAGTACGAGCGGCTGCGGCTCCGAATCTGGGTGGGCCTTGCCGAGATGCTCGCCCGCGTGATCGGGGAGTTCAAGGCCGCGGGGCAGGAGAACGTGGCGATGGGGGCCCGGATGTTGCAGAGCACGCACCGGCTGACCATCGCCGCGTACTGGCTCATCGGGCTGCTCGCCGCCGTCGGCCTTATCGAGCTGGCCCGGCTCCTGGTCCACCTGATCACGCCGCCCCAGGTGGGGCGGATCATCTGACTGACGAGTGCTGGAGTTCGTGGGGCGGCACGTCCTGCTGATCGCCGCGGGACTCCTCGTGCTGGTCCTCTTCCTGATCAACTTCTGGCGGGGTCTGCGGGGGAAGGAGTAGGGGCCGCCTCCGAGAACCGCCGGCCATCTGATTCGCCGTCCACCAGCGCCACGAGCGCATCGACCACTTCGGGGTCGAAGCATTTCCCGCGCTCCAGGCCCAGGGCCTCCAGGGCTTCTCGCTCGGTGCGGGCACTCCGGTACGGGCGCGCCGAGATCATGGCCTGGTAGGCATTGGCCACGGCGATGATCCGCGCCCCCCGTGGGATCGCCTGGCCCTTCAGCCCCTCCGGATGGCCTCCCCCCTCGTAGCGTTCCTGCTGATGGTAGACGAGCGGGATCACCCCCTCCAGCTCCGGCACCTGGCCCATGATGCTCCGGGCGATGACCGGGTGGGTGCAGAGCAACTGCTGCTCTTCCCGGCCGAGCGGGCCGGACTTGTGGAGCACGGCATCGGGGATCCCGATCTTCCCCACGTCGTGGAGGCGCGCGGCCAGGGTGACGCGCCGGACCTCCTCCTCGGGCAGGCCCATGTGGCAGGCCAGCGCCGTGGCGAGCTGGGCCACCTCTTCAGAGTGCCGAGCGGTCGAGGGGTCCCGGGCGTCCACGGCTGCGGCGAGCGCATGGACCACCGGCAGGGTGACGTCGCGGAGGGGGAGGGGCGGGGGACCTCCCAGGGAGTAGCTCTCCTGCTCCACGCTGAAGCGCCGCACCTGATTGCGCCCCTTGCGCTTGGCGCAGTACATGGCCCAGTCGGCCTTGTCCAGGAGCGCCTGGCGGTCCTGGGCATCCTGGGGGAAGCTGGCGATCCCGATGCTGATGGTGAGGGTGGCCAGGGCGCTGGAGCGGACGTGGAACCCCAGGCCTGCCACCTCCCGCCGCAGCCGCTCGGCCACCAGGAACGCCTCGCGGTCGCCTGTCTCAGGGAGGATGATGGCGAACTCCTCACCCCCGTACCGCGCCGGCAGATCCACGGCGCGGATGATTTTCCGGATGAGGCCGGCGACCTGGTGCAGGGCCTGGTCTCCCGCGTCGTGACCGTGCAGGTCGTTGAACAGCTTGAAGTGGTCCAGGTCGCAGAACAGCAGGCTCAGGGTCTGGCGTTCTAGCTGAGCCCGCCGCAGCTCCTCATCCATGCGCTGCTGGAAGTAGCGATGGTTGTAGAGCCCGGTCAGGCCGTCGGTGATCGCCTCCTGCTTCATCGCCTCGAAGAGGCGGCAGTTCCGGAGCCCGGTGACCGCGTGGTCGCCCAGTGCGGCGAGCAGCTCCAGCTCGTGGAGCTGGAAGTCGTGGACCTCCCGGAAGTAGACGCTGAGGGAGCCGATGGCCCGGTGGCCGTCCCGCAGGGGGACATGGATCATGGCGCGCAGGCCGTCCTGCAGAAGCCGGGAGCGATGGGCCACACGGGGGTCCCACAGCGCGTCGGGGAGGGCGATGGGGGTTGCTGTGGCGACCACCCGTCCGACGATGTGCTCGCCGACCCGGATGGCCAGCTCGCTCTGGATATCCGGGCTCATCTGGTAGCTCTCGGCCACCCGGATCAGGCCCGAGGCCTCGTCGGCGAGCCAGATGGCGCTGGCCTGTCCCTTCAGGAGGTGGGCGGCCTGCTCCACCAGTCGGTGCAGGAACTCGTGCGGCTCCAGGGCCACGGCGATGTCCCGGGCGATGGCGACCAGCGTGGTGAGCTCTTCGTTCCGGCTGGCCAGGGCCGTGGAAGTCTCCCGGACGGCCTGGTGGAGCTGCGCCTGCTCGATGGCCATGCCCACCTGTTGCCCGATGGCCATGACGAGCGCGGTCTCGGTCTGGGGGAACCGACGCGCCTCGCCGAAGAGGAGCCCCATGACCCCCACGAAACGGTGTCGGGACTTCAAGGGGACCTCCAGGGAGGCCTGGTAGCCCATCTGTGCGGTCAGCCGCTCCCGGGGGTGAAGCAGGCCTCCCTGCGCCTCGGCCATCAGGAGGGCCCCGGCGCGGGGGGCTTCCCAGGCCCCGGTTTCGGCCATCGGGATCTCCTGCATCGCCTGCACGAACTCCTGGGTGACGCCCCGGTGAGCGGCCAGCCGGAAGCAAGTCCCTGCCTCATGATACAGGCAGACGTAGCCCCCCTGTGCGTCCATAGCCTCCAGGGCGCGACCCAACGAGCGGTCCAGCACCTCCTGCAGGTCCAGGGTCTCGCTGACGGTGGTCGCGATGCCGTAGACCGCCGACAGGTGGCGGGTCCGCTCCGCCACCTGGGCCTCCAGGGTCGCGTAGGAGTTCCGGAGGGCCGCGGCCATGGCGTTGAACTGCTCGGCGAGCTGGCCGATCTCGTCACGGCGGCGGACGGGGAGCTGGTGATGGAACTCCCCCCGGGCCAGCTTGAAGACCCCCTCGTGGACCTCGCGCAGGGGGCGCGCGACGAGCCGGCTACAGACGATGCCGAGCAAGAGCGCCAGGCCGATCGCGCCACCTACCCACAGGAGTAGCTCCTGTGATCGAGCCTGCATCGGCGCGTAGGCCACCGCGGCCGGGATCTGCGCCACGATCGCCCACCCGAAGCCAGGGATCGGCGCGTACGCCGTGAGCATGTGGACCCCCCACCGATTCACGCGCTCCTCGACGCCGCTGCTGCCGGCCAGGGCACGCCGCACGAGCTGGTTGTCCTGTCGGATCGTCCGGTAGATCTGCTCCGACCGAGGGTGGGAGATCATCCGGGTGCTCCGGTCCACCACGTAGAAGTAGCCGCCAGGGCCCATGTCGATCCTGCTGAGCAGCGCGGTGATCTCCGCGAGCTTGAGCCGGCCGACGAGCACGCCGTGGAGCCG
>JACPFL010000133.1:17652-41054 GCA_016183025.1 Deltaproteobacteria bacterium | reverse complement strand
TGCACCATGTCCTGGGGACCATCACGGTCGGCCGGACGCCGCACATCGTGGAGGTGTCCCCTGCCGGGCGGACGGCCTGGGTCACGAACATGGACTCGGGGGATCTGTCGATCCTCGACATTGCGGGCCGGCGGGAGATCGCCCGGGTCCCGCTCGGCAAAGGCCCGCACGCCATCGCGGTCAGCCCGGACGGGAAGCGCCTCTGGGTCGGGCTCTACGACGAGGGGCAGGTGGTCGTGATAGGGGTGGAGAGCCGACAGATCATGACGCGGGCGCCCGTGGGGCGCAACCCCTATGCCATAGCGTTCGCGCCGGATGGGAAGGCGGCCTGGGTCAGCAACGAGGGGAGCGATAGCCTCTCGGTGCTGGACGCCGGCTCGGGCGCTGTGATCGCCGAGGTGACCGGCATCCGTGAGCCCCACGGGCTGGCCTTCGCCCCTGACGGCCGCGCGCTCTGGGTCATCAGCCGGGCCGCGGACGCCGTGGTGATCGTGGATGTGGCGGGCCGGAAGGTGTTGGAGACGGTGCCGGTGGGGAAGCGCCCCCACGTCATCGCGGTCAAGCGGCCCCGATGACGGCGTGCTTGCAAAAATAGCTGGCCCCGCTGCATGGTAAGGGGCAGCCGGGCCCGAGGGCTTGATCGTCAGTGCCTGGGGTGATGGGGAAGGTCATTGCGAAGGGGGTGCTCATGAACCAAACGATCTCCAGGGCGCCGGGGAAGGCGCGGGCCGCGGCCGCGCTGCTCTTTACGGCCCTGTTCCTGCTCTCTGCGGCACCGGCTGAGGCCCAGAAGGGTCCGGCCGGCGCGGCGCAGATCTACGAGGCCTCCTGCGCGATCTGCCACGGGCCCACGGGCAAGGGCGATGGGCCCGCCGCCGCCAAGATGCCTGTCAAGGTCGGGGACCTGGCGGACTGCACGGCGATGGCCAAGGTCGTGGACACCCGGCTGTTCCGCGTCATCAAGGAAGGAGCGGCGGCGGCCACGAAGGGCTCACCCCTGATGGTGGCGTGGGGGCAGAAGTACAGCGACGCGGAGATCCGCTCTCTCGTGAGCTACATCCGGGGGTTCTGCCGGGGAAAGCGCTGAGCCGCCTGGAGAGCGGGTGATGCGCAGCCGGGGAGGCGGCGGGGTTGGGTGGCTCGTGATCGCGGCCGCCCTGGCCGTCGCTGCCGCCGGGGGCCGGGTCGGTGCCCAGTGGGCCACCCAGCGGGACGGGCCGGTGCAGCCCGTGGCCTACAGCCACAAGGTCCACGCAGGGGACAACCAGATCCCCTGCCTGTTCTGTCACGCAGAGGCTCGCCGCTCCCCACAGGCGGGCATCCCCTCGCTCCAGCGCTGTGTCGGGTGCCACCAGATCACGGCGGCGGGCCGCCCGGAGGTGAAGAAGGTCCTGCAGGCGTGGGCCACGAAAACCCCGATTGCGTGGGTCCGGGTCCATGACCTGCCGGACTTCGTCTATTTCAGCCATGCGCCGCATGTCCGGGCCGAGGTCACCTGTCAGACGTGCCACGGCCCCGTGGAGACCATGGAGCGCGTCCGGCAGGTGGCGACCCTGAAGATGGGGTGGTGCCTCGAATGCCACCGCCGGCCGCGGGTTACTACGGTGCGCCAGGCTACCGCATCACCCCAGGCGAGCGCAGGACCCCAGGCGACCACAGAACCCCAGGCGCCTACGGACTGCCTGGCCTGCCACAAGTGAGGGGGAGCCGGTGACGGGCCCTCGCCTGAAGCGGCGGGAGTTCCTGAAGCTCCTGGGCATCGGGAGCGCGGGAGCCCTCACGGCCTGCTCCAACCCCCAGCCCGAGAAGATCATCCCCTACCTCGTCCCGCCCGAGGAGATCGTCCCGGGGCGCGCGACCTGGTATGCGACGCTTTGCCGGGAATGCCCCGCTGGCTGCGGGGTCATGGCGCGGGTGCGTGAGGGGCGCGTAACAAAAGTCGAAGGGAACCCGGGGCATCCCGTCAACCGTGGTGCCCTCTGCGCGCGGGGGCAGGCTGCCTTGCAGGGGCTCTACCACCCCGACCGGTTCCGTGGGCCCTTCAGGCGGGATGCCTCAGGAGCGCTCCAGCCCGCGTCGTGGGAGGCCGCGGAGCAAGAGCTGGCCACACGCCTGGCGGAGCTGAGGGGTCAGACCGCGGACGGCGCGGTGGTCTTCCTCGGCTCTCCTTTACCAGGGGCCCTCGGGCAGCTCGTAGACCGGTGGCTGTCGTTCTTCAAGGGCCGCCGCCTGGCCTATCACCTCCTCAACGATGAGGCCCTCGGCACGGCCAACCGTCTGGCCTTCGGGACCGAGGCCATCCCCACCTACGACGTGGCCGCCGCTGATTATCTCCTCATCGTGGGGGCGGATCTCCCGGAGACCTGGGTCTCGCCGGTCGCCTTCATCCAGGCTCTGGCCGAGCAGCGGGCGGTGCGGGACGGCAAGCGGGGGCAGGTCGTCTACCTCGGGCCCCGGCTTTCCCTGATGGCCGTCAACGCCGACCGGTGGATCGCCATTCGTCCCGGAAGCGAGCTTGCGCTGCTCCTTGCCCTCGTGCACGTGATCCTGGCCAAGGGGCTGGCGGTCGCGGGGTCCCGGGAGGAGCGACGACGTCTGGCCACTCTGGTTCGCGCCCATGATCCCGGCGCCACGGCGACGCGAACGGGGGTCCCTGCGGCCACGATCGAGGAGCTGGCCACGGCCTTCGCCCGGGCCCCCAAGGCCCTCGCGATCGGCGGTGGAATGGCCGTGGCCTCCCGGAGTGCCACGGCGGTGATCCTTGCCGTGAACCTGCTGAACTGGATCACCGGAAACCTCGGACGGACTGTTCGGTTCGGGCCGACGCTGCGGAGAGCCGCCTCGCCCTACCGGGACGTGCGAGCGCTCATCCCGGCGATGGAGGCCGGCCGGGTCCGCGCCCTCTTCGTCGCCGGGGTCAACCCGGTCTTCTCGCTCCCCGAAGGGGCCCGCTTCCGTGCGGCGCTGAGCCGGGTGCCGCTGATCGTGAGCTTCGCGAGCGTCCCCGACGAGACAACCGCGCATGCTTCGCTGGTGCTCCCGGACCACACTCCACTCGAGAGCTGGGGGGATGACCACTCGTGGGCAGGGGTCCACGGCCTCCAGCAGCCTGCCATGGCGCCGCTGTTCGGGACGAAGGCCGTGGGCGATCTCCTCCTGTCGGTCGCACGCCGCATGGACGTGCCGATGGCCCGGGCCTTCCCCTGGCCGACGTTTGCCGAGTTCCTGCGCGAGTCCTGGAAGGCGATCGCCCAGGAGGTCAGCCCAGACGTCCCCTTCGAGGCCTTCTGGGCGGACGCGCTCCGCGCCGGCGGGGTCTGGCGGCCGGCGGCTGCGCAGCGGGTCATCCTGTCGCCCCGTGCCCTGCAGGTGACATTCGAGGAGCCCACCTTCGACGGGGCCGGTCCGAACAGCTTCTACCTCCACCCGTTCCCGTCGCTGCTCCACGGGGACGGGCAGGGGGCCGATCGCCCCTGGCTGCAAGAGGTGCCGGACCCGGTGACGCAGATCGTCTGGGACTCCTGGATCGAGATCCACCCGGCGCCGGCCCGGCGCCTCGGGATCGTCGAGGGGGAGGTGGTCAGGGTCGGCTCGCCGTACGGCACGATCGAGGCCCCTGCCCACATCACGGCCGGCGTGCACCCGGAGGTGGTAGCCGTGCCCATGGGCCAGGGGCACACGGCTACCGGCCGGTACGCCACGGGGGTGGGGATCAATCCGGTCACCCTCCTCTCTCCGGAACCAGGAGTGCCCTCGGGAGGGCTCTGCTGGCAGTCGGTACGGGTCCGCCTCGAGCGGACCGGCCGGCGACACCCGCTGGTGAGCGTGGCGGGCTCGCTCAGCCAGCAGGGACGGGGGATCGCCCGGACCATCGCCCTGGCCGAGCTGACCCGTGGGAGCGAGCCGCTGAAGCCTGAGGCGGAGCCCAGCATGTACCCCCCGCACGAGCACCCGCGGCAGCGCTGGGGGATCATCGTAGACCTCAACGCCTGCGTCGGCTGCAGCGCCTGCGTGGTCGCCTGCTATGCGGAGAACAACGTGACGGTCGTGGGGAAAGAGCAGGTCGCCCGCGGGCGAGAGATGTCCTGGATCCGGATCGAGCGGTATCAGGAAGACGGGCCCGGAGGGCCCGAGCTGCGGTTCATCCCGATGCTCTGCCAGCAGTGCGACAACGCCCCCTGTGAGCCGGTCTGCCCAGTGTATGCGACGTACCACACCGCGGAGGGGCTGAACGCGCAGGTCTACAACCGGTGCATCGGCGTGCGCTACTGCTCGAACAACTGCCCGTACAAGGTCCGGCGCTTTAACTGGTACCAGCCCGTGTGGCCCGACCCGGTCCCGCTGCAGCTCAACCCGGATGTCACGGTGCGCGAGAAGGGGGTCATGGAGAAGTGCACCTTCTGCGTCCAGCGGATCCGGGAGGCCCAGGAGCGCGCGCGGGCCGAGGGGCGCACAGTCCGGGACGGCGAGATCGTCCCGGCCTGCGTGCAGACCTGCCCGGCCCGGGCCCTCGTCTTCGGGGACCTCAACGACCCGGCGAGCCAGGTCGCTCGCCTGGCCAGGAGCCCCAGGGGCTACCACGTCCTCGAGGAGCTGAATACCCGGCCGGCCATCACCTACCTGAAGCGGGTCGTGTCCAGGAAGGATGAGGCCCGATGATCGCCGAACACGCGGCCACACCCCGGCTGACCTACAGCCAGGCCACCCGCGACCTCCTGGCCACCATGCGGACGCCCGGCATGGCATTCTGGCTCCTCCTGGCCCTCGATCTGGCAGTTCTGGCCTGGGGCGCGCGCGCCTGGCTCTACCAGATCCAGACGGGGATGGGGGTCGCGGGGATCAACCACCCGGTGGGATGGGGAGTCTACATCGCGACCTTCGTCTTCTGGATCGGGATCGCCCATTCGGGGACCCTCATTTCCGCCATCCTCTTTCTCTGCCGGGCCGGGTGGCGGCCGGCCGTCTACCGGAGCGCCGAGGCGATGACGGTCTTCGCCATCATCACGGCCGGGCTGTTCCCGATCATCCACCTGGGCCGCGCCTGGAAGTTCTACTGGGTCTTCCCCTACCCCAACGACCGGCTGCTCTGGGTCAACTTCCGCTCCCCGCTCATCTGGGACGTCTTCGCGATCGGGACCTACATGCTCGTGAGCGTCATGTTCTTCACGCTGGGCCTCATCCCCGACCTGGCCGTGGCGCGGAGCCGGGCCACGGGGTGGCGCCGGAGGCTGTACCGCGCCCTCTCGCTGGGGTGGCGGGGGACAGATAACCAGTGGCACCACTACCGCGCCGCATACCTTTTCTTCGCCGCCCTGGCGACCCCCCTGGTCATCTCGGTCCACAGCGTGGTCTCCTGGGACTTCGCCGCGACCCTCGTCCCCGGCTGGCATAGCACCCTCTTCGCCCCGTACTTCGTGGCCGGGGCGATCCACTCCGGGCTCGCCATGGTCCTGACGATCCTCATCCCGCTGCGCCGGGCCTTCCGGCTGGAGGCGTACGTGACGCCCCACCACCTGGGGCAGGTAGCCAGGCTCATGGTCCTCACCGGGCTGATCATGGCCTACTCCTATGCCGCGGAGTTCTTCTTCGTCGGGTGGCGGGGGACGCCGGTGGAGCGCGAGCTCTTCCGGTATCGGGTCTCGGGCGATTACGCTCTGGGGTTCTGGCTCATGGTCATCTTCAACACGCTTATCCCCCTGCTGTTCGCGCTGCGGGCGGTCCGCGTCCGGATCTGGCTGATCTTCGCCCTCTCGCTCCTGGTCAACGTGGGGATGTGGACCGAGCGGTTCGTCATCTTCGTCACCTCCCTCGCCCACGAGTACCTCCCGTTCGCCTGGGGGACCTACCGGCCGACCTGGGTGGAGCTCAGCGTGATCGCCGGCTCCTTCGCCTGGTTCTTCTTCTGGTTCCTCCTCTTCGCCAAGCTGCTCCCGGTCGTCTCCCTCACCGAAGTGAAGGAGGCGCTGGGGCCCGAGGCCGCAGGGGAAGCCCGATGAGGGTGGCGACCAGCGAGCGGGTGGTGGGCACGTTCCCCCGGGTGGAGCCCCTCATCCGGGCGGTGGGGGCCTTGCGTGCTGAAGGCCACGCCCACGTGAGGGTCCTTTCGCCGGTCCCCCTGGATCTGGCAGAGGCCCTGCCTGAGCGTGCGAGCCCGGTGCGGTGGTTCACGCTGGGCGGCGCGCTCCTGGGCGCCGCCACAGGGTTCGGCCTCACGATCCTGACGTCGCTCGACTATCCGCTGAACACGGGCGGGAAGCCGATTGTCTCTCTCCCCGCGTTCCTGATCATCGCCTTCGAGCTGGCCGTGCTGCTGGGCGGGCTGGCGACCTTTGCCGGCCTCGTGTGGCACGCGCGCCTCCTGCGCGCGCCTGGTGAAGAGCCAGAGGAAGGTCTGTCCGAGCGCCCGAGCCCGGTGAGGCGGTACGCGCTGCCTGGGGTGTCGCTGGGGGTCGTGCTGGGCCTGATCCTGTTCATCTGGAGCGCGCTCGAATATCGGATGATCATCACCGGCCATCTGATCGTCTCACCCCCGCCTTATCAGCCCGTGGGCGCGGGGGTGGCTGTCCTGCTGGCTGTGCTGTTCATTTTGGCGCGGGGGCGCCGGCCGGCGCCTCCAGCTCCGCGCGTCCGGGTGGAGGAGAACCCGCCGTATCTGGACGACCCGCGGTATCTGGACGACCGGTTCGGGCTGGTCATCTGGTGCCGGACGGGACACGCCCAGGCCCTGGTGGAGCGGCTGCGCGCGCTGGGCGCCGAGGAGGTTCACCGTGGGTAGGGGGGACGCGGCGACCCTCGCGGTGGCCCTTCTCCTGGGGCTGGCCGGGTGCACGGCTCCCGGTGGGACCGATATGACGGTCCAGCCTTCCCTCCGTCCCCAGCAGCAGCCCCGGCCCTCGGCAGCCGGGACCCTCCCCATGGGCGGCGAGCCCTCTGTGGACCGGGTCGTTGCAGCCGCCGCCCTCCGGAATCCGGTCACCCCCTCGGCAGCCTCGGTCGACAGTGGTGAAAAGCTCTTCGGGATCTACTGCGCGCTCTGTCACGGCCCGCGCGGGCAAGGGGACGGCCCCGTGGCCCAGAAGTTCATGCCGCCCCCGGATCTCACCATGAAGGCGATCGCGGAGCGCACGGATGGATACCTCTACGCCACGATCCGGAACGGCGGCGCGCTCATGCCGGGGCTGGGCGAGAGCCTGACCCCGGAGGAGCGCTGGGACGTGGTGAATTTCCTCCGGAGGCTCCAGCGGCCATGAAGGCATCCTCCAGGGGCGAGGTTCCGGAGCCGCGCGGAGGGGAAGGCCTCGGCGTCAGGCCACTCCTCCTGGGGCTGGCCATGGCCGGCGGGGTGGCGTTCGTGGTTGCCGCCACCGGGGCACAGTGGCAGCGGGCCTGGCAGATTTTCCTCGTGAACCTGCTCTTCTGGATGGGGATGGCCCAGGGCGGGGTAGTTCTTGCGGCGCTCTACGAGCTGACAGGATCGCGGTGGGGGGAACCTGTCCGCCGGCTGGCGCTTGGCCTGGGCGGCTTCCTGCCCCTCGCGTTCCTGCTCTTTCTCCTCCTGCCTCTCGGGCGTGAGGCCCTCTTCCCGGAGGTCCACGGCGCGGTAGCCGAACAGGCCTGGCTGGCCTTCCCTTTCCGCTTCGGGCGGGATGCTGGCGGGCTGCTCGTTCTTTTCGGGGTCAGCCTGGCGTACATGTCCGCGCGCCTGCGCGCCCCATCTCGTCCTGAGGGCGCTTCTCCGCGTCACCGCGGACTGGCCGCGTCGCTTCTCCTGCTCTATGTCACCGTCTTCACCCTCCTGGCCGCGGACTTAGTCATGGCCCTCGACCCCCATTGGATCAGCACCCTGTTCGGCGCCTACTTCTTCCTGACAAGCTTCCTGATCGGCCTCGGGGGCACCGCGATCACCGCCGCGTTGGCGGCGGGCTCCTGGCGTTTCCACGGCCTGGTCACGCGGTCGCAGCTCCATGACCTCGGCAAGCTCCTGTTCGCCTTCACCGTGGGCAGCGCGTACTTCTTCTTCTCGCAGTTCCTCGTCATCTGGTACGGCAACCTGCCGGAGGAGATCGGCTTCGTCATCCTCCGCCTGCGCGCGCGGCCCTGGGCCCCACTGGCATGGATCATCGCGCTGGGGGGGTTTGCGCTCCCGGCCGGCGCGCTCCTGGCGCGCGCCCCGAAGCGGACCCCCCTGGCGCTCTCTGGGATCGCGGTGGCGATCCTGACCGGGATGTGGCTGGAGCGCTTCCTGCTCGTCGTCCCGTCCCTCTGGAAGAGTCCCGACCTCCCGATCGGCTGGCTCGAATTCCTCGTCACGGCGGGCTACGGGGCTGTATTCGTCCTGTGCGCCAGGGCGCTCGTCCCGCGCGCCTTGGGCTCCCTACTGCCGGGGGCTTTCCTGAGGGACGGGACAGCTCCAGGAGGACCGCGATGACCCGACTGCACGCGAGATGGCTGGACGGCCTGGCGCTCGCAGTGGGGCTGGCGCTTCTGGGCGCAAGCAGGATCGGGGTGGCCCTGCTCCCCTTCTCAATGGCCCCGGCCGCCTGGGCGCAGCAGCAAGCCCCGCAGCCGTTCGCACCAGAGTGGACCATGTTCGCCGGCGGGAAGGTCTTCGCGGAGAAGGGCTGCGGGAAGTGTCACGCCGTTCGGGGAGTCGGGGGGAGAGTTGGTCCTGACCTCGGCCGGATCGAGACGGGGAAGAGCTTCTTTGAGCTGGGCGCGGCCCTGTGGAACCACCTCCCACGGATGGGCGCGAAGATGCTGGAGGTGGGGATCGAACGGCCCACACTCACGCCCGTGGAACTGTCCAACCTGATCGCCTTCCTCTTCACCGTCCAGTATTTCGATGAGGAGGGGGATCCGAGGGTTGGCGAGAAGCTCTACACTGCCCAGGGGTGCGTCCGGTGCCACGAGGTCGCCGATAAGGGTGGGCACATCGGGCCGGCCCTGGACTACCTGAAGCGGGCCAACTCCCCGGTCCTGGTCGCCGCGGGCATGTGGAACCATGGTCCGGCGATGGCCGAGACGATGAAGGCCAGGGGGATCGCGCGTCCCACCTTTCAGGGGAAAGAGCTGGTGGACCTCATCGCCTACATCGTGGCGGCCGCCAAGGATGGCGGCGGGGAGACCGTGCACGTCGCCCCCGGGACGCCCGAGCACGGCAAGGAGCTCTTCAGCGAGAAGCGGTGCATCCTCTGCCACGCGGTTGGCGGCAAGGGCGGTAAAGTGGGACCCGACCTCGGCCGGCGCGGCCACCATGTGAGCCTCATGCAGTTTGCGAGCCTCATGTGGAACCACGGGCCCAACATGTGGGCCAGGATGAAGCAGCGCGGGATCCAGCCGCCCCGACTTACGGGGCAGGATATGGCCGACATCCTCGCCTACCTGTACGTCTCGCATTACTTCGAGCGAACCGGCAGCACCCGACGCGGCCGGGAGCTCATCCCCAGCAAAGGCTGCCTGACCTGCCACTCGGTCCGGGGGAAGGGCGGAAAGATCGGCCCCGACCTGTCGACCTCTCGAGTGGTCGGGTCCTCGTCGAGCCTGGTGGCGGGGATGTGGAACCACGGCCGGTACATGGAGATGCGGGCCCGGAAACAGGAAGTCCCCTGGCCGCTGCTCACGGGCCAGGAGCTGGCTGACATCGCGCTGTACCTGCAATCCTTGGCCAGGCCCCTGCGGCGATGAGAGAAAATCCTCCTCGACCCTTCGCCGAGCTCGGTCCTTGCGTCTCAGGTATGCCTCCACCTCTTGGGTTTTCCGCCCGCGTACTCCCGCCGCCGCGCCACCGGTCGCATCTTTTGGCGAGGGCGAGCGCGTTATGCTGGACGGTCTACATCTTTGACGCCTTGAACCGGGCCCCATGGCCGGGAGAACGACAGGCTCTAGAAGACCTGCTCTTCCGAGAGATTCTCGCGAACACGCTCGTCAACAGCCGCAGTCAACCGGCCGAAAAACTGGTCGCGGCAGCGAACGCCTGCTGGGAGTTCAGCTGGGGCAAACACCAACGCCTGCGGGAGGCGACCGCCCACTGGGAATGGCTGTGGCACGCGGCCTTGCGGGTCCTCTACGGGACCTGCGCGATTACCATGGATCCCGCGCTGGAGGTAATCGCGGACGTGGTCAGGCGTGAGGAGATCATCCGCGCGCTATACGATCGGGACGCTCGGGTTCTGGTTGGCCTCGCGCGCAGAATGCTGCCGAGCCGGAACGTGGCATCCGCTACAAAGGCGATCGAGCAGCGCCACCCCCAACCCACCCCTGGCGTCTGGGTTTTGCGGGAATTCCTCAGGGGCCCAATGAAGGCCTGCTTCACTGGGTCAGGACGGCTGAAACCCGTCAAGCATTGCAACCAGAGCGACGTGATGGGCGAGCTGGTTGAGGCCTTCGAAGATCCAGAGCGGCTCGTTACGACGTCGTGGCAGGTTGACCGGCCTGGGCCCGAGGGCCTTGTTGTAGCCTTGAGCTCCCATGAGGCCTGTGCCCTGACATCCGCTGTGATGAAGGCAGTATTCTCACGGGATACCTCCCAGACATTGCAACGCGAACAGCATCGTGGGCCGGGTTCAAGAGGTGTGTAGGTCGGGTGTCAAGGGAGATCGCCGGGTGAAAACGCCATCCCCAGCAAGGGTTCGCCCAAACCTGGGCGGCCCTGGGAGCAGTCCGATGAACCGAGAGATCACGGAGCCTCGCGAAGGACGGACGTACTTCGTCATCCTCGACCTCCTGCTGGGGATGGGACTACTCATGGTGGCTGCTGCAGTCGGGGTCTTGCTCATCGTTGTCCTGTCGCTCTGATCAGTGCCTCGCCCCGGGACTCCAGAGCCGGGCCGGCCAGCCGCGCCCGCGAAAGTCTCCGCCGCGGGAGGCGGCACCGGCCGGCCCGGGGCCCGGTCGTCCAACTCATCAGCCTGGACCTGGAGAGGCGAGAGGGGATTGATAGCCAGCCCGCTGTTGACAATCTGGCAACGTCGCTCCGTCCATAGAACAGCGGCTGTCTGTCTTGGCAGGACGCTTCTTTCGCCTTCAGCGAGGACTCCGCTGCCCCGTCGGCGACACCGTATCGATTCCATTGGTCTTTCCAGGGCTTAGCACTGAGCTGTCACACAGCATGCCCCTTGCACCATACAGGCACGGGCGCTGCATATGAAGGGAGTTGCATAGGCGGTTGCCGGGAGGAGAAGGGCGATGGCGATCGAGGCGATCCTGGAACAGTGCCGGGCCCTAGTAGAAGACCCCAGCAGCTTCGAGGCGGTGGATCGCTGGAAGGCGGCGCACCCGGGAGGGAGGGCTGTCGGCTGCTTTCCGGTCTACTCGCCGGCCGAACTGGTCCATGCGGCGGGGATGCTGCCCGTGGGCGTGTTCGGCGGCGGCAACGAGATCGAGATCGCCCACGCGGACTCGCGCTTCCAGTCGTTCATCTGCTCCATCATCAAGAGCACGCTGGAGCTGGGGCTCACGGGGCGCATGAAGATCCTGGACGGGATGCTCTTCCAGAACATCTGTGACCCGGCCCGAAACCTGGCCAGCATCTTCAAGCGGAACTTCCCCGACATGTTCATCGAGTACCTGCACCTCCCCCAGAACCTGGGCTCCCCCCGGGGGATCGAGTACCTGGCTGCCGAGTACCGCCGGGTGCTCCGCGCCCTGGAGGGCTGGACCGGGCAGCCCATCACCGACGCGGCCCTGCGCGCCAGCATCGGGTGGTACAACCGGACGCGGGCGCTGGTCCGGGCGCTCTACCAGGTCCGGGCCGAGGCGCCCCAGCTTCTCTCGACGGTGGAGCTCTACACCCTGTCGCGGGCCGGGGTCCTGGTGGGCCCGGAGGCGCACGCCCAGCTCCTGGAGGGGGCCCTGGCCACCGTGTGGGACCGGGTGGTGAAGCCGAAGGACCGGCTGCGGGTCGTGCTGGAAGGGTCGTTCTGCGAGCAGCCCCCGCTGGGGCTGATCGAGGGCATCGAGGAGGCGGGCTGCTACATCCTGGACGACGACTTCCTGCTCGGGTGGCGCTGGTTCAGCCAGGACGTCGAGGTGGACGGGGACCCCGTGGCGGCCCTGGCGCGGGGCTACGCGGACCGGAGCGTCTACTCGGCGGTCAAGCACGACCTGCGGGAGCCCAAGGCCAAGCACCTGCTGGACAAGGTCCGGACCCTGAAGGCCGACGCGGTCATCATCCTGGCGCCGAAGTTCTGCGAGCCCGCCCTGTTCGACTACCCCCTGTACCGAAAGGCGCTGGAGGAGGCGGGGATCCTCCACCTCTTCCTGGAGTTCGAAGAGAAGATGTGGATCTTCGACAGGGCCAGGACCGAGGTCGAGACCTTCGTCGAGTCCATGCTCTTCGACTGAGGGAGGGCGCGATGGAGAAGACCGCCTACCAGGAGCGGATCCACCTGCAGCAGAAGGCCCTGATGGGGCGCTACTACGACGAGCTGACCGCGGCGGCCAAGGGCGGGGAGGGCAAGGCCGTCTACATGCTCATCAGCGGCAACCCGATCGAGCTCGTCCGGGCCTTCGACCTGCTCCCCGTCTACCCCGAGGTGAACGCCCTGCAGCTCGCGGCGAAGAAGCAATCCCTGCCGCTGATCCAGCGGGCTGAAGAGGTGGGCTACTCCGTGGACAACTGCGGCTACGTCAAGGCGGACGTGGGACTCTACTTCTCGGGGGGCGTCACCTCCTTCGGCACGATCCCGCCCCCGGCCCTGATCCTGTGCAACTACGTCGGCTGCAACGTCTACCTGCAGTGGTTCGAGCACCTGGCGGAGTACACGGGCGCCGAGACGTACAACCTGGACATCCCCTTCGTCCGGGACCCCGAGTGGCGCATCCTCCCCAAGGATGTCGAGTACGTGGTCCGCCAGCTCGAGGAGGTCATCGAGATCTGCGAGCGGATCACGGGACGGCCCCTGGACTGGAAGAAGCTGCGGCAGATCCTGGCCCGCTCGGCCGAGACCGAGGAGCTGTGGTCGGCGATCAAGGACCTGACCCGGAACGTCCCCTCGCCCTTCGACGCCTACTTCGATGCGGCGACCATGATGGGGCCCCTGTACTGCCTCCGGGGGAGCCAGGAGTGCGTGGAGTTCTTCCGGATGGCCCATGCCGAGCTGGAGGCCAAGGTCCGGGAAGGCACGGGGCCGCTCCCCAAGGAACGCTTCCGCACGGTCATCGAGGGGCCGCCCCCCTGGCCCTACTTCCGCTCGTTCCGGGACCTGTTCTCGCGCTGGGGGGCGGTCTGCGTGGCCTCCACTTACTCCACGGTGGGCGGGGTGTGGGAGTTCGGCTTCCGGCACGACCCGCAGCGGCCGCTGGAGAGCATCGCGGAGCACATGCTCTTCTGGAACGTCACGAACCGGAACTTCCTCCAGCGCTACGACCAGCTCCGCCAGTACGTGGAGGGGTGGCAGGCCGACGCCCTGGTCATCCACTCGATCAAGAGCTGCCGGCTCTTCTCCGCGGGGCAGGGGGACATGCGGGAGTACTTCTCCAAGGAGCTGGGGGTCCCCACGCTCCTGGTCGAGTCGGACCTCGAGGACCCACGCTACTACTCGGAGGCCCAGATGCGCAACCGGGTGGACGCCTTCTTCGAGTCGCTGGAGCACCGGAAGCTGACAGCCGTCCGGCAGGGAGGCTGAGGCCATGCCGTACGCCGAGACCAATCCGAAGATCTATGCCGCGGGCGTGGACGTGGGCTCGACCCAGACCAAGGCCATCATCCTGGATGGGGCCGGCCAGATCGCGGCCCGGTCCCTGATCGACACCGGGGCCAACGTCTCGCGGGCCGCCGAGCGGGCGTTCATGGAGGCCCTGGCCTCGGGTGGCCTGCACCGGGACCAGGTGGCCTACGTCGTCGGGACCGGGTACGGGCGGTACAAGGTGACCTTCGGCGACGCCCAGATCACCGAGATCTCCTGCCATGCCCGGGGGGCCTGGCACCTCTTCCCGGGCACCCGCACGGTCATCGACATGGGTGGGCAGGACGCCAAGGGGATCAAGGTCGGCCCGGGGGGCGAGGTGAAGGACTTCGCGATGAACGACAAGTGCGCGGCCGGGACCGGGCGCTTCCTGGCCAACGCCGCCGAGGCGCTGGGGCTGGGGCTGGACGAGATCGGCGCGCTCTCGCTCAAGGCGCGGGCCCCCGTGCGCCTGAGCACGGTCTGCACGGTCTTCGTCGAGTCGGACATCATGTCCTACCTTGGCCAGGGGAAGAAGGTGGAGGACATCCTCGGGGGGATCCACAGCGCCATCGCTGCCCGGACCATCTCCCTGGTCCGCCGCGTGGGGATCGAGCCCGAGATCACCTTCACCGGTGGGGTCTCCCGGAACCTCGGGATGGTCCACGCCCTGCAGGAGAAGCTGGGGGTCCGGGTGAACGTGAGCCCGGAGTCCCACTACATCGGGGCGATCGGCGCAGCCCTGTTCGCCGCGGAGCGGGCGGGGCTCATTCGATCGGCCGCGTGAGGGGATGGCCATGAAGGCTGTGGCCGGGATCGACATCGGGGCGCGGACGATCAAGGCGGTCCTCCTGGACGAAGACCGCCAGCTCCTCGGCCGGGCGGCCGTGCGGACCCGGACGGACTTCGAGGCCGGGGCCCGCGCCTGAGCGAGGCTGACCTCACGGAGGAGGACGTCGCCTATATCGCCACCACGGGGTTCGGCCGCTACAACGTCCCGTTCCGGGACCTCCAGGTGACCGAGATCACCAGCGCGGCCCGGGCCGCGGCCTTCCTCTTCCCGGGCACGCGGGCGGTGCTGGACATCGGGGCCCAGAGCACCAGGGCGATCAAGGTCGCTGAGGGCGGCCGGGTCAAGGAGTTCAAGACCAACGACAAGTGCGCGGCCGGCGCGGGCGCCTTCGTCGAGCGGGCGGCCCGCTACCTGGAGATCGGGCTGGAGGAGGTGGGGGAGCTCTCGCTGCGGGCGCAGGCCCCCCAGACGATCAGCAGCGTGTGTGCGGTCCTGGCCGAGTCCGAGATCATCAACCACGTGTCGGCCGGACAGCCGGTGGAGAACATCGTGGGCGGGATCCACGAGTCCCTGGCGAGCCGGGCCCTGACCCTGCTGCGCCGGGTCGGCCTGGAGCGGGAGGTCACGTTCGTCGGCGGAGTCGCGCGGCAGCAGGGGATGGTCGAGGCGCTGGAGAAAACGCTCGGCATGCCGGTGAACGTGAGCGGTGAGCCCGAGTTCGTGGGGGCCCTGGGCGCCGCGCTCCTGGCCCTGCAGCGCCTGCAGAAGCGGTCGGCCAACGGGGCTGCTGCCGGGAACTGACGGGAGGATCTCATGGTCCGCGGGGCCTCTGTCGGCCAGGAGCCGCCGGCGGCTGAGAGCGCGGCCGCGACGCGGCTGACCTTCGTGGTCAACGACCGGCCTGTGTCGGTCCAGGCCCATCCGGCCCGGCCCCTCCTGGACTTCCTCCGCGACGAGCTGGACCTCACGGGGGCCAAACTCGCCTGTGACCGCCGGGCGGAGTGCTGGGCCTGCGCGGTGCTGGTGGACGGCCGCGTGGTGGCCGCCTGCGTGACCCCGCTGGCGCAGGTGGCGGGGAAGCGGGTGACCACCATCGAGGGGCTCGGCAGCCCCGACGCCCTCCACCCCCTGCAGGCGGCCTTCGTCGATGCCGGCGCGGTGCAGTGCGGCTTCTGCACTCCCGGGATGATCCTGGCGGCCAAGGCCCTGCTGGACCAGAAGTCCGAGCCCACGCGGGCCGAGGTGGCGCATGCGATGCGCAAGCACCTGTGCCGGTGCACGGGGTACGTGAAGATTGTGGACGCGGTGCTGCTCGGGGCGGCCGCGCTGCGCGGGGAGGAGATCGGGGGGGGCCTGGCCGCGCGGGCTGTTGGCCCGGCCCCCGGGCCCCGCCCAGCGGCAGTCGAGGGCCCGGTGAGCGTGACCACGGCGGTCGGCCGTCCGGTCCGATCTCGCGACGGCGTGCTGCGCGCCACCGGCCGGCATCGGTTCGGTGGAGATCTGAGGCGCGCGGGGATGCTCCACGCCAAGATCCTCCGAAGCCCGCACCCGCACGCCGAGATCCTGGGGATCGACGTGAGCGCCGCCCGGGCCCTGCCCGGGGTCTTCGCCGTGCTCACCGCGGCGGACATCCCCGGAAAGAACTCGGCGGGGTTCATGGGCGAAGACCAGCCGGTCCTCTGCGCGGACAAGGTCCGGTACGTGGGGGATCCCGTCGCCGTCGTGGCCGCGACCTCCGAGGCGGTCGCGGAGCAGGCGCTCGCCCGCATTCGCGTGGAGTACCGGCCGCTGGAGCCGCTCTTCAACCCGTTCGACGCCCTCCGGCCCGGGGCGCCTCGCATCCACTCCGGCGGGAACCTGTTCGCCACCCGGGGCCTGGTCCGTGGCAATCCCGCCCAGGGGTTCCGCGAGGCCGACGTGATCGTGGAGCAGTGCTACACCACCCCGTACCAGGAGCACGCCTACCTGGAGCCCGAGGCCGGGCTCGCCTACCTGGACGAGGAGGGGCGGCTCACGATCGCCACGGGCACCCAGAACCCCCATGACGACCAGCGGGTCGTGGCCGCGCTCCTCGGCCTGCCGCTGGATCGGGTCCGGATCGTCAACACCGAGTCGGGCGGGGGGTTCGGAGGGAAGGTGGATACCTCGGTTCAGGGGGTCCTGGGCCTCCTCGTCCACCGGCTGGGGCGCCCCGTGCGGCTGGCCTACACGCGGGCCGAGTCCTTCCTGGCCACAACCAAGCGTCACCCCTTCTACCTGCACTACCGGATGGGCGCGACAGCCGACGGCCGCCTGACGGCCCTCGAGGCAGAGATCGTGGTGGACAAGGGCGCCTATGCCTCCACAGGGTGGTCGGTGATCTTCCGGGGCGTCATCCACGGCACCGGGCCCTACGAGATCCCGCACGTGCGGGTCCACTGCCGGGGCGTCTACACCAATCAGTCGATCGGCGGCGCGCTGATGGGATTCGGGGCGACCCAGGTGGCCTTCGCGGTCGAGTCGCAGCTCGACCTGCTCGCCGAGCGCCTGGGGCTGGACCCTCTGGACTTCCGCCTCCGGAACGCCTTCCGTCCGGGCTCGACCACCGCGACAGGGCAACGCCTCGAGGGCGGGGTGCACATTCGGGAATGCCTGGAGGCCGTGCGACCACACTACATCCGAGCGCTGGTCGAGGCCAGACACGCACGTTCCCTCGCCTCCCAGGGGCATCTGCGCCGCGGGGTCGGGCTGGCCTGCGGCTGGTTCGGGATCGGGGTGTCGGGATTTCGCCATCCGGGCCGGCGCGCCGATGCGGCGGCCGAGCTCACGCCGGAGGGGCGGGTGCGGATCTACACCGGGTGCGCCGAGATGGGGCAGGGCTCGAACACCGCGCTCGCCCAGATCGCCGCCGAGGCCTTCGGGCTCCCGTACGAGGCGGTGGAGCTGGTGACCGGCGACACCGCGCAGGTGCCTGATGCCGGCGCGACGGTCGCGAGCCGTGGGACCTACTTCTCGGGGCACGCGGTCCTCCAGGCCTGCGAGCGGCTGCGCGAGCGGTTGGCCAGCCGGGCCGGCCGCCTCCTCGAGGAAGACCCGGGTCAGGTCATCTGCGAGGCAGGGGCGTTCCGATCGCGGCTGGACCCTGGCCAGCGGGTCCCCCTGCGCGAGCTCGCCGCGATCTGTCGGGCTGAGGGGATCGGCCTGCGTGCCGAGGGGAGTCTCACCTCCCGGGTCACGGATCTGGACGAGGAGACCTCCCAGGGGATCCCCTACGAGACCTACAACTATGACACCCAGCTCGCCGAGGTGGAGGTCAACACGGAGACCGGGGACATCCGCGTGCTCCGGCTGACCGCGGCCTTCGACGCCGGGCGCACCATCCACCCGGTGAAGATCGCGGGCCAGTACGAAGGCGGCATGACCTTCGGCCTGGGCTATGCCCTGCGAGAGGGGTTCGAGCCCGGGCGCACCTTCTCCTTCACCGACTACCGGCTGACCCGGATGGATCAGATGCCCGAGATCGTCCTCATCAACCTGGACCGTCCTGACCCGGCTGGGCCGTTCGGGGCGAAAGGTGTGGGCAACCTCCCGGCCAACGCCACCGCTCCTGCCATTGCGGCGGCTGTCCGGCACGCGACCGGGGTTCACCTGACCGCCGTCCCCTTCACCCCGGATTCCCTCCGCCGGGCCCTGGTCCAGATCTGACCAGCGCCCAGACCTGACACTTCGCCGACAAGATGTCAGTGGAGGAGCCCGGTCCGCGCGGCTCCTTTGACAACTTGTCGAGACCGGGCCCGAGGGACACCGCGTGCCCTGTGGATGGGCGCGCGAACTCCGCAGAGATCCAGGGCTTAGTGACAGAGCAGGGCTCCCTGTCAGTCGGGCACACGGGATGCTTCGGGAGACGGGGGGGACTGAGGGGGGAACCGTGGGGAACCTGGTCTGCGCGATCTGCGGGGCGGTGATGAAGGCCCTCGAACACGACCGGGACCTGTACAGCATCTGCGCCGCCCACCGGCAGGGGCCCGATGCCCGGGACGGTCGCCCGGAGCCCATCCCGCGCCTCGTGATCTGGGAGCTCACATCCTCCGTCGTGACGCCATCGCCGGAGGCCCGGGTGAGCTTCCCGTCGGGGGATCTCGCGGATCTCGTCCTCGATCAGATCGCCGCGCTGCAGACCGCGGCGATCGTGTTCGGGGTGAGCCCCGAGGCCCTGCCCCCCTCCCTCGAGCTCCTGGTCAGCCGTGCCCGGAGGCAAGGGCTGCATGTCACCCTGGCCCTGCATCCGCCGGCCCCGATCCCGGTCCCCACGCTTCGCCGCCTGCGCAGCGCCGGGGTGGAACGGGTGGGCGTGCGCCTCGATGCCCCCATCCCCATGAGGCTGGGAGCACGCGCCGCCGAGGGGATCGTGGTGGGCGCGATCCGGACCGTGCGAGACGAGGGGATTCCCCTCCAGCTCCACACCCAGCTCACCCCGGACACCCTGCGCCTGCTGCCGGCCCTCGGCGCCCAGATCGGCGAGTTCGGCCCGGTGCTGTGGAGCGTGGCCTTCCCGGTCCTGACGCAGGGCGCGGGCGAAACGATGACCGCCTCGGCCCTGGAGCACGCCCTGGTCTGGCTCTACCTCTTCGCGGCCAAGGCGGCCTTTGCCATCCAGGTCTGCGAGGCCCCCCAGTACCGGCGGATCGTGGCCGAGATGCGGCGAGGGGCCGGCGCCTGGCCGGCCCTCAGCGACGGCAACGGGCTGTGTGTGATCTCCGCGGGCGGCGAGGTCCTGGCCGGGCCTGCCCTGCCACTGGTGGCCGGGAGCCTGCGGGAGCAGCCGCTCAGCGCGATCTACCGGGAGGCGCCCCTCTTCCGGGAGCTGCGGGACCGCGCGCGCCTGGAGGGGAAGTGCGGGCGCTGCGAGTTCCGGCACATCTGCGGGGGATCCAGGGCCCGGGCCTATGCCGTGACGGGCAACCACCTGGCCGAGGACCCCACCTGCCTCTACGATCCGCTCAGTCCTCACGACAGGGAGGGCCGAGGATGGCGACCGGGACACAAGCATCCGCGCTGAGCCCTTCTGGCGGGCGGCGGGGGAGGCTCCCGCGGGAAGCGCGCCGGGCGCAGCTCCTCGAGCGGGCGCGGGAGCTGTTCGGGGAGAAGGGCTACCATGCCACCAGCGTGGCGGACATCATCAGGCGCGCGGAGCTCGCCCGGGGCACCTTCTACCTCTACTTCGAGAACAAGCCGCAGCTGTTCGAGGCGATGCTGGAGGACCTGCTGGCGCGGCTCGACCGGTCGCTCAGCCTCCCCGAGCCCGGGCGCGGTCGACCTCTGCTCGCCGAGCAGCTCCAGACGGCCTTGCGGCAGGTCCTGGCCACCCTGATGGCGGATCCGGTGGTCGTCCGGCTCGTGCTGGGGGAGGCCGAGGGGCTCGATGGCGAATCCAGGTCGCGGGTACGGGCGTTCCTGCGAGTCGTTCTGGCCAGGATCGCCGGGGTGCTCCGCGCCGGCCAGGCGATGGGGCTCATCCATCCCTGCCACACGCTGCGGGGCGGGCTGGGGGGAGTACTGGTGAGCGAGACGGGCGCGGTGAAGATGGGGGCGTAACCGATGATCGACGTCACGAGGTGGACCGCAGAGAACGGGGAGGAGCCGGGGCGGGAGAACGGACACCGAACCAAGGGGGATGGCCGGAGTGGCCGGACGGCCAGGGAGCTGGACCGGTGTTTCCTGCGGGGGGTGGGGCGGATCGCGGTGCCGGATGCCGGCGAGGAGCGCAGGCTGGCGCGGGAGATCCGGCTGGGGCAGGCCGCGGTGGGCCGGCTCGCCCGCGAGCTGGCGCGCGGCGGACCGTCACGCCCGGGGCGCACCCGGGACGCCGTGGCCCGCGAGCGAGCCCGCCGTCTGGAGGCGCTGCAGCAGGCCCGCCGACGCATGATCATCGGGAACCTCCGCCTGGTGGTCTCGATCGCCGCGCGATACCGGGGGCGGGAGCTCCCAATAATGGACCTCATCCAGGAGGGGACCATCGGGCTGATGCGGGCCGTCGAGAAGTTCGACGGCCGGAAGGGGTTCCGGTTCAGCACCTATGCGACCTGGTGGATCCGCCAGGGCATCACCCGGGCCCTGGCCGAGCAGGCCCGGACGATCCGGGTACCCCTGCACATGGTGGAGCGGCTCGGCAAGGTTCGGCGGACCGCCAGCCGTCTCTCCCACCAGAACGGGCGCGAGGTCACGCCCGCGGAGCTGGCGTCCGAGCTCCGGTGGAGCGAGGCGGACGTGACGGAGGCCCTTCAGGCGCTGTGCCGGACGGTCTCCTTCGATGAGTTCGTCGATCCCGACGAGGCGGGGACCTTTGAGGTCTTCCTGGAGGACACGACGGGGCCCACCCCGGGCGAGGTGGTCGACCAGCGGGACCTCATCAAGCGGGTGCGGGCGGCCCTGGCCGGGCTGACGCCACGGGAGGAGGAGATCGTCCGGCGTCGCTTCGCCATCGGACGCGAGGGGGGCGAGACCCTCGCCGAGGTGGGGCGGCACTTCAGCCTGACCCGCGAGCGCGTGCGCCAGATCGAGCACCGGGCCCTGTGCAAGCTCCGGCACTCGGTCCAGCACGCCCTGCTCGCGGGGCTGATCCAGGGAGGGTAGGCGCGCTCTCCGGCTGCCACGCGGCGCCCGGCCAAGGCGCGCGCCCCGAAGAACGGGACCTATTCCAGGACAAAGAAGGTCGCGGTCATCGTAGGGGCATGCGTCGTGCAGATCAGCTGATATCCCCCTGGTCTCGTGGCCCTGAATGAGGCCTGGTATTCGCGACCCCGATTCCACTTGGTTTCGGGCACGACCACTTCCCCGTCGGGATCCATGATCCGGATCTGGTGCTCGTCGCCGTTGACCACAAAAACGGTCACGCTGACCGTATCTCCTCGCTTCACTGTGACGAAACTGGGGCTGAAGAGGTAGGAGGCCACCTGCCACTCCCGGGGTCTCTCCCTATCGAGCTCGCCAGGAGCCGTGTACGAGTAGCCGTGCGAGAGATCCCGCGGATGGATGGCGGGCGGAGCGAGCTTATCTACCGAGGTGGAACCTTTCGCCTCGAACACCGTCATCCGAACCACATGCGCTTTGGGGGCCGCACCCTTATCACACGAGGCGCCGATCACCATCATGCCCGAGACGGAGACAGCGAACAGGAGGACCGGAGACCATCGTTTCTCCTTGCCGCCGCTCATGCCATCCTCTCCAGCGTCATTCTCCCCCGTGACGGGCGATCCCTTCGTCCTCTGATCAGGCCGTGGGCCACCCACGTCCCTCCTACCGCCCGGGCCCGCCCGGACGCCGGCCACTTCCTCTCAGGGAGGAGGAGCAAGATGGATACCAAGGAAGCCGCGGCCCCACGCTGAATGACACAGTCGGACCCGGGGAGGCCAGGGTCATGACATTTTGACAAGCCACCGTCGTCCCGTCGCTGGTCGGCTCCCGGAGTTCCCCTGAGTCCTGTGAGTCCTGGCCCCGCGGCGCCATGCGCTGTCGCAGCCATCCCGACCCACGGGCGCAGGGACTCAGCAACAGGGCAAGCGGGCGACCCAGGGCATGTTTTCTGCAGATCGTTTGGCAGGGAATCGTGGCCAGACGGTCAGGTGGCTACCCTGATTCCCTGAGCTGGCCCCTGATCGCCAGGATGACGGCAGCGGGCCAGGGGTGAGAAGCGTGGGCACCGGCCTGGACAACGCCTCAGCTCGGGAGAGCCCGGACGTGCGAGCAGTCCCCCCGCGGTTGGATCCCCGCGGCTTCGCGCTCCGGAGCGCGCGGGCCCTGGTCCTGTGCACCCTCGCCGTGGGGTTCGCCATCACCTACCTGGTCGAGCAGATGATGCTCGACCGCATGATCGGGACAACCCTGCAATTCTACGGCCGGCTCACCCCGGTTGTGCTCTCGTCGGGCGAGGGGTCGCAGCTCTCGGGAAACCTCCTCCAGGAGGTGCGCGAGGCCGTCGAACAGCAGCGTCTCCTCAGCCCCGTCGAGATCGTGTCCATCAAGCTCTACGATCGGCAGGGGACCCTGCTCTACCACTCCGGCGATCCATCCCTGACGGGCAAGCGGTTTGCAAACCCTCGCCTGACGAGCGCCCTGGCCGGCGAGCCGGCCGCAGCGGTCAGCCGCCTCCAGGAGCCGGAGCACATCTACGAGCGACGCGCCGGGCATTCGCGGGCCCTGGAGCTCTACGTCCCCATCGTCGTGGGAGACCGCCGCCAGGTCCTCGGGGCCTATGAGGTCTACGCCTCGATGGCCCCTCTCAGCCGGCAGATCGACGGGATGCGTCTCGTGGTCTGGGTGACGGTCCTGCTGGGGAGCACGCTCCTCTATCTCGTGCTCCTCGGCGTCTTCCGGGGGGCTTCCCGGACGATCCTCCGACAGTACGCCGAGCTGCAGGAACAGATGGGGCAACTCCGCCTCGCCAACCAGTCCCTGCGGCAGACCCAGGCCGAGCTGGTCCACTCCGAGAAGCTCGCCTCGACCGGGCGCCTCGCCGCCGGGGTCGTCCACGAGATCGGCAACCCCCTGGCGTGCGTGCTGGGCCTGTCCGAGCTCCTGGCCCGCTGCCGGGGGCGCCCCGAGGAACGAGAACAGTGCCGGGACAACCTGCGCCGGCTGACCGGCGAGATCGAACGGGTCCGGGAGATCCTACGCGGGCTGCTGGACTTCGCCCGGCCGGAGGCGCCCCATGTACGCCCCCTCCTCCTGAACGAGGTCGTCGGGCGCACGCTCCCGCTGATCCCGGGACTCCAGGGAGAAACCGGGATCACGCTGAAGAAAGCCCTCGAGGAGCCCTCTCCCAGGGTCTTCGGCGACGACCAGCATCTGCAGCAGATCCTCGTGAACCTCTGCTTGAACGCGCTGCAGGCGATGGACGGGAGCGGGATGTTGACGATTGCCACCCGACTGGCCACGGCGCGCGAGACGACGCCAGAGGGTTTCTCGGT
>JACPFL010000133.1:0-17634 GCA_016183025.1 Deltaproteobacteria bacterium | reverse complement strand
GGCCGTCACGGACAGCGGGGCGGGAATCCCGGAGGCGGACCTGGGCAGGATCTTCGAGCCCTTCTTCAGCACGAAGGAGCGGAAGAAAGGGTCAGGCCTCGGGTTGGCTGTCTGCCACCGCATCATCCAGGAGATGGGCGGCAGCATCAGCGTCCGGAGCCGCCCGGGCGCCGGGAGCACCTTCCTGGTCGCCCTCCCCGCGGTGCGGGGGATGGCAGGGAGGGAGGCGGATGGGCACGCCTGAACGGATCCTCGTGGTGGACGATGAGGAGAACATGACCTACTTCCTGTCCCAGCTCCTCGGCCAGCAGGGGTACCAGGTCGAGGTGGCCACGGACGGGCAGGCGGCCATAGACCGGATCCAGGGGTCCATCTACGACCTGGTGATCTCCGACATCCGACTCCCCGGCCTGGATGACATGGCCGTGCTGAAGGCCATCCGGGAGAGCGACCCCCTGGCGAACGTGATCCTGATCACCGCCTACGCCAGCGTGGAGTCGGCGGTGCAGGCCCTGCGGGAAGGGGCGTACGACTATCTCATCAAGCCGTTCCGGGCCGAGGACGTTCTCCGCAGCGTGGAGCGCGCCCTGGAGCGGCGGCGGCTGCACACCGAACTGGGCCACCTCCGCCAGGAGGTCCAGCGGCGCTATGCCTTCCATAACCTGGTGGGGAAGAGCCGCGCCATGCAGGAGGTGTACGACCTCATCCGCCGGGTGGCGCCCGCCCGGAGCGCCGTCCTGATCCGGGGGGAGAGCGGCACGGGGAAGGAGCTGGTCGCCCGCGCGATCCATTACAACAGCCCGCGCAAGCACCGCCGGTTCGTCGCGATCAACTGCGGCGCCATCCCCGAGCCCCTGCTGGAGAGCGAGCTCTTCGGCCACGTCCGAGGAGCCTTCACCGGCGCCGCGCACTTCAAGCGCGGGCTGTTCGAGGAGGCCGACGGAGGCACCATCTTCCTGGACGAAACGGACACGCTCAGTCCCGCGATGCAGGTCAAGCTGCTCCGCGTCCTGCAGGACCACCAGATCCGCCGCCTGGGGGATACTGCCGAGCTCCCGGTGGACCTCCGGCTGATCTCTTTTACCGCCTCAACGTCATCGCCATCTCCCTGCCGCCGCTCCGGGAACGGCGCGAGGACATCCCCCTGCTCGCCCAGCACTTCCTCAAGAAGTATGCGGCGCAGGAGGGGAAGCCCCTCGGGGGCATCTCCCGGGAGGCCATGGTCCACTTCCTGAACCATGCCTGGCCCGGGAACGTGCGCGAGCTGGAGAACGCGATCGAGCGGGCGGTCGCGCTCGGCGCAGGGGAGGCGGTCCTCCCCGAGGACCTCCCCCCGTCGGTGCGGGGAGAGGAGCCCTCCCTTCTCCAGCAGGCGCTGGCCGGCCCGATGACCCTGGCCGGCCTGGAGAAGGCCTACCTGATCGAGATCCTGCACCGGATGGGTGGCCACCAGTCGCGCGCAGCCCAGGCCCTGGGGATCGCCCGGCGCACCCTCTACCGCAAGATCCGGAAGTACGGCCTGGACCGGGGAAAGCCCGCCCCGCCCCGGTGAGCGTCCACCCTGCTCCGCTTCTCCCCGCCAGGTCCGGGGCAGGCCGCTTCTTCCACGTATATTGAGACTAAATGTCCCAACTCTCTGCCAGAGCGTCCCGCTATTTGTTTCCCCTGAATATCTGAAAGGTTAGCTGGGACCCCTCGGCTCCCGCTCGCCAACCTGCCCCAATCTCTCTCCTCGCCCGCGATGGCCCCCGCGCCGCTCACCAGCGAAATATTCTCTGAAACCAACAGGTTACGCACAGCCTGCCCTCTGAACGCGGCTCAAGCACGCCTATTGCGGATGAGACAGGCGGTTCACATGCGGAGAAGCGTGCGCCTCGGCCTAGCCGGGAACCCCAAAGTCCATCGCAGAGAGGAGGAGCAGCCCATGCAGAGAGCTCTTATGATCGTGCTCGCGGGGATCTTCACGCTCTCCCTCGCCGCTCTGCCTGATGAGGCCGCAGCGATCCCGCCGTTTGCCCGAAAGTACCGGACCTCCTGCAACACCTGTCACGTCCTCTTCCCCAAGCTCAACGCGTTCGGCGAGGCCTTTCGGCTCAATGCCTACGAGATCCCGGCGCCGGGCGGGGATGAGCCGTTTGTCAAGGACGAGCCGGTCGTGCTCGGCGCCCCGGCGTGGAAGCAGCTCTGGCCGGAGGCCTTCTGGCCCGGGACCATCCCGGGGATGCCGCCGGTCGGCCTCCGGATCATCTCGGACCTGCAACTCACCCAGGACGAAACCAAGAAGTTCAGCTCGAACTTTGAGTTCCCCCATGAGGTGGAGCTTCTGCTGGGCGGCACCTTCGGGGGAGGCATCGGGTTCTTCAGCCAGACGGAATTCAAGCAGTCCAACCAGGTGTCGCTGATGCAGGCCTTCCTGAAGGTCCAGGACCCCCTGAGCAAGCTCGGGCTGCCGGAGCGGGCGCTCAACCTCTGGGTGGGGAAGTTCGACCAGAACTTGCTCCCCGCCTACCGGAACTTCACGCGGATCGGCAAGAACCACCCGCTCTGGGGGAACAAGCGGCTCTCGGACCTGAAGCTGACCAACCCCTCGACCGGCGCCTCGAGGACGTTCAGCAGCGGGTTCCGGAACCAGGACATGCAGGCGGGCATCGAGGCCAACGGGATCCTGGTCAAGCGCTTCGGGTACTCGCTGGGGCTGGCGCAGGGCCAGAAGGACGAGGTCTTCGACCAGAACAACTTCAAGGACGTGTACTACACCCTGCGCTACAAGCTCGGCGGCCGGGCCCTAGACGGCAGCCTGCCCGGTGAGGAGACGAAGGTAGAGGCCAAGGCCACGGGGGGCTGGGTTGACAACGCCCTGCACCTGGAGCACTTCGGCTACTTCGGCAAGTTCCCGGTCGGGGGCGAGCTCGACGACGTGTTCAACCGGTTCGGTGGGGCCCTGCGCTGGACCCCGGGGAACCTGGACCTGGCCGTGGGCGTCGTCTGGGGGCACCACAATCGCCCCTGGGCCACAACCAGCTCCGAGGCGGCCGACTACCGATCAGCCTTCGTCAAGGCCGAGTACATGATCTTCCCGTGGCTGATGGGGTTCCTCCGCTGGGAGCTCCTCGAAGTGGACCGCCCCTCGGACGTGGTCAACAGCGGCTTCACCCGGGGCTCCCTGGACCAGCAGCGCTGGCTCCCCGGGATCGCGTTCTCGCCCCGGGCCAACATGCGCGTCGTCTTCGAGAGCGAGATCTATTCGGTCCACCGGGAATCGGAGCTGGCCGGGCAAAACAAGCCCCACAGCTGGTGGGTCCGGCTCGACTTCGCGTTCTAGGAGGCGCCGAGGGGCGAGCACGGCTGGTGACCGGCGTACGCCGAGGAGGAGCCGCCAGCTCTAATCTCCGTCGCGTCCTGCCCGGAGAGGCCCGGCGCGCGGAGAAGGAGTTGACGTGATGCCCATGCGTCTGCTCGCAGCCGCGGTGACCCTGCTGCTCTTCGCGGGCAGCTCGACCGCGGGGACCATTACGGGAACGGTCAAGGCCCGTGGGGTACGGGACCCCCGGGACGTCGTCGTCTACATCGAGAAAGTCCCCGGCGCGACCTTCTCGCCCCCAGACCGGCGTGCGGTCATGGATCAGCTCAACCTCGTCTTCGTCCCTCACGTGCTGCCGGTGCTCGTGGGAACGACGGTGGACTTCCCCAACAGCGACAAGGTCCGCCACAACGTCTTCACGCCCTCCCGGCTGGCTGACCGGTTCAACCTGGGCACCTATCCCACGGGGGTGGTGAAGAGGGTGACGTTCCGGCGGCCAGGGGTCATCCCTCTGCTCTGCAACGTCCATGCGGAGATGTCCGCGTACATCGTGGTCCTGGAGACACCCTACTTCGCCGCGACAGGCCCTGGTGGCACGTTCCGCATCTCCGACGTGCCGGGGGGGCGTTATGAGCTGAAGACCTGGCATGAGGCTCTGCGCCCCCTAACCAGGGCTGTGGAGGTCCCGGCGGATGGTGACGTCGCCGTCACCTTCGAGCTGTCGCGCTGAGCGCGCGGCTCATGGGAGCTTGCCGATGCTGACTTCTTTAAGAGGATGGCCCCCGGCCGCTGCCGGCCTGCTCCTGGCCCTTGCCGGGACGGCGGCCCTGGCCGCCGACACCGTCTACTTCCGTGATCCGCTGGCTGGCGTCCGGGCCCGGATCATCGAAGAGACGGAGCAGAACATCATCCTCGTCGTGCCGAAGGAGGCCCTGGCGCACATCGAGCGGGGGCCGGTCCAGCCCCAGGCCGGGCGAGAGGGAGAGCTGCTCTGGGAAGAGGGGCGGGACGCCATCACGATCCGGATCCCCAGGGCGCAGCTCCGCGCTGTCCCTGGCTCGACCACGCCCGGGCTGCGGAGCGAAGCAGCCCCGCCCGGGCGCTCAAGCGCGGGGCCACGCCAGGAAGGGGCGCCCGCCCCGGCGCCGGCGGCCGGACCGGAGCTGAAGGCCCCCCGGCGGGAGATCCGCGGGGTGGTGCAGGAGGTCATACGGGAGCAGAAGGTCGAGGAGCAGCGCCAGCAGGCCGTCCAACTGGCCCGGGAGACCGGAGTGATCGAGGGACGGGTCCTCTGGGGCGGTCAGCCGCTCCCCAACGCCACCGTGCGCATCGTGCGCGTCGCGCCCCAGGGGTCCCTGCTGAGCCTCTCCAGCGGAGAGCCCGACAGGCCTGTCACGATGGAGGCCGTCTCGGACGCCCAGGGGCGCTACCGGGTCGCCCAGGTCCCGCCAGGGGAGTACCGATTCCTCTGGCAGGCCAGACCCGGCGGGGATTGGCTCCGGCGCCTGACCGAGAAGGCCGAGGTGACGGTGGAGGCCGGCAAGACGCTGCGCCACAAGGATGTGGAGCTCCGCGTCCGCCCGCTGAACTGACTGGGCCGCCACCTCACCATGGGGCATTCCCCACGTGTGGCAGCCGTCGTCCTGATCCTCCTCGCCATCGGCGGCGCTGGGGAGAGCGCGCAGGAGGGGCGCGCCGGACCGCCTACAGAACTTCGCCTGCCCGCCTTCGGGCGCGTGGAGCGCTGCCCTGCCTGCCATACCGGGTTGGTTCAGCCCAGCTCAGCCACAGCCGCCCACCCGCTTCGGGCCCATCCTGGCCGCCTGCTCCAGCACCATCCCATGGAGCGCTTCGGCTGCACCGTCTGCCACCGCGGGCGCGGCGAGGCCGCGACTCTCCCCCAGGCTCACGGCGACAAGCGAGATGGCAGCCGCCTGCTCGCCCGTGAGCACCAGGAGGCGGCCTGCGGCCAGTGTCATCTTGGCGAGATCCCCGGCCCCTTCAAGGTCCCCGGACGACACGCGGCCGGGAAGCTCTCGGGCGCCCCGGTGCTCGCCCTCGGGCGAGCCCTCGCCCGGCAGGCCGGCTGCAGCGGCTGCCACGAGATGGGTCCGGGATGGCCCGATGAGCCCACTGGGCCGGATCTGACCAGGCTCACCAGCAAGGTCCGCTTCCCCTGGCTGGTCCGCTGGATCGAACGTCCGCGGAGCCAGGCCCCTCGCCCCTTCTGCCCGACCTTCGGGTTCACACGCGGACAGGCCGAGGCGATCGCCGAGGCCCTCTGGAGCCACAGCCAGGCCGCGCCCGTGTCACTGCCCGCCACCCCCCTCAGCCAGGGAGACCCGGAGCGGGGCAAGGGGGTCTTCCGGCAGGCCCGCTGCGTGAGCTGCCACGCCCTGGAGGGGAAGGGCGGAGACTTGGGGCCAGACCTGGGGCGGGTCGGCGACAAGCTCACCCCAGCCTGGCTCCACGCCTGGGTGGCGGAGCCGCGGCAGATCCTCCCCGGGGCCCGATGTCCGAGGTTTCGGTTTACCGACGGGGAGCGCGCCGACCTCATCACCTATCTCCTCGACGAACTCCGCGATCCGGAGCAACCCGTCCCGGCGCCCGCCCGGCCTCCGGTCCTGGACCCCGGCCAGATCACCCAAGGGAGGCTCCTCGTGCGTGAGGCCGGATGCCCAGGGTGTCACCGCGTGCCGGGCGAGCCCGGGCGGGTGAAAGTAGGCCCCCCCCTGGTAGGGATCGGCGCCCGCCCGGCGGCTGGGCGTGCTGCGCCTGCCGCCGCCGGGACCCTGGCCGGGTGGCTCCTCAACGTCCTCAAGGCGCCAGCGGCCTTCCGGCCCGGGCACCGGATGCCGGAGTACGGCTTCACCGATGAGGAGGCTTCAGCCCTGGTCACCCTCCTGCTCGGGATGACCGGCGAGCCGGTGCCGGGCGCGCTGGTGGTCCCGGCCTCGCGCCCCGCGCCCCCGGCCCTCCCCGGCACGCTCGGACGCCTGGCTGAGGAGCTGAACTGCCTCGTCTGCCATACCATCCGCGGGTTCGGCGGCGATGTCGGCCCGGATCTGAGCTGGGAGGGCGATCGGGTCCACCGGGAGTGGCTGGTCGGCTTCCTCAGGGACCCCGGGCTGATCCGTCCGGACTTCCTGGAGCGGATGCCCTGGTTCAAGCTCTCCCAGGCCGAGGCCGAAGCGCTGGCCGATGACATCCTCGCAGCCCTGCGTGATCCCCGGATTCCCGCCCAGCTCTTCCCGGCACAGGCGGACCTGGCCCGGTGGATCGACCGCGGGAAGGCCCTGTACCGGGAGCGGGGGTGTCACGCCTGCCACGAGATCGGGCAGCAGGGCGGCACCATCGGTCCCTCGCTCGCTGAGGCCGGGACGCGCCTCCGGCCCGAATGGGTCTACATCTGGCTGAAAGATCCCCAGGCCTTCATCACCGAGACGAAAATGCCGCATCCGGGTCTGTCCGACGACCAGGCCCGGGCGCTGGCGGCCTACGTGACGAGCCTGAGATAGCCATGGGGGCCTGGGCGTGGTGACGGTGACGGCCAGGAGACGGTGGACCGCTTGGCCGGGAGGCCTAGTGCTCCTGCTGCTGGCCAGCAGCGCGGGCGCCGCCCAAGGGGACCCGGCTCGGGGGCGGGAGCCGTACCGGCATTACTGCGCAGCCTGTCACGGCAGCGAGGGGCGGGGCAACGGGGTGAACACCCCGCCCCTGCCGACCGCCCCGCGCGACTTCACCGATGGGCCCTACATGGCGGGCCGGACCGACCAGCAGCTCTTCGATGCGATCAGCGGTGGTGGGTTCGCAGTGAACCGCTCTGTCCTGATGCCGCTCTGGGGGAAGACGCTCTCGCCGCCGGTCATCCAGGACCTCGTGGCGTTCATCCGCTCCCTGGCCCGAGAGACACGGCCGCCCGCGCCTCGGATCCTGGCCACTCCACACCCCCGGCCGGCGCGCGGGGACCCGGCCAAGGGGCAGCGCCTGTACCGGTACTACTGCGCCCTGTGCCACGGGGAGGGGGGAGAGGGCGACGGGATCAACGCCTACAATCTTGACCCCAAGCCCCGGGACTTCACAGATGGAGCCACCATGTCCGCCAGGAGTGACGAGGCGCTCGCCGCGGCCATCCAGGACGGCGGCTGGGGGGTACACCGCTCGATGCTCATGCCGTCGTGGAGGCGGACCCTGGGGGATGAGGAGCCCATCTGGGACCTCGTCGCCTACCTGCGCACGCTTCACCCCAGGGTCGCCCTGCCGCCCGTTCGGACAGAAGAGCTGCCGTTGACCGGAGAGGTCCTCCTGGCAGAGCTGGGGTGCAAGGGGTGCCACCGGATCGCCGACACGGAGGCCAGCCCCGTCGCTCCCACGCTCTCGCACCTCGGCGACAAGCTCAGGGGCCGGTGGCTGGCCGCCTTCCTCAAGGACCCAACGACCCTCCGTCCCATCGGCTATCTGCCGCTCAGCCGCTCCCGGATGCCGAGCCTCCGCCTCACCGACGAGGAAGCGCGGAGCCTGGCCGCCTTCCTCCTGACCCTCCGGGGGCCGGCGCCCGCGCCTGGGCCGCCGGTCCCGGCGCCCTTCCTCGTGACGGGGAAGGAGCTCTTCGAGCGCAGTGGCTGCGTGGCCTGCCACCGCCACGAGGGCTCGGGGGGGATCGTGGGTCCGGACCTCAGCCCAGCCCGGGAGCGGCTGCAGCGGGGCTGGATGATCGCGTGGCTCCAGGACCCTCAGGCCCACCGCCCGGATGCCCCCATGCCGAACTTCGGGTTCACCCGGGGGGAGGTGGAGCTGCTGGCCGACTACCTCCTGGCTCCTGCCGCGCCGCCCGCGCCGGAGTTGCCGCCCTCCCCGGCAGAGGTCGAACGGGGCAAGAAGCTCGTCGCGGCGCTGAACTGCGCGGCCTGTCACGTCATCGAGGGGTTTGCCCGGACGGCTGAGGTCGCCCCGGACCTGACCTACGTGGGCGATAAGCTCCGGCGGGCCTGGCTCGCCCCGTTCCTGAAACAGCCGGAGGCGCTGCGCCTGTGGCTTGAACTCCGGATGCCGACCTTCAGGCTGACCGACGGCGAAGCGGAAGCGCTGACTAACGCCCTCATGGCGCGGAAGAACCCGAAGCTTCCGCCGCTCCCCGGCCCCCTCCGCTACACCGGCCAGGTGTCCCGGGCCTGGCTGGAGGAAGGGGGCCGGTACTTCGAGGCCTTGAAGTGCCGCTCCTGTCACCCGGTGCGCGGGCAACTCCTCCAGGCCAGCGACACATCCCAGCTCGCCCCGGATTTTGAGCGGTCTGCCGAGCGCCTCAATCCGGATTGGGTCTATCACTGGCTGAAAGATCCGCAGGCCGTGGAGCCGGACACGAAGATGCCCAACTTCTTCTACGAGAGCGGGGAGCCCCTGCTCGACGAGCCCGAGCGCAAGCTCCTGGCCCTCCGCGACTACCTGATGAGCCTCGGCGCTCCGCCCCGGAAGGAGTAATGGCGGGCCGGCGGATGGGGGGCCGCCTCGTGCAAGTGAGATGCGCGCCGTCGGAGGCGTCCCGTTCGTGGGGTCCAGGGCTGGTCTGTGCATTGGCCAGCGTGGGGTCTCTCTGGCTCATCGGTCCAGCCCTGGCCCAGGAAGTCGGCGCCCTGGCGGGTGCCGCGCCCGACTATCGCACCTTCTTCGGCCTGAACCCCCGGGTCGTGGTGTGGGTCGTGGCCGAGCTGCACCTCATGTTCGCCGCCTTCGTCCTGGGCGTCCCGATCTTCGCCCTCATCGCCGAGATCGTCGGCGTCAGGACGAAGGACCCCCGCTACGACCGCCTCGCCCATGAGTTCACGGCGCTCCTCTCCTCGACCTTCTCCACCACCGCCGCGCTCGGCGGACTCCTCGCCTTTGCCCTCATCGGCCTCTACCCCAAGTTCATGCAGTACCTGACGGGGGTTTTCAGCCCCACCTACTATGTCTACGCGCTCCTCTTCCTCCTCGAGGGGGCCTTCCTCTACAGCTACTACTACGCGTGGGACCGCCTCCAGCACCACAAGTGGGCACACCTCCTGCTGGGCCTCGGCCTCAACCTCACCGGCACCGCCATCATGGTGATCGCCAACTCCTGGGCGACGTTCATGATGAGCCCGGCCGGCATCGAGAAGGACACCGGACAGTTCGTGGGCAGCGTCTGGCAGGCCCACCGCTTCATCGCGAACGTCGCCTTCGGCGGGTTCATCGTCGGGGCGTGCGCCGCGATCCGGTTCCTGCAGGCGCGCTCTGCGGAGGAGCGCGCCCACTACGACTGGATGGGCTACGTCGGCAACTTCATCGGGATCGCGGCCCTGATCCCGCTCCCCTTCGCCGGGTACTGGCTCGGCCGCGAGGTGTACAGCGCCAGCCCGGTGATGGGGAACAACATGATGGGGGGCGCCTTCTCCTGGCCCTTCATCATCCAGGCCGTGCTCATCGGCATGCTCTTCATCGGCGGGAACTACTACCTCTGGGCCGGGATGGTCCGGATCCCCGGGGCCGAGCGGTACACGGGGTACATCAAGTACCTCAACGTGATCCTGTTCCTGTGCTTCGCGGTGTGGCTCACCCCCCGCAACCTCCCCCTCACCGCCGAGGAGCAGATCGCGATGGGGGGGCAGTTCCATCCGCTGCTGAAGTACCTGGGGCTCATGTCGGCCAAGAACGCGGCGGTGAACTTCATCATCCTCTCCACCTTCTTCAGCTTCCTCCTCTACCGGCGAGCGAACAAAGGGCGGCTGGTGCCCCTCGTCCAACAGGGATGGGGTCCCCGGATCGCCCTCCTCGTGGCGGCCGGACTCTGCCTCCTCATCCTGGGCGCCTACGCGCGCACCCTGCTGAGCCTCGACCCGGCGGCCCTGGGCCTCACCCCGGACCGGGCCGTCTACTTCCGCCTGCCCGCCTTCCTGCTGCTGGCCGAGATGGCCGCGGCTGTGCTCGCGGCGCTCCTCACGTTCCGGGGCCGGGGGCTCCTCGGCCAGGGCCTCTACCTCGCCACGACCACCCTCGCAGCGGTCTTCGTCCTCGGGGTGTACGGCTATGTGGTGATGGAGAAGGCGAACCCCTTCCTCCGGGAGATCGCCTTCGCCCAGTGGCTGTCGGTGATGAGCGCGCTGATCCTGGGCACCGCCATCGACATCGTGGTCTTCCAGGGCGCCGAGTCCGTGGGCGGCATCCGGTGGGGGAGGATGCCGGCCCGCGCCCAGTACGCGCTGATCCTCCTCTGCGTGGCCATCGTGATGCTCATGGGGCTGATGGGGTATATCCGCTCCGGACTCCGCGAGGACTGGCACATCTATGGCGTGATGCAGGACACCTCTGCCTGGGCCTACACCCCCACCATGGCGGATATGACCAAGGTCGTGGGAGGGATCACCCTGGTGTTCCTCGCCCTCGTGGCCTTCGCCTTCTGGCTCAGCGGGCCCACGGGGCGGCGGGAGGGGGCGCCTGAGGTGGCGTCGGTGGCCGCCGGCGGGGGCGCTGATCGAGGGGGCGGCGTGCGATGACCGGGCCACTTGGCCGGGTCCTCCTCTTCACCCTGGCGGTCGTGGGGGTCTTCGTCTACCTCGGCGAGGTGCTGACGAAGATCTCCGGCGAGGGGGCGCGGGCCGCGAAGACCAGCGTGGCAGCGGGGGGCAGCCCCGAAGCGGGCGAGGCCCTCTACTGGGGCAAGGGGAAGTGCCACACCTGCCACCGGATCGGGAGGCGCGGGAGCGCCATCCGCGGGCCGGACCACGAGAACACGGGGGCCAGGGCCGTGCAGCGGGCCAGGGAGCGGGCGGTGAAGGGAACCCCACCCCGGCCCGGGATGACCGCCACCGCCTACCTGGTGGAGAGCCTCGTGGACCCGGGGGCCTACGTGGTCGAGGGGTTCAAGAACGAGATGCCGGCCGTCTGGAAGCCACCGGTCAGCCTGAAGCCCGACGAGATCCGGGCGCTGGTCGCCTACCTCCAGAGCCTCGGGGGGACGGTCGATGTCGCGGCTATCACGCTCCCGCCGGAGGTGGAGCAGGCCGCCAGGGCCGGCGAGGTCAGGGTCGCCGGGCTGCGGCCCTACCTGCCGGGAGACCCCGAGAAAGGCCGCGAGCTGTTCTTCAGCCCGGAGGGCAACGCGGCCTGCGGCAAGTGCCACTTGGCGCAGGGGAAGGGGGGGAACGTGGGCCCCGAGCTGACCCACGTCGCGGGCACCCGCCCGGTGGAGTTCATCATCGAGTCGATCCTCGACCCGAGCAAGGAGATTGCCAGCGGGTTTGAGTCGATCCTCGTGGTCACCCGGGACGGCCGATACCTGAGCGGGATCCTCAAGAAGGACGACTCGGGCGGCGTCGAGCTGGTGGACAAGGATGGCGCCCCGGTCAAGATCCCCGCGCAGGAGATCCGGGAGAAAGCGGTCCAGAAGACCTCCCTGATGCCCGGCAACTTCAAGGAGATCCTCACGGTGGAGGAGTTCCACCACCTCCTGGCGTTCCTGCAGACCCTGAGGTGAGCGTGGGGAGGACCGTCGCATGAGGCCGAGAACGCTCTCGCTCTTCTGGGCGACCGTGCTGAGCCTGGCCGCCGTCTACCTCCTGCTCGCCGTGGCCGCCCCCTACGTCTCCATGTGGATGGCGGGCCGCGACCAGCCCCTCCCCATCCCCCGCGCGGCCATGGCCATGTACCTGGTGCTGGCCCTGGCCGGCGCCGCGATCTACATCTCGACGGACGACGAGAAGCTCCGGGAGTTCCTGCGCCCGCTGCAGGCGCTGCTCCGGGGGAACCCCGAGGGCCACGCGCTCGAGCGGGCGCTCCGCGTGACGCTCCTGGCCGCGGGGCCTCTCCTGGTTGGCGCCGCGGTCTATTCCCAGACCGCGCCAGCGGTCCAGACCCCCACGGCCTTACGGATCCAGCACCCGACCATCCCCGGGCAGTTCGAGCGCCTGCGGAACCCGTTCCGGACCAACGACGAGGCGATGCAGCGTCACATCGCGGAAGGGCGCATCCTCTACCAGAAGAACTGCCGCCCCTGCCACGGCACCAAGGCCGATGGGGGAGGGCCAATGGCGTGGGGGTTCCGGCTGAAGCCGGCGAACTTCCGGGACCCGGGCACGATCGCCACGGTCGTCGAGGCCTACGCCTTCTGGCGGGTGAAAGAGGGGGCGCGAGGGCTCCCTGCCGAGGCCAGCCCGTGGGACTCGGCGATGCCGGCCTGGAAGGACGACCTGACTGACGAGCAGATCTGGAAGATCATCCTGGCCGAGTACGACATCGCCGGGGTCGCGCCTCGGCAGCCCGAGAAGATCGAATGATCGGGGCCGCGGCCGCCCTGCTGCTCCTCGTGTTCCTCGCGCCCCCGGCGGCAGGGGCCCCGGCGCCCCCACAGCCTCCTGTCCCGGGGAAGACGATCTACGAGACCCGCTGTGGTTTCTGTCACGGCGACGCGGGCCGGGGGGACGGCCCCGTGGCCGACTACCTCGACCCCCGGCCCCGTGACTTCACGGGAGGGATCTACAAGCTCACGAGCACGCAGAGCGGGCAGGCCCCCACCGACGACGATCTCTTCCGTACCGTGACCCAGGGGATCCCCGGCACCGCCATGCCCGCCTGGGGCAGCGTGCTCCCGGAGGCCCAGCGGCGCCAGGTGATCGCCTACATCAAGACCTTCGCCCCGGAGGCCTTCGGGACGGCGCCGGAGCGGATCACGGTCGGGACGGAGGTCTCCGCCTCCTCCGACACGATCAGGAAGGGGAAGGAGCTGTACCAGAAGGCGAAGTGCTGGGAGTGCCACGGGCAGGACGGGCGTGGGGACGGGCCGGCGGCCCCGACGCTGAAAGACGACTGGGGGGCCCGGGTCCGCCCCGCGAACCTGACCAGGGGGTGGCGGTACCGGGGCGGCTCCTCAGCCCGGGACGTCTTCACCCGCCTGTCAGCGGGCATGAACGGCACCCCGATGCCGTCCTATGTCGATACGTTCAACGAGGAGCAGCGCTGGCAGCTCGCCCACTACGTGCGGTCGCTTGTGCGCGAGCCGAAAGAGCGGGGAGCGGTGGTGCTGAGGGTGCGGGGAAGCGAGGCGATCCCCCTTGACCCCGACGACCGCCGATGGGCCGGCCTTGAGCCGCTGGAGGTGCCCCTCTCCGGGCAGGTGATCACGAGGCCCCGCTGGCAGACCCCTGCCGTGGACATGATCTTCGTCCGCGCGTTCTTCACCGACAAAGAGATCGGCTTCCACCTGGAGTGGGACGACCCCTTCAAGGACACGAGGCACGACGAGCCGTCGCTCCCCCCCGGGGACGGAAAGGGTCCCTACGTGAAGCTGGACCTGTCGAAGGCTGGGCGCCCGGTCCTTCGCGACGCCGTGGCACTCCAGTTCCCCGTCACCCTCCCCTCGGGACCCGAGCTGCCGCACTTCGTCCTGGGGGACCGGCTCCGGCCGGTGAACCTGTGGCACTGGATGGCCGACCGCCAGGGGGACTCGCCGGGGACGACGCCCGTCGTGGAGCTGAACGCGATGGGGTACCAGGTGCCCCCGCAGCCCCAGACCGCGGAGGGGCAACAGGTCCGGGGCAAGGGGACGTGGAAGGACGGGAGGTGGCGGGTGGTCATGGTCCGGCCCCTCACCACCCCCGACCGCGGCAAGGACATCATGTTCGAGCCAGGGCGGTTCATCCCGGTGGCGTTCCACGTCTGGGATGGCTCCCACGGCGAGGCCGGCCTCCGGATGGCCCTTTCCTCCTGGTACTACCTGCTCCTCGAGCCCCCAACGCCTCCGCAGCTCTACCTCTACCCGCTGGTGGCGATGCTCGGGGCGGGGGGGTTCGAACTCTGGCTGGTGCGGCGAGCCCGCCGGGATCGCCTGGCGACCGCGGCCGCGGGGGCTCGGCCCGGCGAGGGGGCGCGCTCGACCTGATCCGTGACGGCGCGCTACAGTCGCCCGCTGGTCGTGGACCACGGGCCGGAACGGGGGGAGGATGTTCAAGACCATCTACGTTCCCGTTGACAACTCAGCGCACTCGGGCGCGTGCATCGAGCTGGCCGTCGCCCTCGCCAGGCGGCTCGGGGCGGCCCTGGTCGGCAGCCATGTCTACGCGGCCACGCTCCATGCCGCGCGCTTTCGGCAGATGGAGCCGCACCTGCCCGCCCCGTTCCGGGATGCCCAGGCGGTCGGGCGGCAGCGCAGCACTCACGACGGCCTCCTCGCCACAGGGCTCCGGCTCATCTCGGATGCCTACCTGGACGCGATGGAGCGACGCTGCCGGCAGGAGGGAGTGGCCTTCGAGCGGAAGATCTTCGACGGGCAGAACTACCGCCGGCTTGTCGAGGACATCCGGGGCAGCCGCTACGACCTCGTCGTGATCGGCGCCCAGGGGATGGGGGCGGTGAAGGAGAGCCAGCTCGGGAGCGTCTGCGAGCGGGTGGTCCGGCGAATCCGGACGGACACCCTCGTGGTGAAGGAGACCCATGCCCCGGGAGCCTGGGGTCAGGGCCCCATCGTGGTCGGGATCGACGGCAGTCCACAGGCCCTGGCCGGGCTCGAGTCGGCCCTCGTTCTCGGCAAGGCCTTCGGCCGCCCGGTGGAGGCGGTGGCCGTCTACGACCCCTCCCTGCATTTCACCATCTTCAGCGGGCTCGTGGAGGTGCTCTCGGAGCAGGGGAAGAAGCTCTTCCGCCTGAAGGACCAGGAGCGGCTCCATGAGCAGATCATCGACGCCGGGCTGGCGCGGATCTACCGCTCGCACCTCGAGGTGGCCAAGACGGTCGCGGCCGAAGACGGTGTGCAGCTGAAGACCACCGTCCTGCCCGGCAAGCCCTTCCAGCAGCTCCTGAAGTACGTGCGGCAGGCGGAGGGGTGGCTGCTGGTCGTCGGGCGGATCGGCGTCCACAGCCCCCTGGACATGGACATCGGCAGCACCGCCGAGAACCTGCTGCGCCTCGCCCCCTGCAACGTCCTGCTCTCGAGCCGGGGTGCCGTCCCCTCCGTGGAGGTGACCAGCCCCGGCCTCGGCCAGGCCACCGAGGAGGCGTCATGAAGCGGTACCGGGACCTGGCCGGGGACGGTGGCTCAGACGTCCTCGCGCAAGTAGCCGCCCAGGAGGCGCGGCTCCGGACACGGATGGCGGCGGTCCGGCGGGTGGTCGCGGTGATGAGCGGGAAGGGCGGCGTGGGGAAGAGCGCCATCACGGTCAACCTGGCGGCCGCCCTCGCCCTCGAGGGGGCGCGGGTGGGCGTGCTCGACGCCGACCTGAACGGGCCGGCCCTGGCGAAGATGCTCGGGGTCAGGGATCAGCGGCTCCGGCGCGGCCCTGAGGGGGTCCTGCCCGCAGTGGGCGCCCTGGGGATCCGGGTGATGTCCATGGACCTCCTGCTGCCCGGGGACGAGACGCCACTCACGTGGCAGGCGCCCACCCCCCAGCGCGCGCACATCTGGCGACAGACCGCCGAGGTCTCCGCGCTCCGGGAGTTCCTGGCGGACACCGCCTGGGGGGAGCAGGACTACCTCTGGGTGGACCTGCCGCCCGGGACCGACCGCTTCTGCGATCTCCACAACCTGCTGCCGTCACCGCCCGTGGTGGTCATCACCACCATCCCCTCCGAGGTCGCACGCCTCGTGGTGCAGAAGTCGGTGACGGTGGCCCGGGAGCTGAAGGCGCCGGTCGCTGGCCTCCTGGAGAATATGGCGGGCTATGTCTGCCCTGCCTGCGGGGTCGTGAGCGAACTGTTCCAGCCGGGCGCGATGGCCGGGCGCCTGGCCGCCGAGCAGGCCATCCCCCACCTCGGGCAGATCCCGTTCGACCCGGCGATCGGGGCCGCGGCCGACCGCGGCATCCCCTTCGTGGTCCAGGGCCGCCAGACAGCGGCGGGCAAGGCCCTCACGGCGGCGGCCGTGGCGATCCGGGCCTTCACGGAGGCGACATGAAGTTCCTCTGCATGGCGTGCGACGAGGGGATGAGGCTCGAGGGGACCGACGCGCCAGACGCGGGTTCCCTGACCGTGGTCTTCGTGTGCCCATCGTGTGGCGCACGCGTAGCCATGCTGACCAATCCCTGGGAGGCCCAGCTCGTCCGCACCCTGGACGTCAAGCTCGGCGGAGGCCCCGGGTCGCCTGCGCCAATGGGGTTCGTGCGCGCCACCCTCGCGCGCAGGCGCGAGGACCTCTTCGACGAACCGGACAGGGGTGGCGCCGGGCGGGACCCGTCCGATGCGGAGCCCCCTCATGAGCGCGCAGACCCCGCTGTCCCGGCACAGCCCGGTCCGGAGCCCGTGCCCGGGGAGCCACCTGCCGGAGGCGGCGACACGACGGACGCCGGGCCCCTCGTGTGGTCACCCGAGGCCGAGCGGCGCCTGGAGCACGTGCCGAGCTTCGTCCGGCCGATGGCCCGACTCGGCATCGAGCAGTTCGCCCGGGAGAAGGGGTATCGCGAGATCACCGCCGCCGTGATGGACGAGATGAGGGGACGTCTCGGGGGCTAAAGAGAACAGATGGAGCCGCTCCCGCACACGATCTCCTGGAACATCACCAGGCGCTGCAACCTTCACTGCGCCCACTGCTATCTCGACGCCGCCTTCCGGGAGGGGCGGCGGGGAGACGAGCTGGACACCGGGGAGTGCCTGCGGGTGATCGACCAGATCACGGCCGTGAACCCGAACACCCTCCTGATCCTCACGGGAGGCGAGCCGCTCCTCCGGCCGGATCTCTTCACGATCACCGGCTACGCCGCCGGGCACGGGCTGATGCCGGTGATCGGCACCAACGGCACCCTGCTCACCGGCGGGCTTGCCCGGAAGATGCGGCAGCACGGCGTGAGGGGGGTGGGGCTCAGTCTCCACTCGCTCCGCCCCGAGGCCCATGACGCCTTCACCCGGGTGCCAGGCTCGTGGGCGCACGCGGTTCGGGGCGCCGCGGTGCTGCGCGACATCGGGCTCGATTTCATCATCCAGGCCTGCTGCGCCTCGTGGAATCACGACGAGATCCCGGCCCTGGTGGAATTCGCCTATAAGCTGGGCGCCAAGGTCTTCAACCTCTACTTCCTCGTCTGCAGCGGCCGGGGCCAGACGATGACGGACCTCAGCCCGGACATGTACGAGGCCATCCTCGGGCGGCTCTTCCAGATCCAGAAGGCGTACCAGGGGCATCTTCTCCTGGGGGCGAAGTGCGCCCCTCAGTACAAGCGAATCGTCTACCAGGCCGACCCCACCTCGCCCTTTCTCAGGACCTTCTCGGGCGGCTGCCCGGCGGCGACCCACTACTGCCGGATCACCCCTCGCGGCGACGTGACGCCCTGCCCCTACATGGAGGTTTCCGCCGGAAACGTCCGCCGGCGGCCCTTCTGGGAGATCTGGGAACAGGGGCCGCT
>JACPFL010000129.1 GCA_016183025.1 Deltaproteobacteria bacterium | reverse complement strand
GAGGCGGCCCTGGGCTGCCCGATGTTCGAGTTCCCGTTGAGCATGGACCGCAACAACTACTGCACCTTCTGCGCGGAGTGCGTCAAGGCCTGCTCCTACGACAATCTGGCCCTCCGCGTCCGCGCCTTCGGCAAGGACCTCTGGGCGTCGGGCCGCCGGGTCCTCGACGAGTCCTACCTCGCGGTGGCGCTGGTGGGGCTCACGGTGCTCGTGACCGCCGAGATGCTGACCGCCTGGTCGGGCTGGATCTCCTCGTTGGCCCGTTGGCTCCCGTCCGGGGTGCGCGGCAGCCTGAAGCCCGTCACCTATCTGGGGCTCGTCGAGTCCGTCCTCCTCCTCGGCGGGAGCCTCGTGGCCGTGCCGCTGCTGGTGCTGGCCGGGGCCGCCCAGGCCGACCGCCTGTCAGGGCCGCACCGCCTCGGGCTCCGGCGGACGTTCGTCGTCTTCGGCTACATGTTCATCCCGGTGGGGCTGGCCATGCATCTGGCCCACAACCTCGCCCACCTGCTCCTCGAAGGTGGTGGGATCGTCCCGGTCGTGCAGCGCGCGGTGGCGCTGTACACGCCGTTCTCCCTCGGCGAGCCCGACTGGGAGGTCCCGCCGCTGGCGCCCGAACCGGTGGTCGGCTTCCTCCAGATGCTCGTCCTGGTCGGCTTCTTTGTCCTCTCGCTGGTGGCCGGGCATCGCCTCTCGCTCCGCGCGTACCCGGACCGCCGGACCGCGAGCCGGGCCCTGATCCCGATGGCCGCGCTCTCGTTCGTCTTCACCGTGGCCGGGATCGTCCTGCTGAACCAGCCCATGGGGATGCGGCACGGGATGTGATCGGACTTTTTGTCCCATGGGTTGACTTCCTGTCTTGACTTCTTGTCCAATGCCCTCTCGGTCTACCGGGGTTTTGAACCCTTCGTCATCGTTCCCCTCCTCGTATCTTGAGGGTGTATCTGCCTATCGCGGCAGCACTTTACATCCTGTAATGAATTTCTCGCCGGCATTACAAATCGTAATGGATATGGGCATCCCCATTGCACGCTGCAATCGCGTCGGGCCTCGGGGTACTGTCGGGGGTACTGAATGTTGCGCGGGGTCGTGATCGGTGTAGTCGCGGTCATCGTTGTCGTCGGGGGGGTGCTGTTCGCCCAGCGGCTTGAGCCCGCGGTCCGGCAGCCGATCCAGTTCAACCATGCCAAGCACATCGCCCAGGGACTCGAATGCGCGGCCTGCCATCAGTACGTGAAGGAGCAGACCTTCGCCGGGCTCCCCACGGTAGAGACGTGCATGATGTGCCACTCGGCCCCGCAGACGAAGAGCCCGGAGGAGGAGAAGGTCCGCCAGTTCGCCGAGAAGGGGCAGGGGATTCCCTGGCAGCGTCTCTACAGGATGCCGGGTCACGTGTTCTTTTCTCACCGGCGGCACGTCAGCGTCGCGAAGGTCGAATGCCAGACCTGCCACGGGGCGATGGCCCAGGCCACGACGCCACCGAGCAGGCCGCTCGTGAACCAGTCGATGAGCTGGTGCCTCGCCTGCCACGAGAAGCGGCAGGCGTCCGTGGATTGCGTCGCCTGCCATAAGTAGGGGAGCGATGGAACTCAGCCGGCGCGGCTTCATGAAGTTGACCGTGCTCTCGGGCGCAGGGGCGGCCGCAGGCTACGGCGGGGTCGCGCTCGGCAACCTCACGGAGGCCGCGTCCCAGGACGATCGGGTGCCGGGCGGAGTCGAGCGGTGGGTCACGACGGGGTGCGACCTCTGCTCCGGCGGGTGCGGGGCGCGGGTCCGGCTGATCGACACCCGGGCCGTGCTGCTCGAGGGCAATCCGCTCCATCCCGTGACCCGCGGCGGGCTCTGCCCCGTGGGCCAGGCCTCCCTGCAGCTCCTCTATAACCCGGACCGCGTGAAAGGGCCGATGAAGCGGGTGGGAGCGCGCGGGGCAGGCCAGTGGGAGCCGCTCACGTGGGAGGAGGCCCTGAGGACCCTGGCCGACCGCTTGAGAGGACTTCGGGAACAGGGAGAGGCACACACCCTCGTCGCGCTCACCGGGCGGGCGCGCGGCATCGTGCCTGATCTGCTCCGGCGCTTCGCTCGGGCCTTTGGGACGCCCAACGTGACCGACGCGAGCGGCGACGATCCCAGCTCCCAGGCCCTCTGGCTCACCCAGGGGATCGGCGCGCCCATCGCCTACGACCTCGAGAACGCCAAGTACATCGTGAGCTTCGGCGTGCCCCTCGTGGATGGATGGTGGGCGCCGGTGAGACAGATGCGGGCGCTCGTCCAGGTCCGGCAGGGGACGCCGGGGCGCCGCGGGAAGCTGGTGCAGGTCGAGCCTCGCCTCTCGCCCAGCGCTGCCAAGGCCGACGAGTGGATCCCGATGAACCCCGGGACTGAAGGGGCGCTCGCCCTGGGCCTCGCCCACGTCCTGGTGGCGGAGGGGCTGTTCGACCGCCGCTTCGTGGCCGAGCGGACATTCGGGTTCGAGGACTGGGTCGATGAGTCCGGTCGGACCAACACGGGCTTTCGGAGCTTGCTCATCAAGGAGTACCTGCCATCGAAGGTCGCCAAGGTCACCGGGGTCCCCGAGGAGACCATCCGGCGCCTGGCCAGGGAGCTGGCGGCCTCCGGCCCCGGAGTGGCCCTCGGCCCTGCCGGCGGGCAGAGCAACGATCGCGAGACAGCCTGGGCGATCCACGCCCTCAATGCGCTCATGGGCGCGATCGAGCGGCCGGGAGGGGCACTCGTGGCGCGGACCGCTCCGCTGGCCCAGTGGCCCGAGGTGAGGCCTGATGAGACGGCGAGGCGCAGCCTCGCCATGCCGAAGCTGCCGGGCGCCCGGGGGGATGAACCGCTTGCGGGGAACTCCTTCGCCCTCCTGGCCGATGCGCTGAGGAGCGGCGCGGCTTACCGGGCCAAGGCGCTTCTCCTGTGGGGGGCCAACCCGGCCTTCACGGAGCCGGGCCCGGGGCGTGTCCGCCAGGCCCTGTCCGAGATCCCCTTCGTGGTCAGCGTCTCGTCGTTCCTGGACGAGAGCACCCAGTACGCGGACCTGGTCCTCCCCGGGCACATGTTCCTCGAGGCGTGGCACGACGACCCGCCTCCAGCGGGGGTCCCCTATCCGGTGGTCGGCGTCGCCCAGCCGGCCGTGGAGCCCCCCTATCAGACCCGTCACGCCGGCGCCGTCATCCTCTCATTGGCGCAGGCGCTCGGAGGACGCGTGGCCGAGGCCTTTCCGTGGAAGGAGTTCAAAGACGTCCTGATGGCGTCCATGGAAGGGCTCTACCGGTCGCGCCGGGGGATGATCTTTGCCAAGCAGGAGGAGAGCGGGCCGCCCCGCCCGCTCCGGGAGTGGGAGTGGGCGCCCCTGCCGTACAAGTCCTTCAAGGAGTTCTGGGAAGATCTCGTGAACAAGGGTGGCTGGATCGATCCGTCCTACCGCTACGGGGAGTGGACGCGGGTCTTCCAGACCCCCTCGGGGAAGTTCGAGTTCTATTCCCGGACGCTCAGGCGGGCGGTGGAGGCCAGGGCCCGGGCTCAGGGGAAGACGCCGGAGGAGTCCCTCGCGGCCCTGGGCCTCGCGGCGAGCAAGGATCAGGCATTCCTCCCCCATTACGAGCCGCCCCGGCTCGCCGGAGACGAGGGTTCCTACCCGCTCACCCTGGTGACCTTCCAGCTCCTCACGCTGGGAGATGGGAGCCTGGCCGACCTGCCGTTCCTCCAGGAGCGGCTCGCCCCGCACGCCAACGTCCAGTGGGGGACCTGGGTGGAGATCAACCCCAAGACGGCAGGTACGCTCGGGGTGCACGACGGCGACTGGGTCTGGGTGGAGTCGTCGGTCGGGAAGGTGAAGGTCAGGGCGCGGCTCTATCCGGGCATCGCGCCGGGCGTGGCCGCGATCCCGATGGGACAGGGGCACACGGCGCTGGGCCGATACGCGAGGGGAGTGGGCGCCAATCCCATGGAGCTGCTCGGGGCCGAGCGTGACCCGCTGAGCGGGACGCCGGCCCTGGCGACCCGGGTCAAGGTCTCCAAGGCCTGAGGGGAGGGCAGATGGCCGAGGCGAAGGGGACGCCGCGCTGGGGGATGGCGATCGACCTGGACCGGTGCACGGGCTGCCAGGCGTGCGTCGTCGCCTGCAAGCAGGAGAACAACGTCCCCTTCTCCAGCCCCGAGGAGGCGGCGTACGGGCGGGAGATGGCCTGGATCAGGGTGATGGCCATCACGGAGGGGGAATACCCCAAGGTGAAGACCCGCTACCTCCCCATGCTCTGCCAGCAGTGCGACAACCCGCCGAGCGTCAAGGTCTGCCCCACCGGTGCCACCTACAAGAACCCCGAAGGGATCGTCGGCCAGATCTACCCCCGCTGCATCGGCTGCCGCTACTGCGCCAACGCCTGTCCGTATCAGGTGAAGGACTTCAACTGGTACAACTGGTCGGGGTTCCGCTGGCCGCAGGAGATGCGGCAGTCCCTGAACCCCGACGTCTCGCTCCGCCCCAGGGGCGTCATCGAGAAGTGCACGTTCTGCCACCACCGGCTCCAGAAGGCCCGGGACCAGGCGGCCATCGAGGGGCGCAAGGTCAAGAGCGAAGGGGAATACGTCCCGGCCTGCGTCCAGAGCTGCCCGGCCCAGGCGATGTTCTTCGGCGACCTGAACGATCCCGAGACCACCATCGCGAAGCTGGCGAGGAGCTCTCGGGCGTTCAAGATGCTGGACGAGCTGGGGACCGAGCCCAAGGTGATCTACCTGAAAGAGGGTGAGTGGAGTGCGACACCTCGAGAGTAGGCAGGCCCTTCAGGACGAGGACGCGGTCCTCTTTCGCCCCATCCTGAGGACCGGGGGGCAGTTCTACCTGGTGGCGGCCGGCCTCCTGGCCGTGGCGCTCTGGGGGTTCTACGCGTTCTCGCAGCAGCTCCGCTACGGCCTCGGGGTCACCGGCCTGAACCGGCCGGTCTACTGGGGCTTCTACATCACCAATTTCGTCTTCTTCATCGGCATCAGCCACGCCGGGACCCTGATCTCCGCGATCCTGAGGCTCTGCAGGGCGGAGTGGCGGCGGCCCATCACCCGGATGGCCGAGACCATCACGGTGCTGGTCCTCTTCTTCGGCCTGGGCAGCATCATCATGGACCTCGGCCGCCCCGACCGGGCGCTTTTCGTCATCCCATTCCTCCAGTACGGGAGGGTCCAGTCCCCCCTCGTCTGGGACGTCATGAGCATCAGCATGTACCTCACGGCCAGCACCATCTACCTCTACATGCCGCTGATCCCCGACATCGCCCTGCTCCGGGACCGGGTGACCGGGTGGCGGCGGGGCTTCTACCGGGCCCTGTCCCTCGGGTGGACCGGCAGTCCGCGCCAGCACCGTCACCTGGAGATCGCCATCGCCATCATGGCCGTGCTGGTCATCCCCATCGCGGTCTCCGTCCACACGGTGGTCTCCTGGGTCTTCGCCATGACCATCCAGCCCATGTGGCACTCCACGATCTTCGGCCCGTACTTCGTCGCCGGGGCCATCTTCTCCGGGATCGCCGCCCTCATCATCACCATGGCCCTCATTCGGAAGGTCTACCACCTGGAGGACTACCTCAAGCCGCTGCACTTCAACTACCTGGGGATCCTCCTCCTGGTCATGACGATGCTCTGGTTCTACTTCACCTTCGCCGAATACATCACGACCTACTACGGCAGCGCGCCCGACGAGATGGCCGTCTTCTGGGAGAAGCTCACCGGGCGGTATGCGACCTTTTTCTGGGCCATGGTCCTCTTCGACTTCGTGATCCCCTTCACCATCCTCGCCTACAACCGGACGAGGAGGACCATCAGCGGGACCGTCGTGGCCTCGCTCTCCGTCGTCATCGGGATGTGGCTCGAGCGCTTCACCATCGTCGTCCCGACCCTGGTGAACCCCAGGCTCCCCTGGAGCCGCGGCGTCTATTTCCCGACCTGGGTGGAGATCTCCGTCACCGTCGGCGCCTTCGCCACGTTCACGCTGCTCTACATGCTCTTCACCAAGTTCTTCCCCATCGTGTCCATCTGGGAGGTGCGGGAAGGACGGGAACGGGGCCTCAGAGAAGTGGAGGAGCGGATCCGGGAGTACCTCCCGGGCCCCGCCAGACCGGAGAAAGCCCGTGTGTCGCCCGAACCCCCGCTTGTCAGGTAGAAAGGCCTGGCTTTACGCCGGCCTCGCGCTGCTCGGCCTGGCCCTTGGATCGGGCGAGGCAGCCGCTCAGGTCTTCTCCCCACTCGGAGATCCCCTGAAGGGCCAGCGGCTCTTCGAGACCAAGCGGTGCATCCGCTGCCACCGGGTGGCCGGGACCGGGGGGACGGTCGGCCCCGATCTCTCCCGGGTGGGGCAGGAGCGCCACCTCAGCGACATCGCCGGCCTGCTCTGGAACCATTCCCTCCCCATGACGGCCAAGATGCGGGAGCTGGGGATCTCCCGGCCCACGTTCTCCGGGTCCGAGATGGCCGACCTCCTGGCCTACCTCTACACGCTCAACTACTTCGATCGGCCCGGCGACCCGGCCAGAGGGGAGCGGCTGTTCCAGGAAAAACAATGCGCGGCCTGCCATGGGGTCGGCGGAAAGAGCACGGCGATCGGGCCGCCGGTGGAGAAGCTCGGGGCCTTCGGCTCTCCGCTCCTCATGATCCAGGCCATGTGGAACCACGGCCCGGACATGCAGGATCGGATGAAGGCGCTGGGGATCCCCCGCCTGGTCCTCCATGAAACGGACATGGCAGACCTGCTGGCCTATTTCCGGAGGAAGGGGAGGCAGGACGGGCGGGTTTCCGGCTCGCTGGTCCCGGGGGATCCGAAGGAGGGGTGGAAGCTCTTCACGATCAAGGGGTGCATCCGCTGTCACGCCGTCCAGGGGCAGGGGGGCAAGGTCGGGCCGGACCTGAGCCGGCGACGCCTGCCCGAGACCCCGAGCGGGTTGGCGGCGCTCCTCTGGAACCACGGCGCCCGCATGCATGAGCAGATGCCCCGGCTCGGCGTCCCGCCCCCCTCGTTCAAGGGGACGGAAGTCTCCGACATGGTGGCGTATCTCTATTTCATCGGCTTCTTCGATCCCCCGGCCAGCCCGGCACGCGGGCGCGCCGTGTTCACGAACAAGGGGTGCGTGCGCTGCCATGCGATCAACGGAAAGGGCGGCAGGGTCGGCCCGGACCTGGCCAGGAGCCAGGCCGTCCTCTCCCTGGTGGAGGCGGCCCGCCTCATGTGGAACCACGCCCCCTTCATGGAGGAGCGGATGAAGAAGCTCGGGATCTCGTGGCCCCTCTTCGTGAGGCGCGAGATGGCCGAGCTTCTAGCGTATCTCACCTCTCTCCCGGGTGGATCTTCTAGCGTATCTCACGTCCCTCCCCGTCTCGGGGGCGGGCCGGCGGTAAAGGAGGATGTGATGGGCTCTCGATGGATGGCGACGCTCGCGGGGGTTGCCCTGATCATGGCCGTGTCTCTCCCGGCCTCGGGCGCCGATCGTGAGTCCGGGAAAAAGGTCTACGCCCAGAAGTGCCAGAACTGCCACGGCCTTGACGGCAAGGGAAGCGCAACGGCCGAGAAGATGTTGAAGAAGGCGATGGAGGGGCAGACCCTTGGTCGGTATTGTCCGGGCTGCCGGATGCTCCAGAGCCTCGGGGGGCCCGTGGCTCCCGAGATTTCGCGATGATGGCAGCACGAGGGACCCTTGCCAGGCGCCTGGTCGTCGGGTTCCTGGCCGTGACGGTTCCGGGGACCCTTGTTCTCGGGGCCGTCACGCTCTACTCGATCCGATCCCTGGCCGCAGCAGTCCGGCAGCTTGAGGAGATCACCCTGTCGCTCCAGTCCACCCAGGATCTCCAGCTGGCCCTTGACCAGGCGACCACCCCTCTGCAGGACTACCTGCTGCGCGGCGGACAGTGGCGTCAGCAGGAGTTCGATCGGCTGATCGGGGTGGCGCAGCGGAAGATGATCTCCTGCGCCTCGGCGGCCTGTCACGGGGCGTCGCGGACGCCCGGGGAGATGGCGGGGCTCCTGGTCCCCACGATAGAGTGGCTCCGCGCCCAGGGGCGGTTGATCTTCGAGAGGGCTCCTCTCGCGAGTGACTCCGCCCGTCTCCTGCAGGTGCAGGAGATCGACCAGTTGGTCTCCGGCACCAGCCAGCAGCTCCAGCGGATGTCGGCGGCCCTCCTGGTTCGGGTGGGGGCCCTCCGCCAGCAGGCGGGCGCGGTGAGCCGGCAGGCCTCGGTCCTGACTGGCGGGCTCACCCTGGCCATCGTCATGCTCGCCTGTGCGGTGGCGATCATCATCGCCAACCGGATCTCCCGTCCCATTCAGGAGCTGCTCCTGGGGACCCGGCGGATCATGGCGGGGAACTGGGGATACCGGGTGAGGGTGGGG
>JACPFL010000125.1:1791-3081 GCA_016183025.1 Deltaproteobacteria bacterium | reverse complement strand
GTCGTGCCCGGTTCGCCACGCGACTACCTGGATGCCCACCCCACCACTGCCCTCCTGGTGGTCGAGGTGGCTGACACGACACTCGTCTACGATCGAGACCTGAAGGGGAGTCTCTATGCGCGCGCCGGCATCGCCGAGTACTGGATCGTGAATCTCACTGACCGGGCGCTGGAGGTCTACCGCGATCCTGCGCCTTCGCCCCGGGCCCGGTACGGATCGAGCTACCAGACCTTCCAGCGCCTGAGCCCTCCGGACTCCGTGTCTCCCCTGGCCGCGCCCTGGGCGCGCATCGCCGTCGCCGATCTCCTTCCGTAGCACCAGGCGCGCCACACCGTCCCGGCGGCCAGACTCGCCCATTCGATTCGGCGTATGGTGGAGGGATCCAGCCACCGGCGGGCGGGGGTCGGCCTACGCGGGCCGGAACACGTGGATCGCCGAGGGGCGGATGGCCATGGTCCACTCCTTCCGGCCCTTCAGCTCCAGCACCTCGTAGACCTGGCTCGAGACCTCCACCTCCAGTTGGATGGGGGCCCGGCGAGGCGCGACCGACGGTGGGACCACGCGGACGGCGAGCGTGAACGTGATCCCCCGGGGGGTCTCGTCCACGACCACGCCCCGGAGCCGGTTGATCTCGGAGCCCGCGGTCTCCTCCGCCGAGTCCCGCAGCAGCATGACGTGCTCGGGGCGGATGCAGAAATGGAGCGGGGCGCCCCGCGGGAGGTCCCGGGGGAAGTCCGCCAGCAACGGGGCCTCCAGCGTGTGCCCCTCCCACTCGAGCAGGAGGGTGCGCCGGCGGAGCTCCAGGAACCGCCCTTCGAGCAGGTTGCGGCCTCCGGTCAGCTCGGCCACCGCGCGGCTGGCCGGGTGGCGTAAGATCTCCTCCCGCCCCCCAACCTGGATCACCTGCCCCTGCGCGAACACCGCGATCCGATCGCCGAGGGTGCAGGCCTCGGCGATGTCGTGCGTGACCAGCACCACGGGGCGGGCGAAGGCCTGCAGGGCCCGGAGCAGGTCGCCCTGGATCTGCGACCGGGTCGGGGCGTCCAGGGCGGAAAGCGGCTCGTCGAGCAGAAGCAGGTCGGGGTTGGTGGCCAGGGCCCGCGCCAGCCCCACGCGCTGCTGCTGCCCGCCTGACAGCGCTCGGGGGTGCCGGTCCTCGAGCCCCTCGAGCTGGACGAGCGCGAGGGCCTGCCGGACTTTCTCCCGGCGGAGGGCCGGGGGGAGGCCGCGCAGCCCGAAGGCCACGTTCTGCTCCACGGTCAGGTAGGGGAACAGGGCATAGTCCTGGAA
>JACPFL010000125.1:0-1770 GCA_016183025.1 Deltaproteobacteria bacterium | reverse complement strand
GTAGCCGATCCGGCGCTCGCGGGCGGGGAGGTTGATCCGGTGCTCGTGGTCATAGACCGTGCGGCCGCCGATCCGGATGACGCCGCAATCGGGCCTGAGCAGCCCGGCGATGGCGCGCAGCGTGAGGGTCTTCCCGGCCCCGGATTTCCCGAAGAACACCGTGATCCCCCCCTCGGTGAGCAGGGAGACCGCGAGCGTGAAGCCGGGGAGCCGTTTCTCGACTCGGATCTCGATCATCAGAGGCGGACGCGGGTGAGGCGCCCCAGGACGAGGAGCAGCGCCGCCACGGCGCCCAGGGCGATGAGTGACAGGGTGTGGGCCGCCGCCAGGCGGTTGGCCTGGACCGCGTCGTAGATGGCCAGCGGCATGGTCTGCGTCACGCCGGGGATGTTGCCGGCGATCATGAGCGTGATGCCGAACTCGCCCATGGCGCGGGCGAACGTCAGGATCCCCCCGGCGACCAGTCCGCGCCACGCGAGGGGGATCGTCACCCGGAAGAAGACCTCTGCCTCGTCCTTGCCCAGGGTGCGCGCGGCGTCCTCGAGCGTGTGGTCCACGGATTCGAAGGCCGCCTGGGCCGCCTTGATCAGGAGCGGCGCCGCAGCCACCAGGGCGGCCAGGACCGCCGCCTGCCAGGTGAAGAGCGGCGACCAGCCCACCAGCGCCTCCAGCCCGCGCCCCAGGGGGCTGGCCCGTCCAACGGCCACCAGGAGGTAGTAGCCCATCACCGTGGGGGGGAGGACCAGCGGGATCAGCACCAGGGTCTCGACGAGGCCTTTGCCGGGGAAGCGCCCGCGGGCGAGGAGCAGGGCGAACGGCAGACCGAGGAGGAAGGCCAGCAGCGTAGCCAGTCCGGCCACCCGCAGCGAGAGCAGCAGCGGCGTCAGTCCGTAGGGGTCCATCATGTGCTCCCGGTCAACGGTCCGCTATGCCCGGCCTGCTGTCGCAGCCCGCGCCGGCCTCCGGCTCGACTGGCTGGCGAGCCGCTCTGGGCGCCGGCCGGCGGCCTGCCGACACCAGTCCAGCCACTCGATGATTGACTGGATCTGCCGGATCCGGACCTGCCAGACGATGTGGTCGAATCGCGCGGCGGCGGTGGTCGCCCGTGTCTCGCGGTCCTCCCTCCGGAGCCGTTGCAGGTAGGCCCGGGTCCGGACGATCTGTCCCTCGATCAGGCGCAGCACGGTCGCCGGGCCCAGCTCCTGGGCGAAGTAGAGCTTGAGCAGGAACTCGAGACGGATCTCGCGAGGGTGCTCGACCGGGGCCTCCGCCCACCGCTCCAGCGCCTGCCGGCCGGCCGGGGTCAGGCTGAACACGCGACGCGGGGGATGGAGCCCTGCCGTCTGCAGCATCCCCCGGATCTGGCCCTGGGCCTCCAGTTTCTTGAGCAGGGCATAGAGGAGGCTGCGCTCCAGACGCACGATCCGCCCCAGTGGGGAGTCGGCGGCGAACTGCTGGGCCAGCTGGTAGCCGTGCATGGGACGGCGCTGGAGCAGCCCGAGCAGGGCGTATTCAGCAGGCACGCGCGCGGCCTCCTCGATCAGGCTGGACGTCGAGTGCTGAATAGTCAATACTTGAATATCTATGCCGTGTCAAGCGAGAGCGCCTGGGGGGGGGCCGATGATTCGTCGGTGGTACGTCTTGGTGCTGGTCCTGATGCTCGCGCTCCCGCTCCGCCCCTCCCGTGGCGCGGCGGCCGAGCTGCGGGTGGCCGCGGCAGCGGATCTCCAGTTCGCCTTCACCGAGGTCGGCGAGGCCTTCCGCCGTGCC
>JACPFL010000032.1 GCA_016183025.1 Deltaproteobacteria bacterium | reverse complement strand
ACATCAAGAAGTTCCTCTCCTACCTCCTCTCGGCCAACATCGGAGAGGTGCTGCTCCTGGGGGTGGCCGGGTTCGTAGGGCTGCCCCTGCCGCTCCTGGCACTGCAGATCCTCTGGGTCAACCTCACCACCGACGGCCTGCCGGCCCTGGCCCTGGGGATCGAGCCACCCGAGCCGGACATCATGGCCCGGCCCCCGCGCAACCCCAGGGAGCCGGTCTTCTCCGGGCGTACGGCCCTGGCCATGTTCAGCATGGGCGCGCTCATCTTCGTGGGGCTCCTGCCCCTGTTCATCGGCTACTGGCGAGCCGAGGGGCTGGAGAAGGCCCAGAGCATGACGCTCGTCACGCTGATCCTGTTCGAGATGTGGTACGCGTTCAACTGCCGCTCCCTCCGGTTCACCCTGCCGGAGCTCGGGATGACCTCAAACCGCTGGCTCCTCGGCGCGGTCGCGTGCTCCCTCGTCCTCATGGGGCTCGTGATCTACGTGCCCTTCCTCGCCGAGGCCTTCCACACGGTCCCCCTCACCCCGCGGGACTGGCTGATCAGCCTGGCCGTGAGCGGAGGGGGCTCCCTGATCGTGGAGCTGGGCAAACTGGCCGCGGGCCGGAGCCGGTCGCGGCGGGGCGAGAGGACGGCATGATCCTGGAGCCGATCAAGAGCAAGCGGATCTACGAGAGCATCGTCGCCCAGATCAAGAACCTGCTGGCGGCCGGGAGCCTGAAGCCGGGCGACAAGCTCCCCACGGAGCGCGAGCTGGCGCAGAGCTTCCGGGTGAGCCGCGCCTCGGTGCGCGAGGCCCTGCGGGCCCTGGAGTTCATGGGGCTGGTGGAGAGCCGGCCGGGGGGTGGCACCTACGTGAAAGAGGCGACCCTGGACTTCCTGGTGGAGCACCTGGCCTCCATGATCACGCTGCGGCGGGGCTCCCTGCTGGAGGTCTTCGAGGTCCGGAAGATCCTGGAGCCGAAGATCGCCGCGCTGGCCGCGGAGCGGATCACCGACGAGGACCTCCGCCAGCTCGAGGAGATCCTGGAGCGGGAGCGGCGGGAGATCGAGAGCGGCAGGACCGGCGTGGACGCAGACACCGAGTTCCACTTCACGCTGGCCACCGCGGCCCAGAACCGCGTGATCCTGCGGCTGGTGGACGCCATCGTGGACCTCCTCAAGGAGACCCGCGAGGAGAGCCTCCAGGTCAAGGGCCGGCCCCAGGCGGCGTACGAAAACCACCTGCGCATTTTGCAGGCCGTGAAGGCGCGGGACAGGCGCGGGGCCGAGCGGGCCAGGCTCGACCACCTGAAGGCTGTGGAGCGGGTGATCTTCGCCAAGCTCAAGGACGCCCCGGCCCAGAGGTGATCCGGTGGGCCTGGGACGGCTAATATCCCGCGGATCACATTTAATTGGGCTTGCGTGGAGAAGTGTCGTACGCGAGCCGGGGATCAACATCCTCCTGTTCCTGGCCACGGTGGCGACCACGGTCGGGGCGGGGGCCCTGCAGGCGAGCGTGGACCCCATCCGCCAGCCCGCCCAGCTCTACCGGGGGATCCCCTTCTCGGCCGCGCTCCTCGCCGTCCTGCTCGTGCACGAGTTCAGCCACTACTTCACCTCCCGCCGCCACGCCATCGCGCCCACGCTCCCCTACTTCATCCCGGCCCCGCACTTCATCGGGACCTTCGGGGCCTTCATCCGCATGCGGGGACCGGTCGGGGACCGCCGCGCGCTGCTCGAGGTCGGGGCCTCGGGACCGCTGGCGGGCGTGGCCGTGGCCATCGTGGCCATGCTGGTGGGGCTGCCCCTCTCAGACCGTGGCCATCGTGGCCATGCTGGTAGGGCTGCCCCTCTCGGAGGTCCGCCCCATGCCGCCGGGGGAGGGCGGGGGGCTCATCCTGGGCGACTCCCTGCTCTCGTGGCTGCTGACGCGGCTCCTGCTTGGCCCGCTGCCGGAGACCGCCGCGGTCATCATCCACCCGGTGGCCTTCGCCGGGTGGATCGGGCTCTTCATCACCTGCCTGAACCTCATCCCCATCGGCCAGCTCGACGGGGGACACGTGATGTACGCCCTGCTCGGCCCTCGTCACCGGCTGGTCTCGCGCGCGTGTCTCGGCCTGCTGGTCGCGTGGGGCGCCTACGGGCTGCTCAGCGGCGAGGGCTGGCCGGGGTGGCTGCTCTGGGGGGTGCTGCTCATGGCCCTCGGGGTTGGGCACCCGCACCCCCTCGACCCGCTCACCCCGCTGGACTCCCGGCGCCGGGCCATCGGCTGGCTCACCGTCCTCGTCTTCATCGCCACGTTCGTCCCGGTCCCCTTCAAGATCTGACAGGGCCTGTCCGGGAACGCCTTGGGCCCGCGCCCGGGCCACGGGCATCCTCAGGCGGCTACGCCCTCTGGCCTCTGCGCCCCGCAGACGCCGAGCCGATGGGGCTCACCCAGATCTTCCGCGCGGCGGCGATTCCCAGCGACAGGCGCTGGGCCCCGGTGTCCAGGGTGATCGTGCCCAGCCAGGGCGCCACCTCGGCCACCCGGAATCGCCGGCCCGGGCGCAGCCCGGACTCGTCCAGGTGCTGCAGGAGGCGCGAGTCCTGCTCCGCGTCCTCGGTAATCCGTTCGAGGAGCACCTCCTGTCCGGCGCCCACCTGGTGCAGGGGGAGGCTCTTTCGCAGGGTCGTGCGCTGCCGGCCGGGGATCGGGTTCCCGTGGGGGCAGGTCGCCGGGTACTTGAGGAAGCGGGCCAGCCGCTCCTCCACCTCTGGCGAGATGACGTGCTCCAGCCGGTGGGCCTCCTCGTGCACCTTGGACCAATCCAGCCCCAGCACGTCGGTGAGGAGCCGTTCGACCAGCCCGTGTCGCCGCATCACGCTCTCGGCGATCTCCCGGCCCTTGGGCGTGAGGCTGATCCGCTTGCGCTTGTCCAGCGCGACGCACCCTTCCTGGACGAGCCGCCTGAGGGTCTCGGTCATGGTCGCCGCGGTCACCCCCACGCGCTCGGCCACGGTGGCGGCGATGAGCGGCCCGCCCTCCTCCCGCTCCAGGATGTAGATCACGCAGAGGTAGTTCTCCAGGGCCGGGCTCACGGTCGGCCGTCTGCCACGGCCCCGGGCCCCCTCTGTTTTTGGCTTGACAAACTCCAAGGCTTTGCCTAGCCTAACTTCCAGCTTATGGGTCTCCATACTTTCCTCCTCGGCCCAGCAGTCTAGCCTGTCCGGGGAGGGAGCGCAAGCGGAGCGGGGAAGGGCTCTGCAGTTCAGACACTGAGCCCCGGGCTGAGGCCTATACGGCCAGGCGACTGGGGAGTGGGCGCCAAAGGGGGGGGTGGGAGGTTTGGCGGCAGGTCGAGCGCGCAATGGAGCCAGGAAGAGCGCAGCCCGGCGGGACGAATGAGCCCCAGGGGCCGAGGTCGGCCGGCACCCGAGGCGAGGGAGCGACGTGGCTCCGGTCGAGGCTCCCTCAGGGGGGACGCGGGTGGAGGAGCTCCCCCGGCAGTTCCCGGCGGAGGCGGCGCGTCTTCGCCAGGATCTTGCGCCGAGCCGCCGGGCTGAGGGTGAGCAGGAGCTCCTGGTACTCCAGCGGGCTGAGGTACGCGAAGCGCTGCCGATAATAGAGGATGATCTGGTGCATGGAGGGCAGCAGCTGCTCGCGCACCCGCGGCCGGGTCTTCGCGTTCAGCTCGCCGCGCCCAGCCCGGAGCAGGTACAGCTGCAGGAGCGTGTAGGCCAACGCCACGAAGACCACCTGGTTGACGATGAGCGAGAAGGCCCGCGAGCGGAAGCCCGTGAGGTCCCAGAAGCACTTCAGTTGCCGGTGGCGCTCTTCAATCTGCGTCCGCAGCGTGTACTCCGCGCGGCTGGCGGTGGGATCCACCTGGGGCCGGGTGTCGGCGAGCATCCAGATCTCGTGATGGCCATCGGCGTAGATCTCCCGGTTCACCACCACGGTGAGGGGCACCGGGCAACTCGTCCAACTGCGGCACTGGGGGATCGCGGCCACCTCGGCGCGCACCAGGACCTTGGCCGGCTCCGGGGGCGGGCTCGCCTGCGGCCGGCCCCGCAGCGTCCGCTGCCGGGCCGCTTCCCGCTGGCGGATCACCACGGGGCGGTCAGGCGGAGGAGTCGCCGGGGGAGCGGCCGGCGAGGGAACGGGCTGGAAGCGCACCTCGGGCAGGGTCAGCAGCCCCAGGGCATCCGCATAGAGATCCAGGTTCTT
>JACPFL010000144.1 GCA_016183025.1 Deltaproteobacteria bacterium | reverse complement strand
GCTGGGGTCGGGCTTGGGCTCCTTCGTCACGGTGATCTCGGCTCTGGGCTCCGGCCGCGCGGGCGCGGCCGGAGACGCGACCACGGCGGGCACCGGCGCGCTCGCCTCGGCGTGGCGGGGAGGCAACCGCCGCCTGGGCTGGGCAGCCTGGAAACGCCGCGCACGCTCGGCGCGGGCCGCTTCCGTCCTCGCGGCCTCGAGCCTGCGCGTCGCGCGGGCCACTCCCTCCCCCGCCTCCGTGGGCGTCGGCGGGCGCGTCGTGTCGGCCGGGGCCGGCTTGACCGCCTCGGCCGGCTCCTCGCGCGGCTGGGCCTCCTGCGCCGGCCGCAGCGCCTTCCCTGCGAGCGGCAGCTCCACTTTCCGCCGCACCTCTCCCGCCTCCGGCCGGGCCGCCACCTTGGCGGGCGCCGCCTTCTTGCCCAGGGTCGCCAGGAGCCCTGGGCGCCCCCCGCCGGCGAGCCAGACCCCGGCCACCACGCCCAGGCCGACGACCGCGATGCCGCCGCCCACGAGGAGCCATCGCCGGGGCGAGCGGGCGGCGCGGGGTGCCCGCAGGAGCGAAGGGAGGATCGGCTCGCCCATGCCGCCGGCCCGGGCGGTCCGCTCTGCCCGTTCCTGCTCCGATTGGTTCAGGGCATCGGCGATCAGGCTCATCGACCAGCGGTCCCCTGCTCGCGCAACCCCTGGACAGCCACCACCTCGGCCTCCCCGACCCCGGTCTTCGTCACGAACGCGGCCCGGGCCTGTTCAGCCTCCGGGCGGGTCTTGAACTTCCCCACGAACACCCAGGTGCGTGCTGGCTGGCCCGGAGCCTCCTGAGTCCAGAGGTAGACCTCGATCCCGAGCGCCTCGAGTTTCCGGACCGTCTGGACGACGTCCTTGACGGCCTCCAGGCGGCTGACCGTGATCGTGTACGGGAAGCTCTCGTCGAAGACGTAGTCGCGGGCCAGGGAGGCCGCGGTCCGGGAGGAGGCCGGAGCGGTGGACCGCTCCGCAGACCACTCGAACCACCCCCCCCACACCCCCAGGATCAGCAGGCTCGCGACGAGCACGGCCCCCCCGATCCCGGCGGCCGCGGGCCACCGACGCGATCGGGTCTGCGCGCGCGGCGGGGCCGGGGCCTCGCCCTGCAGGCTCTGGACAGCCCGGTCCACCAGGGAGGCGCCGATCGTGCGGGCCCGCTCCACGTAGCCCGCCAGCAACGCGCGGTCGCAGATCAGGTTGATCAGCCGGGGGATCCCCTGGCTCTCCCGGCTGATCCGCTCCAGCGCGTCCTGACTGAAGCTGACCCCGCCCCTGGCCCCCGCCACCATCAGGCGGTGCAGGATGTAGCGGGGGACCTCGTCAGGCTGCAGGGGGCGGATGTGATAGCGCACAGAGATCCGCTGGTTGAGCTGACGGAGCGCGGGCAGGGCCAGCTTGTCCCGCAGCTCGTTCTGCCCCATGAGGACGATCTGCAGCAGCTTCTCCTTGGTGGTTTCCAGGTTCGAGAGGATCCGGAGCTGCTCCAGGACCGGCAGCGAGAGGTCCTGGGCCTCATCCACGATCAGGACCGCCGGGCTCCCGGAGCCGAGCTGCCCGAGCAGGAAACCGTTCAGGTCGTCGATCAGCCCCTTCTTGGACTGCGCCCGGGAGGGGACCCCGAAGTCCTGCAGGATGGCCCGGAGCAGCTCCTCCTCCGAGAGGAGCGGATTGAGGACGAGGGCACTCTTGGTCTTCGGGTCGAGCTTCTCCAGCAGGGCCCGGCACAGGGTGGTCTTCCCCGTGCCCACGTCGCCCGTGATCGCGATGAACCCCTCGCGCTGGCGGATCCCGTAGATCAGATGCTCGAGGGCGCCCCGGTGGTTCTCGCTGAGGAAGAGGAAGCGCGGGTCAGGGGTGAGGTTGAAGGGCCGTTCGTTGAGACCGTAAAAATGCCGGTACATCAGGCCCGGTGCCCCCGGAATCGCCTGGCGTGGCCGGCCCGCATCCTAGGGCCGGCCGATGGCCCGGGACCCCCCCGGGACCTCGGGGGCCTGGGAAACCCGGCGCCCCACCGTGACGTGGGGCGTGAGCAGGATGACCAGTTCCGTCTTCTGCTGCTCCCGCGTCGTGCTGCCGAACAGGCCGCCCACGAGCGGGAGGTCGGAGAGACCCGGGACCCCGGTGCGCTCATCGCGACGGCGGTCCTGGATCAGGCCCCCGAGCACGATGGTCTCGCCCTCCCGGACCCGTACCACCGTGTCGGTCTCCCGGACGGCGATGATCGGCACCGAGCTCCCGTCGGGCGCCCTCGCCTCCCCGACGCGGTCGGAGATGCTGGGGCGGATGTTCAGCAGCACCGTTCCATCGGGGCCGATCTGGGGGGTCACGTCCAGGACGATCCCCACCGTGATGCTCTGGGGGGTGAAGGTGGTGGTCCCCGGCGTGACCACCCCCCCGCTGATCGTGGGCGCCGTCACTGTCGTCTTGAAGAAGATGTCCTCGCGGGCCACCCGGATGACGGCCTTCTGGTTGTTCAGGACCGCGACCTTCGGGCTCGACAGCACGTTGACCTTCCCCTGCCGGGAGAGCAGGTCCAGGAGGATCTGCATCCCGCTCGTCACCCGCAGCTGGAAGATCCCACCTCCCGAGGCGGTGCCGAAGGGGATACTCATGATGTCCGCCAGGGTGGACCAGTTCAGCCCAAAGCGGTACTCCTCGAACAGGTTGACCTCGATGATGTTGGCCTCAATGGTCACCTGGCGCTGGACCGATCCCTCCACCGCCTCGAGGAACTCAGCGATCCGATTCAGGTTTCTGAGAAGATCCGTCGCGACGATCGTGCCGGCCAGGCGGTTGATGTGGATCGACCCCTGTGGGGACTTCAGGCTCCCGAGCCCCTTCTCGATCTCCCCCCACAGGTCGAACGCGTCTGAGCTGCTGACCGTGCTGCCCCCGCCCCCCCCGCCTGCTGCCCCTGCTGCCCCCGTCACGCCCGTGACACCGGTCACACCAGTCGTGGTGGCCCCGGTGCTGACGCTCGTGGAGCGGCTGCCCGTCCGGGGGCTGACGATATAGTTGAGCGTGAAGATACGGGTTTCAGGGCGGGGCAGCGAGATCCGGATGAAGGAGCCCTCGCGCCGGGACTCGAAGTTCAGCGGCGTCAGGAGCGCGCGGAGCGCCTCCTCAAGGGTGACCTCCTTCAGGTCCACCGTCACCTGTCCCTTGACATCGGGATCCAGGATGATATTCAGGCGGGTCTTCTCAGCCAGGGCCAGGATCACCTCCCGGAGATCGGCCTCCCGCAGGGTCAAGGAGTAGAGCTGCTCCGGCCGACGACGCTGCTCCTCGATCTGGAAGACCGGCATCTCCCGCGCGGGTGCGGGGGGTGGGGGCGGCGTGGCTGTCCTCGGGGAGACGACGCGCTCCCGGGGCGCCGGAGCCGAGGCGCACCCTCCCAGCGTCAGGAGGCTGACAAGACCCCAGTAAAACAGCCGGCGCTGGCAGCTCCGCATCGCCTCACCTCTTGAATCGTGAGTGTAGCCCGATAGATAGGGCATGTCAAGCAGGATGTTACGCTGTTCTGTCCCTGGCAGAACGCCGTCAACGTTGGATGGTTCGGATCTGGACCTCCCGTTTCGTCCCGAGCGGGAGGCTCCGGCGCTCCGCGCCTCTCCCCAGCACGACCTCGGTCGGGCGAACCTCCAGGATCTTTTCCGCCCCGATCTGGTCGCCTTCAGCCATCGCCTTGCCGTTGATGATGGCCAGTCGGCGCCCGGGGGTCTGGATGATCCCGGTCAACACCAGGGTGCTGAGAGCCTCGGTCGGCTGCGCTGGTGCCTTGGCCGGCTGGGCCGCTGCGGTCTCTTCCCCAGGGTAGAAGAAGGGGTTCCGACCGAACCCTTCCCCGCTCGCCAGATGTTTCCCGCTGGCCCAGGGGTCCACCGGTCCTGAGCTGGGGCCGGGCGTCCCAGCCTGGGCGGCTGGGGACTGGGGCGCACCCTTGGCAGCAGGGCCGGGCGCCTGGGCCGGGGTGGCGGCCGGGGCACCCCCTGCTCGTGCGGGGGTGCGGGGACGCGTGAACGTCCGGATGTTGTAGTAGATCGCGCCCAGGAGTGCGACCGCGAGGACGATGTGGAAATACCGGTTGCTCAGCATCCCTCTAGGTTCCCGTGCTGTAGACCCGGAGCTGGAGCTCCACCGCCAGCATGGCCGGCCCCTCCCGCTGAATCGTCAGACGATCCACCGTGAGGAACCGGCGCGTCTGTCTCAGGCCCCCCATGAACCGAGCCGCGGCCATGTAACTCCCTCGAAACGACACCCGGATCGGTATGGCACGGGTCTGGAGCGTCTCGGCACCCACCGTGAACGGAGTCGCCGCCGGGGCGCTGGCCGTGATCGCCAGGCCGACGACCCCCACCTCGCTCCCTACTCGGGCGAGCTGCTCGAACAGCCTGGGGAGGGCCGGATCCCGGGGGAGCAGGTCGTCCACGACCCCTTTGCTCTGCTCCCAGCTCTCCTGCTCCGTTGGCGTGGCCGGGGCGACCCGAGTCAGCTCCTGCTGGCTGAGGCGTATCTGGCCCTGGATCTGGCGCAGCTCCCGGTCGAGCCGGGCCACCTCGCCCCGGCGGGCCACCAGGAAGACGAGGAGCAGCACGGCAAGGCCGAGGGGGATGAACACCAGCGCGCCCTGGCGAAGCGCGCCCTGGAGCTGCTCACGCGACCAGGCCATCCTGTTCCCCTACCGGAGCCCGGCCGTCACGCTGAAGGGCAGCGCATCGGCCGCGGCATCGGGCTGAGAGCCCGCAGCCGCCTTCCCCTTCTCTGCGGGCGGCTCGACCGTCCTTGGCCCGATGGCCGGCGGCTGCACCTGGGGCTTGAGGAAGAACGGGGAGGCCTCCAGCCGGCTCGCGAACTCGTTCACCGCCCGCAGCGCGATCGCGGGGTCGGGCCCCTGCACCACCCCCTCGATCTTGAGCTCCCATCCCTTGGTCCCCCGGGTCGCGGTCAACGAGCGCAGCGCAATGCGCTCCGGAACCAGCCAGCTCAGCTCCCGCAGGAGCTCGCTCCAGTACGCCCCGGCCCCGGTAGCGGTCTCCCGCAGCGCGGTCCGGGCTGCATACGCCTGGCGTGCCGTGTCAACCTGCCTGGCCTGGCCCAGCTGGGCCTGCACCCCTCGCAGCGTCTCCCGCTGGACCCGGAGCTGGGCCTGCAGCCCCCGGGCCCGCTGGAGTTCAGTCAGAGCCAGGCCCCCCAGGAGCAGGCAGGCCCCCACCGCCACAGCCCCGCCGACGAGACGGACCTGCTGCAGGCGCTGCGTCTGCAGGAGCGCGGGCGGAAGGAGGTTGACCGGCAGGTTGCGGACCTGGGTCAGCGCCAGGCCGAGGGGGACCGCCAGCGCCTGCTGCTGATCACGGAACTCCGCCGCCCGAGTGGCCACCGGGGTCACGTCGAGCATGTCCTCCACACTGAACAGCTCGATCGCCAGGTCCAGCTCCTGCTGCAGGCTCCCGGCCAGCAGGGGCGAGGCCATGGCCCCACCGCACAGGACGACCCGGGTGAACTGCTCCCCCCGGTACTGCTGGCGGAGGTAGAGCTGGGTCCGGCGGAGCTCCACGAGCAGGGTCTCCAGATCCAGTCCCCCGCCGCCTCCCTCCTCCACCAGCGGGAACGTGCGGGCGAAGCGCCAGCCGCCAAACCCGAACACCGCGATCAGCCCCTGGGGCGGGTCCAGCTTGGCGAAGGCCACGCTCTCCCCGGCCCACTTGGGATGAGTCATCACGAGGTTTCGCAGGGCCAGGGGCGGCGTGAGCACGGCCACCGGCCTGAGGCGGAGACGGTTCAGAAACTCCACCTTCTCCATGATCTCGGCCTCGGCGACCATGACCGCCAGGACTTCCTGCTTGACCCCCTCGGACTCTTCGGCTGGGCCCAGCACCCCCACCTCGACATGCGCTCCCGGCGGCGGGGCATACCCCTCGCGACGCAGCTCGCGAGCCGCCACCACCCGGAGCTCGCGCCGGGAGAGCGGGGGAAGAACCAGGACATGATGGTCGGCCTGGCGCTCGGCAGCGACCGCGGCGCTACGCGCCGTGAACGCCTTCAGGATCTGGGCTGCTGAGGGGAGGAGCGCGTCGAGGGACCCGCCCCGGTGAGGGACGCGGGCGAAGTTGGTGAGCTGGGGGGGCGTGCCGGCCCGGACCTCGACCAGCCGCAGCTCGCCGGGCGTGATCTCGACCCCGACCAGCTCCCGGTTGCCGAGGAGCCCCACAGCGCTCCGGACCTAGCGGGCCCCCCGGCCCAGCCGGGAAATCACGTCGTAGAGGGGCAGGTAGAGGGAGAGGGCCAGCCCCAGGACCACCGCGGCCAGGCACAGGATGAGGATCGGCTCCATGGCGGTGAACACGCGCTTGATCGTAGCCGGGACCTCCCGGTCATAGTACTTGGTCACCCGGTCCAGGGTCCGGTCCATCTCCCCGGTGATCTCTCCCACGGCGATCATGCGCAGGACCATCGGCGGGAACTCCCCGGTGGCGGCCAGGGCCTCGCCGATCCGGGCCCCTGCCCGCACCCGCTCGCGCGCCTGGGCCACGGCCCGAGCCAGGATCACGTTGCCCACCACGTGCTCCGAGATCTCCAGGATCTGGAAGATCCCCACGCCGGACTTGTAGAGGACCGAGAAGAAGTGGGCGAAGCGCGAGAGCGCCACCTTCCGGATCAGCTCGCCGAAGTACGGGATGTTCAGCTTGAGCCGGTCCCACGCGTGGCGCCCGGGCCCGGTGCGGATGAACAGGCGCATGCCGACGATCAGGGCCACGAGCCCCCCGACGATGAACGGGAAGTAGTTGGTGGTGAAGCGGCTGGCCGCCAGGGCCAGGCGCGTGGGGAGCGGCAGGGGGACATTCAGGCCGAGCAGGATGCCGGCGAACCGGGGCACGACGAAGGTGAACAGTCCCAGCATGAGGATGAACACCGCGGAGAGCACCAGGGCCGGGTACATGGTGGCCTGCCGCACGCTGGAGACCAGCTCCTCCTGCCACTCGAGGAAGTTCGCCATGTCCTGCAGGACCGCATCCAGCGTCCCCGAAACCTCGCCGGCGCGGCAGATGTTGACGAAGACCGGTGCGAACGTCCGCGGGTGGCGGCTCAGGGCCTCGGAGAAGCTGAGCCCCCCCTGCACCGACCGCAGCACGTCCTCGAGCACCAGGCGGAACCGCGGGCTGGTGGTCTGCGCGATCATGTCCTCCAGCCCGGCGACGATGGGGACGCCGGCCCCGAGGACGGTGGAGAGGTGGATGCAGAAGTTGATCAGCTCCCGCCGCTTGACCTTGCCGCCCGAGGCCCGGGCCTGACCGCGGCGGACCTCCGCCGCCTCGATCAGGTAGAGACCGCGGGCGTCGAGCGCCGCCGCGAGGGCCTCTTCGCTGTCGGCGGCCATCACGCCCCGGACCGTCTTGCCCGTATCATCCTTGGCGCGGAAGGTGTACTGGGGCATGGCCTCAGCTGCTCAGGGCCTCGCGGGCCACCTCCTCGAGCGTCGTGAGCCCGGCCAGGACCTTGCGCAGCCCGTCCTCGAACATGGTCCGCATCCCCTCGCGCTGGGCCAGGCGGCGCAAGGTCGCGCTGTCACCGCGCTCCTGGATGACGCGGGCGATCGCCGGGGTCACGGCGAAGACCTCGAAGATCCCCAGCCGCCCGCGGAACCCCGTGTTCCGGCAGGCCTGGCACCCCTTCCCCTCGTAGAAGGTGAGGTTGCCCGCGCGCTCGGCCAGCCCGGCCTTCTTCAGCAGCTCGGGGTCGGGCTGGGCCAGGGCCTTGCAGCCCGAGCAGATCCGCCGGACCAGGCGCTGGGCGAGGACCGCGATCAGGGAGGAGCTGAGCAGGAACGGCTCGACCCCCAGGTCCACCATCCGCGGGACCGCGCCCGCCGAGTCGTTGGTGTGCAGGGTGCTGAACACCAGGTGGCCGGTCAGCGCCGCCCGCACCGACATCTCCAGGGTCTCGGCGTCCCGGATCTCCCCGACGAAGATGATGTCAGGGTCCTGGCGCAGGATGGAGCGGAGCCCCGTGCTGAAGGTCAGCCCGGCCCGCACGTTGATCTGCGACTGTCGGATCATGGGCAGCTCGTACTCCACGGGGTCCTCGAGCGTGATGATGTTGCGCTCGACCCGTAGGGGCGCTCGAGGCACCGCTTGAAGATCCCCAGCGTATCGGCGCCGAACCCCAGCTTCTCGAGCCCGAGGATGAGCCGCTCGCGGTCCAGGAGCCGCAGGACGACGTTCTCCCCGTAGATCGTGGGGAACGTGGAGACCCGCAGGTCGATCCGCTTCGCCCCCACGTTGAAGCGGATCCGGCCGTCCTGGGGGAGCCGGGTCTCGGCGACGTTGATGTTGGCCATGATCTTCAGGCGGGCGATCACCGAGGCCTGCACCGCCTTGGGGAGGGTCGTGGCGTTGTGGAGCAGCCCATCCACCCGGTAGCGGACCCGGACGGTGGTCTCCTCCGGCTCCACGTGGATGTCGGTCACCCCTTCCCGGACCGCGTCGCTGAGCAGTTGGTCCACCAGGCTGATGACCCCGGCTTCCCCCGCCTCGCCCTCTGCCCGGGTGGGCTGACCCCCGGCCCGGGTGGGCACGCCCCGCTCGGCCTCCCGGATGCTCCGCTCGATGAGCGCATCTCCCTTGGCCGCCTGCCCATAGTAGTGGTCAATGGCCCGGAGGATGTCCCCCTCGGTGGCCGACAGCACCTCGACCTGCCGGCCTGTCTGGCGGCGGAGGTCGTCGATGGCTCGCACATCGAAGATGTTGGCCAGGGCGACCTTCACGGTGCGGCCATCGGTGGACAGCGGGAAGGCCCGGAGCCGGCGGACCGTCGCCTCCGGGATCAGCTTGAGGGCCTCGGGCTGGACCGGGTAGCCGTTCAGCTCGATGTGCTGGATCCCCGCGTCGGCAGCGAGCAGGACGGTCAGCTCGTCCTCCGCCACGAACCCGAGGCGATGCAGGATCTCTCCGAGCAGCTTGCCGGTGCGCTGCTGCTCCTTCAGGGCAATGTCGAGCTGCTCCTGCGTGATCTTCCCTGCCTGGATCAGCCGCTCGCCCAGCTGGAGGCGTCCTTTCGCCATGACTGCTCCTCGATGAGGCTCTCGATTAAAGAAAATACTGTTTTACAAATGTAACCCTGCCGGCGTCGGGTGTCAAGGAGATTCCCCCCATGTTCAAATTCCTTTGTGCTGGCAACTGGATGCGAGTATACTTCGCCTAGAGACGTCGAAAGGGCCCGCCTCGGCCGGTGGACGGACCGGGCATGGTGAGGAGAAGCTCACCAGCCACGTCGTGCGTCGGCCACACGCAGCGGAGACCCGCCAGGGGGGGGAGGAGGAACGATGGGGTTTCTGATCTTTGTAGGGATCGTGGTGCTCGCCTATGGGTTGCTGGCCGTGTATCGCCCCGTCGCGCTGGCCCATGTCGCCCAGTGGTGGAACCGGGCGCTGATCCTGCTGGATGACCAGCGCATGCTCCAGCACCGCTATGCGGTGGGCACGGTCTTCATCATCCTCGCCGTGATTCTCTTCGGCATGGCCTACCGCCTCCGGGCCTACGGCGTCCGAGACCTCGTCGGCCTCTACTTCTGCCGGTAGGGAGGCCCTTCCCGGCCTTCCCGCGCCGCTCCGGCCACGGCCGCCGGGAAGGAGCCGCTGTCAGAACATCGTGCGCCGCTCCGTCGTGGCCTTGGGCGGATCGGATTCAAAATCGAAGAGCACCTGCTTGGTCCCCCGGGTGACCCGGACGCGGACCTCCTTCCCCTCGCGCTCCCCCTTCACCATCTGAGAGTCCCGCTCGAAGAAGAACTCCCGCTCGGTCAAGACCAGGGGGGCCGAGCCGAGCAGGCTCCAGCGCTCCCCTTCCCCGATCACGCCCGTGTCCTTGTAGATCTTGGCCCCCGCCGGCCTGGAGTCCAGCGTGAAGCTCGGGTTGACCTCCTGCTTTTCGCAGCCGAGCAGCGTGGCCAGGATGACGAGCCCGAAGATGGCGGCCACCAGTCTGCACTCCTGGCCCACGCCCCTCCTCCTCACTCCCACTCGCGGTCGGCACGCGCTCAGGTCGCTCACCGGACTACCTCCTGACGTCGAAGATCAGCCCGATATCGTCCCCGCTGGTCTTCGTGTCCGCCTCCCCTGTCTCGATCTTCTGATTCTGGCCCGCCGAGATGATCCAGACCACCGAGCCGGTCGTCGCGCTGTGAAACCCTTTCGTGTACACCAGGTAGTTGCGGCCGAAGGCGTCCAGGGAGATCTCCTGGACATAGGGACCGGACCAATTCGGATAGCTATACGTGTTCCGGACGAGCTGGTCGTTCAGGTCCCCCGCGTTGGCGCTCAGCGTGGCGATCAGTCCGGAGGGATCTATCGGGTCCTTCGTCGCATCGCTGGTGCTGCGCAGCAGGTCGAAGGTCTGACTCCCGGACGCGTTCTTCCGGTCCGGGTTCCGTCCCGTATCCTTGATGAACCCCAGCACGGCGGCTGACAGACGGGTGACATCGGCGCGCGCCCGCGCGTCCCTTGCTTCCGCGATCTTCCGGATCGCCACCGGGATCGCCAGGGCCACGAGCACGGACACCGTAGCGATGACCACCACGATTTCGAGCAACGTGTACCCGCGGCGCATGGTCCTTACTACATAGCATAAGACCCCGGCACCCGCCCAGGTAGGCGGCGGCCGGGGTCCTCGCGTCGGGGTGGGCAGGGCACTGGGCCGGGCACCGGCCCCGCCATCGCCTACAGCCTACCGGATGCGGAAGGCGATATCGTCGTCATTCTCCAGGCACGGGCAAGAGCTGGCCGTCTGCGTGTAGGACGTGGTGATCACCCGGTTCGGCCCGGCTGACAGCACCCAGACCGCACGGGCGGTCGCGATATTCCCGGGCTGCAGGTACTTGCTGTTCACCAGGTACTTGCTCCCCCACGGGTCCCCGGTCATCCCGGTCTGGTACGGCCCCTTCCAGGCAAACTTCCCGGAGGTCCGATAGCCGGTGGCG
>JACPFL010000119.1 GCA_016183025.1 Deltaproteobacteria bacterium | reverse complement strand
TGGTAGGCAGCCGTGTTGAGGACGACGTCCCCCGGCCGGAACCCGGCGGCGTAGAACGCCTTGGCCAGCCGCCAGTAGTCCGGGCTCGCCCCCTCGGGGTCGTAGATCGGGCCGGGCGAGACGTAAAGGCGCCGGAGCTGGGCCACCGGCACGGCCAGGAGGCCGCCGAACGGCGGGTCGTCCCGCTGCAGATCGGGGAGGCTCGCCTTCGGCAGGACCGGGATCGCCTCCAGCTCGGCCACCCCGGGCGCTGCCTCCGGTCGCACGCCGGCGGCCTCGAGCCGGCGCCGCAGGCCGGGCGCCCGCTCGTAGGCCAGGCGGACGGCCGCCCGGACCTGGGCGTCGAGGTAGGCCGCCCGATCCGCCGGAGACATCGTCTCGAGGTGGGGCTGGTAGTATCCCGAGGTCCGGTCCCGACCCGACTTCACGCCCTGCCTCCACCGCCCTGCCGCGCGGCCGCTCACTTCGGGAAGTTGCCCTCGAAGGTCGACAGGACGTTCAGGCCGTTGCTGGTGAACAACGCGGTCCCTTCGGTCACCCGGATGCCGTAGGCGAAGTCCCCGATCTTCTCCCACCAGTCCTTGACCATCTCGCCCGGCTTGAGGCCGATGCGCTGGACCCGGACGCCGGCCGAGACCGCGAGGGTCGCGGGCACGATGAGCGAGTCGAGCGTCGCGGTCACCCGGAGCTGGTTCGTGATGCCCGGAGGGGTCCACAGCCGCTCGTACACGATCGGCGTGATGAGGGGGAAGAACTCCCCCTTGCCCACCGCCTCGAAGGCCACCGTGAACTTGAAGTCCTCGAGGCCCACGGCCACGCCGTTCGGGTTGGTGATGTTGTAGATGAACGCCAGGATCAGGGGGACGCGGGCCGGCGGCGGGGCGTACGGGAAGTAGCTCGCCACCTCCACGCGCTGCAGTTGGACCTGGGGGGGGCGGAGCGCCTGGCCGGCGTCGCCACGCGGGAGGGCGGCGCAGCCCGCCAGGAGCGCCCCGACCACTGCCACGACTCCCTCAGCGATCACTACGCGGTTCCGCATCGTTCCTCTCCTCCTCCCGCGGGGGGGGTCACGTCACCCACCGCTTCCGCCGTTTGTAGTGCTTGACCGCCCGAAAGCTCTTGCGGGTTCCCAGGTCGGTCAGACCGAGATAGAAGTCGCGGACGTCCGGGTTCTCCCGGAGCGTCTCCGACGGACCATCCATCACCACGCGCCCGTTCTCGAGGACGTAGGCATAGCGGGCCGCCGCCAGGGCCAGCTTCGCGTTCTGCTCGACCAGGAGGATCGGGATCCGCTCCACCTGGTTCAGCCTGGCGAGGATGGCGAAGATCTCGTGAATGAGCAGGGGGGCCAGGCCCATCGACGGCTCGTCCAGGAGGAGGAGCCGGGGCCCGGCCACCAGCGCCCGGCCGATGACCGTCATCTGCTGCTCGCCGCCGCTCACGTACCCCGCCGCGACCTGGCGGAGGTCCTTGAGACGCGGAAAGTAATGGTAGACCAGCTCCAGGCCGCGACGCAGGTGCGCGCCGTTGCCGGCCTGGTGGGCGCCGACCCGCAGGTTCTGCTCGACGGTCAGGTGCTCGAAGACCCGCCGGCCCTCGATCACCTGAATGATCCCCAGCCGGGCGATCTCCTCGGCCGATCGCCGATCGATCCGCTCGCCGAGGAACTCGATGGTCCCCTGGGCGACCTTCCCGTTCTCGTGCTTCAGAAGGCCGGAGATCGCCTTCAACGTCGTGCTCTTGCCGGCGCCGTTGGCCCCCAGGAGGGCGACCACCCCGTCCGGAGGCACTGCGAGCGAGACCCCCTTCAGGGCGAGGATCACCTCGTGATACAGGACCTCGATGTTGGTGACCCGGAGGATCGGCTCGCCCTTGACCACGCACTCCGCTCCCTGCCACCGGCCGTCGTCATCCGGGGCCATCGGCCAGGCCACACCTCACCAGCCGAGCCACTCCTTGTCCCACTTCTCGGGCCACCGCTGGCGGAGGTTGATCTCCTTGAGGAGCTCGAACTTCCCCTTCCGGACGATGTAGGCCCGGATCAGGGAGCCGGGCCGGTGATCGGTCGGCGTGATGGTGATCGGCGTCCGGCCCAGCCCGGGCGTCCAGTCGCGGATCGTCTCGAAGGCCTCCTTGATCCCGGGGCCGTTGAGCTTCCCGGCCCGGTCGGCCCGCTTCAGCGCTTCGGCCATCAGGAGCACGTCCACCCAGCCCTGGACGGTCCGGATGAGGCGGTTCTCCTGGGGCACGCCCGGGTTCATCCGCCTGGCGTACTCCGCGACCTTATCCATGAGGGGGACCTTCTCGCCGTAGAAGGCGTTCACGGCGATCCCGATCACCCCCTCGGCCGCCGGGCCGGCCAGTTTGAGCAGGTTCTCGTCGTACCCCCAGTTGTTCACGATGTGGTCGGCGCCCAGGCCGAGGGCGGCCGCGTCTTTGAGCGCCGTGGCCACCGACATCGTGATGTTCCCGTGCCAGACCAGATGTGGCCGGAACTCCTTGGCGGCCAGGACCTGACTCTTGATGTCGAGGGCGGTCAGCGGCACGTCCTGGTCCGCCCCGATCTCGAAGCCGAGGAGCCTCGCGTGATCTTTGATCGCTTTGATCGGCGCGCTGGCATAGGGGACGGGGAAGGCATAGAAGGCCACGAATCGGGGCTTGACGCCGCGCTCCCGGTCGCGTCTGAGCCGGGGATCCTTGAGCCAGATCTCGTCATACCACGCCGTCATGGCCGCCCGGGCGTTGCTCGAGTAGTCCGTCCCGTAGACGAAGTTGTACGGCGTCTTCCTGGGGTCGGTGAGATGCGCCGAGAAGGAGTGCGAGAGGTACGGCATCCGGTCCTTGTTCACCGTGGGCGAGAGGGCTTCGGTGTCTCCGGTCCCCCAGCCGAGGACCGCCACCACCCTGTCGAAGTCCCGGAAGCGCTTGTAGGTCGTGATCGCCTCTGGCACCCGGTAGCCGTAGTCGTAGAGGAACAGGCGGATCCGCTTGCCGTTGATCCCGCCGGTGTCGTTGACGTACTTCACCGCCTCCCGGATCCCGAGCGCGACGTCCTTCCCGACGTCCGACGTGGGCCCCGTCATGTCGTTCAGCGGCCCGAGGCGGATCGCCTCCGCCCCGACCGCCCCGGCGAGGGCGACGGCCAGAAGTCCGCCGGCCACTACGAAGCGCAACGTACGATGCATCGTCCCCTCCCTGCCCCGCTCGCCGGGGCCTCGAGTTCGCCGGGGGTCTGGGCCTGCTGCAGTGGACGGTTCCCCCTCAGTAGGCGAACGGCCAGAGGTTGAAGTAGTTCTTCATCTGCTGCCAGCGGTACGCGAGCCCGCGGGGTTCGTAGAGGAGGAAGAACACGATCGCCAGGCCGAACGCGCCCTCCTTCACGTAGAGGAACTTGTCCGGGAGCGTCGGGAAGAGATCCCGCAGGCCGCTCACCGCGAACCCGAGGGCCTCGAGGGTCAGGGTCACGAACAGGGACCCGAACACGACGCCCTGCAGGCTCCCGATCCCGCCGATGAGGACGACCCCCACGAGCCAGAGGGACCAGCCCAGGGTGAAGTGCTCCGGGCTCACGAAGTAGAGCGAGCTGATCCAGAAGGCGCCGGCGATCCCCCCCAGGACGCCGGCGACGAAGAAGGCGAGGAGCTTGTAGCGGACGATGTTGACTCCCATGGTCTGGGCGGCGATGTCGTTGTCCCGGATGGCGACCCAGGCCCGGCCGACGCGCGTGCGGAGGAGGTTGGCGAGGGCGGCGATGGAGCCGACGACCAGGGCGATCATGAGATAGTACGCTTTCAGATCGCTGTCAATGACCCACGGGCCGATCGTCACGGTCCCGGGCGGCAGCGAGAAGTAGTGCCCCCGACCGCCGATCCGGCTGACGTACTGGGTGATGATGAAGTCCACGGTCACGAACTGGGCCGCCATCGTGGTCATGATCAGATAGAATCCCTTGACGCGGGCCGAGGGGAGGCCGAACAGGACGCTCCACAGGCCGGCCAGGACCGCGCCCACGAGCAGGCTCACGGGGTAGGGGAGGCCGTACTGGAGCATCCCGATGGCGGTCGCGTACCCCCCCACGGCGATGAACGCGGCATGGCCCAGGGTGATCTGGCCGCAGACCCCGATCAGGAGCTGAACCCCGAGGGCTGAGAGGATGGTGTACCCGACGATGTTTGCCACCGAGACGAGGTACGGATTCGTCGTCAGGGGGAAGACCAGGAGCAGTGCGGCGAGGAGGCCCATCTTGGCCCGGACGAACCGGGTCTGCCACCAGGCGTGCTCTTGGCGGTACCGCTCGTGGTAGACGCCGCAGGGGAGGTAGGCCATCGGCTACACCCGCTCGATCTTGACCCAGCCCCACAGGCCGTACGGGCGGAAGAGCAGCAGGATGACCATGAAGACGAACGGGGCGATCTCCTTGACCCCGCCCGCGGTGAACCGCTCCAGGTACCCCCCAGAGAGGTTCTGGAGGACCCCGATGGCGATCCCGCCGACGATAGCGCCGGGGATCGAGTTCAGACCTCCCAGGACGACGGCCGGCAGGACCAGGATACCCAGGGTGCCCACGGAGATGTTCAGCCCGTTGATGTTGCCGAGGAGCGTACCGCCCACCCCTGCCGCCATGAAGGCGATGGCCCAGGCCAGGGCGTACACCCGTTTCGCGCTCACCCCAAGCGAGAGGGCGGCCATCTCGTCGTCCGCGGTCGCCTTCATCGCGAGGCCCCAACGGGTGCGCTCGAAGAAGGCGACGAAGACCACGAGCAGGACGACCGCGGCCACGAAGCTCCAGAGGTACACCTGGCCGAAGACCATCTGGCCGAGCCGGAACGGCTCCCGCGGGAAGACCGGCGGGTCGAAGACCCGGGTGTCCGTCCCCCACAGGAATCCGACGACCGCCCGGAAGAAAAACGAGAGCCCGACCGTGACCATGACGACCGACAGGACGGGTTCCCCGATCATTCGCCGCAGGAAGAGGCGCTCGGTCAACAGGCCCAGGAGGAACCCGATGATGAGGGTGGCCCCGAGCGCAGCCGGAAAGGGGAAGCCCCAGGTGTAGAAGGCCAGGCACACGTACGCGCCCAGGAGGGTCAGCTCGCCCATGGCGAGGTTCAGGACCCCGGAACACTTGTAGATGAGCGTCCACCCCAGCGCCACGAGGGCGTAGATGCTCCCCACCATGATCCCGGTGAGCACCAGCTCGAGAAAGATCTCCATCGCCCCGCCCCGCGCCGATTCACCCGCCCAGGCAAACCAGCATCATGAGTCCTCGATCGGCATGATCCGCAGAGCGGTCCTGGTGCGCGCGACGCGGCCATCCTCGTAGGTGACCGTGGTGTCCATGTGGACCTCGGTCGAATCCGAATAGATGGCGGCGAGGATCTCCTGGTAGCGCTCCTCGAGGAAGGCCCGGCGGAGCTTCCGGGTGCGGGTCAGCTCCTCGTCGTCCGCGTCGAACTCCTTGTGGAGGTTGACCAGCTTGCGGATCCGCGCTGGCGCCGGCAGGCTGCGGTTCACCTGCCGGATCGCCCCGGCGACGAGGGCATACACCTCCGGCTTCTGGGACAGCTCGACGTAGCTGGTGTACGCCAGGTGCTGGTCCTCGGCCCACCGGCCGACCACCACCGCATCGATGCACACCACGGCGCTCACGAAGGGCCGCCCGTGGCCCACGATCCAGCCATCCTTGAGGTAGGGGCTGAACTTCAGGCGCGTCTCGATGTACTGCGGCGAGAAACGGGTCCCGTCGCCCAGCGTCATCACATCGCTCCGCCGGTCGAAGACCACGAGGTGCCCGTCCTCGTCGAAGAACCCGATGTCCCCGGAATGGAGCCACCCGTCCTTCAGCGTCCAAGCCGTCTCCGCCGGCATCTTGTAGTATCCCTGGAAGACGCACGGACTCCGGGACAGGATCTCACCGTCCGCGGCGATCCGGAGCTCGGTCTCGGGGATCGGGCGTCCGACCGTGTCGAACTTGATGTCCCCGTCCCGGTGGACGACGGAGATGCCCGCGATCTCGGTCTGGCCATAGATCTGCTTCAGGTTCACCCCGATTGCGTGGAAGAACCGGAGATGATCCGGTCCGAGCGCGGCGCCGCCCGTGTACGCGTGCTGCACCCGGGCCAGGCCCAGGTGGTCCCGGAGCTTGCGCAGAACCAGCCAGTCGGCCAGCCATCGGGCCAGCCGGAGCGCCGGCGGGACGGACCGCCTGCCGAACTGGCAGTCGGCCACCCGGTGCCCCACGTCAAGCCCCCACCGGTACGCTCGCCGCTTGAGCGGCGGGGCATCGAGGATCTTCGCCTGGACGCTCCGGACCATCTGCTCGTAGATCCGGGGCGGGGAGAAGAGGACCTGCGGGCCGATCTCGCGGATGTTCTGCTGGACTGTCTCGGGCGCCTCGGGGAAGTTGATGGTGAAGCCGGCCTGCAGGCCGCAGGAGATCGACATCATCTGCTCGCCGATCCAGGCGAACGGGAGGAACGAGACGAAGTCGTCGCGCGCCGTGCACGGGTCGACCGCCATCAGGTTCTGCCCCATCTTGAGCATGTTGGTGTGGCTCAGCAGGGCGCCCTTCGGCCGCGCGGTCGTGCCCGACGTATAGAACAGGAGGGCGGTGTCCTGGCCCCGCCCGGCGTCGACCAGCGTCTCGAACCGGCCCGGCTCGCGGGCATCGAGCTCGCGGCCCAGGTGCTCCACCTCGGCCAGGCTCAGCAGGCGCGGGTCGGTGTAGCCGCGCATCCCCTTCGGGTCATCCCACAGGATCCGCTCGAGCTTCGGGCAGCGGTCCGCGACGGCCAGGGCCTTGTCGACCTCCTCCTGCCCCTCGCCGACGAGGAGTCGGGCGTCGGAGTGCTCCACGATGTACTGGACCTCGTCGATCAGGCAGTCCTGGTACAGCCAGACCGCCACCCCGCCGACGCACAGGGTGGCCATCTCGGCCCACAGCCCCTCGGGCCGGTTGTGGCCGACCAGCGCCACCTTGTCCCCCCGCCCGAGCCCCAGCGCCACGAACCCGAGCGCGATGTGCCGGACGTGCTCCGAGTACTCGCGCCAGGTGATCTGGCGCCAGATCCCGTAATCCTTCTCCCGCATGGCGACCTTCCGGTCGCCGTAGTGCCTGGCGGTCCGGCGCAGGAGCTTCGGCAACGTCAAGTCCGGCGTGATGACGACCGGGGGCGGCGTCCCCTCACCGCCGGCTCGCATACAGCCCCTCCGCTTCGCCGAGGTAGGCCTGGATCACCTCGGGGGTCGCCTGGACCTCGGCCGGCGTCCCCTCGGCGATCTTCTCGCCGAAGTTGAGCACCGCGACCCGGTGCGACAGGTCCATCACCACGCCCATGTCGTGCTCGGCCAGGAGGCAGTTCACCCGCCAGCGAGGCTCCTCGTTGATGTCGACGATGAAGCGGGCCATGTCCTCGACCTCCTCCAGGTTCAGGCCGGCCATCGGCTCGTCCAGGAGGATCAGGCGAGGATTGAGGGCGAGGGCCCGGGCGAGCTCCACGCGCTTCTGGAGCCCGTAGGGGAGCATCTCGACGATCTTGTGCCGGATCGGGGTGATCTCCAGGAGGTCGATGATCTCCCGCTCGATGAACTCCCGGTGGGCGACCTCCTCCCGCGCCGAGGGTCCGGCGTAGATCGCGGCGGCCAGGAGGCCGCTCCGCATGTGGAGGTGACGGCCCAGGCGGATGTTGTCCAGGACGGTCATCCCGCCGAACAGCTCGATCCGCTGGAAGGTGCGGGCGATCCCCCGTGCGGCGCGCTGGTGCGGGCGCAGCCGGGTGATGTCCTCGCCGGCGTACACGATGCGGCCGGACCTGGGACGGTAGAGGCCGCTGATGCAGTTGAGACAGACCGTCTTGCCCGCGCCGTTCGGCCCGATGAGCGAGAAGATCTCGCCCTGACGAATGCGCAGGCTCACGCCGCGCAGGGCGTGGACCCCGCCGAAGGCCATGTGCAGATCGACGGCCTCCAACAGGATCTCGCCCGAGGTGTCCACCGGCCTATCGTCCGCGCAGGCAGTTCAGCCGCGGCTGGAGACCTCCCGCGCCCCGCCGGCGTCGGGGACCTCCGCGGGCCGCGCAGGTCTTCCCCGGCGCCGAGGGGAGTCTAGCGCGGCCCCCCGCATGGGGCAAGGGTCGTTCTCGAAGGGAGCAGCGAGTCCAGGCGGGGAGGATTTCAGGTGCGGAGGTCGATGAGGTGGCCCCGGAGGTCGCCCAGGAGCCTCCCGGCCTCCCCATAGGCGGCCAGGGCCCGGACGGTCGCGACCGTCTCCGGCCCCTGGGGCTCCTCGGGTTGCCGCGCGGGCAGGACTTCGATCGTGCGGGGGTAGGATTGGCGCTGACGCTCCCCGGCCACTTCGCCGCGGGCTGAGGAGCCCCCCCGCTCCCTGTGTGGCCACCAGACCTGCGCCGGCTCGCGGTGGACCACCACGGCCTCGACAGACCTGAGCGCCAAGAAGGCCTCCCGATGTGCCCGCAATACCAGCATAAGACTCCCGAGGAACGCAACAGGGCCCCCCGAGGCCCTCAAACACGGTGTGGTTTGTGTCAAGGCATAAGTTCACTATGATTCCGATTGGTTACGGACATTAGTTCATGGCTCACCGCCATTTGCCTTGAGACGGGGAGGGGGCGAGCGGGGTGGCCCCCTGTCCTCGGCGGAAGCCACCAGGTCAGGGGTTGGCGGTCTTGCGGAAGGGGGCGGCTTCAGGTGCGGGCCGGGCGCACCCTGGCCGCAATCCAGTCGGTCAGCCGGGGGAGGAGGGCATTCAGCAGCACCCAGACGCGGGCTGGTGGGAAGATGAGCACTTCGGGACGGGGACGACGGGCGCAGCGCACAATGGCTCGCGCCACATGTTCCGCGGTATGGATGGGGCCCCTCAGGCGGAGGCCCTCGCGCCCGCGCCTGCCGCCCGCGACGTCAAAGAACTCCGTGGCCGTGACGATGGGGCAGATCACGCTGGCGGCCACGGGCCCTCCGGCCAGCTCGGCCCTCAGGGCCTCGGCAAAGCCCACCTGGGCGAACTTGGTCGCGCAGTAGGCGCTGAGCAGGGGAGTCCCGCGCTTACCCGCCACGGAGGAGATGATGATGACGTGGCCCGCCCCCTGGCGCTGGAAGATGGGAAGGGCGGCCCGGACGGGATAGACGGTCCCGAGGAAGTTCACCGCCATGATCTGCTCGTACTCCTCGACCGGGGTTTCCTCCACCCACCCGATGAACCCCCGCCCGGCATTGCAGACCAGGATGTCCAGCCGCCCGAAGGCCTCCATGGTCCGGCTGATCAGGGCTTCCACCTCCTGACGCGAGGCGACATCGGTCCGGAGGGCGAGGGCTTCCCCGCCGCTCTCCCGGATGGCTCGGGCGACCGCCTGCAGGCGAGCCTCCCGCCGAGCTGCGACCACGACCCGGGCCCCCTCGCGGGCAAACGCGAGGGCTGCCGCCTGGCCGATGCCGGCGGAGGCTCCCGTGATGACCACGACCTGTCCCCGCAGCTCTCGCATCCGTCTCCCTGCCTGGCGAGCCGGTCTACCCACGCCCATTGTATCCTAGCGGGATTCTGGTGAAGGGGACAGCCCTGAGGGTGTTTGACGGGGCCCTGCCGCCTGCCTACAATGAGGATGCTCTCGGATGGGCAGGGGAACAGCAGCCATGGCCGAGCAGGAACGGACGAAGGCCATAGAGCTCTTCGAGGAGGCCTACCGGTACCAGATGGCGGGCGAGCTCGAGACCGCGATCCAGCTCTACAAGGAGTCCATCGAGCTGCATCCGACGGCCGAGGCCCACACCTTCCTCGGCTGGACGTACAGCTTCCAGGGCCGGCTGGACGACGCGATCCACGAATGCCTGCGGGCCATCGAGGTGGACCCGAGCCTGGGCAACCCGTACAACGACATCGGCGTCTACCTCGTGCAGCAGAGGAAGGATGAGGAGGCGATCCCCTGGCTCGAGCGGGCGAAGGGCGCCCCACGGTATGAGCCCCGGCACTTCCCGTACCTGAACCTGGGCCAGATCTACCGGCGCAAAGGCCAGTTCCTCCGGGCCATCCAGGAGTTCGAGCGGGCCATCGAGCTGAACCCGGGAGACAAGCTCGCCACCCGCTCCCTCGCCGAGGTCCGGGCCCTGCTCAACTGAGCCGTGCGGCCGGACGCCGGTGTCGTGCTGGCCCTGTCGTGCGGGCTTCTCTGCATCGCTTGTGGACCGAAGCTCCTCCTCGCTGATCCCCCCGCGGTCCCCGCAGCACAAGGGGTCCTGGCCGGTCGAGCCTTCCGGGACGTGGTCCAAGCGATCCCGGAGCCCCGGCCCCCCCTGCGTCTCCGCTTCTGGCCGACCGAGCGCCCGATCGCCCTGAGCCTCGGCGACGGGACGCTGGTCCTCTCCACGGGCTGGCTGGCGCGCGGGACCCAGGAGGATTTCGCCGCGTCACTGGCGCACGAGGCGGCGCACGAGCTGCTCGGCCATGGTCCCCGGTTCGCGGCCACCACCGTGGGCGGCGGGTTGCTCATGGCCGGCACCCTGGCCCTCGCCCCACTGGCGGCCCCTCCGCTCCTGGCCGCCGGGGTCCCCTTGCTGGGGGCCTACGCCCGGGGGCAGGAGTACGAGGCCGACGCCCTGGGCCTGTGGCTCTACGAACGGGCTGGCTACCCGCGAGCCGCCTACCTGGCCCACCTCCGCCACCTGGCCACATTTCCTCGCCCCGACCTCTGGCTGTCGCTCCACCCCGACCTCCAGGCGCGGCTCCGCCGGCTCGAGGCCGGACCGGTCCGGGTCCCGGTGATCTCGGGCGTGCGGGACCGTGGGGAGGAGCGGCAGGCCCTGATCAGGCCGGGGGTCCGTTGACCCAGCCTCGGGTCCCCTCGTAACATTGATCGAGCGTGAGAGCCTCTGTAGAATACGACGCACACGTGGGCGACGGGCACGACTAGGCTGCCCCTGGCCTGGCCGCAGGAGGACACGCAGATGGGGTGTAGGCGGCACTTCCTCGGACGCTGGACGTGGATGAGTGCGCTGAGCCTGATGGCGCTGGTGCTCGCGGCCGGTCCAGCCGGGGCCGGGGAGCCGAAGAAGGTGCTGGTGGCGACCACGCCCGGCGGGGCGGCGACCTTCCTCTATCACGTCGCCATGAAGAAGGGGCTCGACCTGCGCCACGGGGTGAAGATCGAGGCCAAGGTCATGAACCCCCCCGAGGGGGAGCGGGCCGTGGTCTACCGCGCCGTGGACTCCTACAGCATGCCCACCATCTCGGCCCTCCGGGCGAACCTGAGGGGCAACCGGGTGCGGATCGTCGCCCCCATGATCTTCCTGCACACCTCAGTCCTCGTCGCGCCCGATGCTCCCTACAGGCGCCTGGAGGAGCTGCGGGGGAAGCGGCTCGGGTCCCTCGACCGGATCACGGCCGCCTACGTCGGGCTGAACATGGCGGCCCAGACCCTGGGGCTCCAGCTCGAGCGGGACTTCCGCATGATCATTGCAGGCTCGGGCCAGGTGCTGATCGGGCTGCTCGCCCGGCGAGAGGTGGACGCCATCACCATGTTTGAGGTCTTCACCACCCGGCTGATCGCGGACGGGGAAGCCCGCGAGCTCCTGCCGATGAACGAGCATCTGCGGCAGGCGATGGGGCGCCCCTTCATGGCCCTGGGGGTCGGCGCCCACCAGGACTGGATCGACGCGGACCGGGCCCGGGCCACGGGCTTCTCCCGCGCCATCCTGGACACCCTCAGCTACATCCACGCGAACCCCGAGGTGATCGCCGAGGAGCGGGGGTTCCTGGGCCTCAAGACGGAGCCGCAGGTGGAGCTTGCGAAGGCACGGCTCCTGCGCCTCTACCCGCGCGCCTGGGACACGCAGACCGTGGACGATGCGGTGAGTTCGATCCTCCGGGCCATGGAGATGGGTCTGGTCGAGCGCGTGCCGGAAGCGGACGTCCGCGCTATCTTCTGGCGGCCCTGAGCGGGCTCGGCCTGTGCCGGCCATGACCTTGCCCGCTGCCCGGGCGCCCCAGCCTTCTCCCGGCGCCTTCCTGGAGCTGGTCCATGGCTACCGGCTCCCGATGCTGATCATCTCCCTGGAAGCGCTGGAGATCTGCACCGTGCTCGACCGAGGACCCGCCACCGCCGACGAGGTGGCGGATGTGTGCGGGTTGCCCCCCCGCGCGGTCCGAGCCCTGCTCGATGCCTGCGTGGCCGGTGGGCTGCTCGACAAAGCCGGAGAGCGGTACGCGAACGCCGCGCTGGCGGACCGGTTTCTCGTGCGGGGACGGCCGGGGTACCTGGGGCACAGCGTCCGGCTGGCCGCGCGCCTCTACCGCATGTGGGCGGACCTGCCGCGCGCCGTCGGTGCTGGCTGTCCGGTGGCCGAGCCCCCGGAGCGTCTGGCGGCGTCGGACCCGGCCTTCTTCCGGGAGTTCCTCCTGGGGCTCCACGAGGGCGCCCTCCCCCTGGCTGAACGGGTGGCCGAGCGGCTCGACCTGTCGGGACGCAAGCGGCTGCTGGATGTGGGAGGCGGGGTGGGGACGTACGATATCGTCCTGGCCGGCCGGTATCCCGACCTGGAAGCCGTGCTCTTCGACCTCCCGGACGTGCTGGCGCTCGCGCGGGAGGTGGTCGCGGGCGCCGGGCTGTCCGACCGGATCACCCTGCGGGCCGGGGACTACGAGGCCGACCCCTTTGACGGCTCTTACGACGTGGTGCTCTTCTCCCGGGTGCTCCGGACCGAGTCGCGCGCCGGGGCCCGGCGCCTGCTGGAGAAGGGCCGGGAGGCCCTCGTGCCAGGCGGGCTGGTCGCCATCGTGGAGGACCTCTTGGAGGAGTCCCGGACGGCGCCTGCAGCCCTGGCGATCCAGAACCTGACCATGCTGCTCATGTTCGAGGAGGGGGCGCTGTTCAGCGCCGCCGAGCTACGGCGGCTGCTCGGGGAGACGGGCTTCGGCGAGCCGAGCATCACCCGGCTCTCGAGCATCACCCCGTAC
>JACPFL010000118.1 GCA_016183025.1 Deltaproteobacteria bacterium | reverse complement strand
CGTCCTCGACATTCAGGGGGGCGACGACGTTCCCCTGGAAGTCCACTCGCTCGCGTACCCCTTTGATCAGCCCCCGGGGCACCAGCGGCGCGGGCTTGGTGACGTGGGCCATGTGCTTGATCTCGTCCTCCTGCAGCCCGTCCACCCGGCCGACCGCCCGCATGATGAGCGTCGTGTCTTCGAATCCCCGGGTGGTGATGAACCCCACCCGGGCCCCGGTGCGCGTGATCAGGGCATTGGTCCCCACGGTGGTCCCGTGCTTGAAGAGCCGACACCGGCCAAGCAGGCCCCGGAGGTCAAGCCCGAGGCTGCGCGCGGCCCCCTCCAGCGCGTCCAGCACACCGCGGGAGAAGTCGTCGGGGGTCGTGGGGGCCTTGTCCAGGACCAGCTCCCCGGTCTCGGCCAGGACCGCCACGTCGGTGAAGGTCCCGCCGGTGTCCACGCCAACGATGTAGCCCCGCACCGTCATGGCCCACCCGTGCGAACCCGCAGCCCCTGGCGTGCGATCCGGACCGGGAGCTGGCGGGCACCCGCGCGAGCCAGGGCCGCGGCCACGGCGTCCCGGCGCCCCTGCCGCGCGAGCGTCACCATGCACCCACCCCCGCCCGCGCCGCAGAGCTTGCTCGCCAGCGCGCCGGCCCGGCGGGCCGCCGCCATCATCCGGTCGATCTGCGGAGTGCTCACCCCAGGGCCGAGGCGCCGGCGATGCTCCCACTCCTCCCCCAGCAGGGCCCCCACCCGGTCGAGGTCCCCGACGAGCAGCGCCTCGCGCATGGCCGTGGCAATGGTTTTGATCGCGCGCAGGTGACGCACGGTCGCGGGCTGCCGGTCGATGTACCCCTTCACCAGCCCCCAGTTCGTCGCCCCGGAGGCATGGGGAATCCCCGTGTAGCTCAGCAGGAGCCGGTGCTCCAGCGCGCGCCGGGTGGCGGGTGGCAAGGCCAGACGCTCCACGCGGACGCCGTCCACGTCGAACCAGATCGCGTTCACCCCGCCATGCAGGGCCGCGCAGTAGTCCTGCTTCCCCGTGGGAACCCCCAGGGACTGGGCTTCGAGGTTCGCGCACAGGTCCACGAGCGCGGTGGGCGTCAGGCGCGCCCCGTTCAGGCGGGCGAGGGCCGCGCAGAGCGTCACCAGCAACGCCGAGGAGGCCCCCAGCCCCGAGCCCCGCGGCGCCTCGTTGCTGGTGACGACCTCCACCCCGCCCGCGGGGCGCAGCCAGCGGACGGCCCGCGCGACCAGGTCGAGGGGGCCGCCCAGGCGGAGCCGCTCGGCCGAGGGCGCCCGGCGCGTCAAGGCGAGGTCCTCGGACCGCAGGAGCACGCCGCGACCCCGCCGCGGGCGCAGGGTGGTGCGACTGTAGACGGAGAGCGCCAGGTTGACCGTGAGGCCCCCCCCTTCGAAGAGGTACAGGGGGTAGATGTCCAGGGTCCCCCCGGCCAGGTCGACCCGGTTGGGGGCCTCGGCCTGGATGATCACCGAGGGCGTCAGGGACGCCTGGACATGGGGGTCCCGGCCACCCCCCAGTGGCTCGGCGGCACCTCGAAGAGGAGCACCCGCACCCGCTCCGGCGTCACCTCCAGGGTGTCGCAGACGGTCTTGGTGATGTTGTGGATCAGGGTCTCCTTCTGCTCCGCCGTCCGCCCCTCCAGCAGCTCGATCCGCACAATCGGCATCGCTCTCCTCCTCAGCCTGGGTGCGTCACGTGGTCCACGCACACCTCTACGCGCCCGTTATCCCCGAGCCTCGATCGCTCGCCCACGCCCTGGCCCAGTGAGCGGGTGCCGCCCCGCCAACGGCTTAGCCCTAGCACGGCTGGAGGGTGCCGCAGGTCAGGACCTGCTCGGGCCGGCCGCCGCTCCGGAAGACCGTGACCCCCTTGCACTTCAGCTCATGCGCCAGCAGGAACACCCGGGCCACGTCTTCGCGGGTCGCCTGGGCCGGGAGGTTCACCGTCTTGGACACGGCGCTGTCGGTAGAGCGCTGGAACGCGGCCTGCATACGGACGTGCCATTCCGGGGCCACCTCGAACGCCGTGACGAAGAGCTGCCGGACCGCTGCGGGCACGGCCGCCGGCAGCCGCCCGCTGGCCTCGATCTCCTGCCTGAGGCCCTCGCTCCACAGCCCCTCCTGCTGGACGACCTCGACGAAGTAGGGGTTGACCTCCGCCAGCCGCTCGCCGTCGAGCACCCGCCGCACGAAGGCGATGCCGTAGAGCGGCTCGATCCCGCTCGAGCAGCCCGCGATGAGGCTGAGGGTTCCGGTCGGCGCCACGGTGGTGACCGCGGCGTTGCGCAGCGGAGCTTTCCCCTCGCGCTCCAGCCGGCTCCCCTTGAAGTTCGGGAAGGAACCACGGCGCTCCGCCAGCTCGGCCGACGCCGCCCGGGCGGTCTGGCTCACGAAGGCCATCAGCTCCTCGGCGTATCGCAGGGCCTCCTCGCTGTCATAGGGGATGCCGAGGCGGATCAGCAGGTCGGCGAACCCCATCACGCCGAGCCCGATCTTCCGGTTCCCCTGGCACATGGCCGTGATCTGGGGCACGGGGTAGCGGCTCATGTCGATGACGTTGTCCAGGAAGTGGACCGCCGTCCGGATCGTCCGGGCCAGCTTGTCCCGCTCCAGCACGACGCGCCCGCCCTGCGCCCGGAGCATCCGGGTCAGATTCACCGAGCCCAGGTTGCAGGCCTCGAAGGGGAGCAGCGGCTGCTCGCCGCAGGGGTTCGTCGCCTCGATCTCACCGAGCTGCGGGGTCGGGTTCCACCGGTTGATCTCGTCCAGGAAGATCATCCCCGGCTCCCCGCCCTCCCAGGCCGCCTCCACGAGCCGGTCGAAGACCGCCCGGGCCTGAAGCTCCCGCACCGGCTGCCCGGTCCGCGGGTTGATCAGGGGGTAGCTCCCCCCCTCGGCCAGGGCCTGCAGGAAGCGGTCCGTGACCCCCACGGAGATGTTGAAGTTGCTGAGCTCCTGGGTCCCCCGCTTGCAGTCGATGAACTGGAGGATGTCGGGGTGGTCGACCCGGAGGATCCCCATGTTCGCGCCCCGGCGCGTGCCGCCCTGCTTGATCACCTCCGTCGCCGTGTTGAAGACCTTCATGAACGAGACCGGGCCCGAGGCGATCCCGCTCGTGGTGTCCACCGGGTCGGCCTGGGGGCGCAGCCGGCTGAAGGAGAAGCCGGTCCCGCCCCCGCTCTTGTGGATGATGGCGGTGTGCTTCACCGCCTCGAAGATGGAGTCCAGGGAGTCCTCGACGGGGAGGACGAAGCAGGCGGCGAGCTGCTGGAGCTCGCGCCCGGCGTTCATCAACGTGGGGGAGTTGGGGAGGAACTCCAGGTCGGCCATGACCTGGTAGAACGCCTCCGCGGTCGCCTCCAGGTCCGCCCCCGGCTCATAGAGACGGTCCGCCTCGGCCACGTTGCGCGCGACCCGGCGGAACATGGCCTCCGGGGTCTCGATGACCCGCCCCTGCGCATCCCGCCGGAGGTAGCGGCGCTCCAGGACCGTGAGCGCGTTGGGGGTCAGCGCGGCAGCCACTGGCCTGCTCCCGCGTCAGGGCTCGCGCGGGCGCTCGAGGAGGATGACGATCACCGTGCGCTCTTGGCCGCTGCGGCTGATCGCCACCCGGACCGTGTCGCCGGGCCGCTTCGTCTCGATGTAGCTGGACAGGTCGTCGAGGGTCCGCATCTCGCGCCCATCGATCGTCGTGATCACGTCCCCCCCGACCACCACGACCATGTTCCCCACCTGCGCCGCCTCGTGCCCCCCCCGGAGGCCCGAGCGGTCGGCCGAGCTGCGGGGGACCACCCGGGCGATCAGGATGCCCTTGCGGACCGGGAGGCGCAGGGCTCGGGCCAGGTCGGGGAACAGCTCCTGCCCCTGGATCCCGAGCCAGGGCCGGGAGACAAACCCCTTCGCGATCAGCTCCCGGACCACGCGCCTGGCCGTGTTCACGGGCACGGCGAACCCGATCCCGATGTTCCCGCCGCCGGGCGAGAAGATGGCCGTGTTGATCCCGATCATCTCGCCCGCGGTGCTGATCAGCGGACCACCCGAGTTCCCGGGGTTGATGGCCGCATCGGTCTGGATGATCCCCTCCATCAGGCGGTTGTTCCGGGCGCGCAGGGTCCGTTTGAGCGAGCTGATGATCCCCACCGTGAGGGTACGCTCCAGGCCGAACGGGTTCCCGATGGCCAGCACCTTCTGCCCGACCTGGAGCTGGCCGGAGTCGCCCATCGGGACCACGGTGAGCGGCTTGCCGTTCGGAACGTCGATCCGGATCACTGCCAGGTCGGTGCTGGGATCGCTTCCGATGATCTTCGCCGGCCACTTGGTCCCGTCGGCCAGCGTCACCTCGATCTTCTTCGCGCTCTCGATGACGTGAAAGTTGGTGAGGATATGCCCCCGGCGGTCGATCACGGAGCCCGAGCCGGTCCCTTCCTGGGGGATGGGGGTGAAGAAGAAGTCCAGGGTCACGGCGGTGGTCGTGATGTTCACCACGCCCGGGCTCAGGGCCTTGTAGATCCGGATGTTGACGTCCTCCTCCGGGGTCAGGGCCGCCCCGGTCCAGCCGGGACCGGCCACCAGGGCCAGGACGAGGAGCAAGAAACACAGGACCGTCTGTCTCGCGGCACGCGCCATGGCCGTCACTCCCACAGGGCCTTCATGCTGACAGCCATTCTAACATCAGGGCCCCGGGTAGTGAACAGGCGCCGGGCGTCAGGGGCCCCCTTCCCGACGCGATGAAGACTCCGGCATCGTGCTCCACTTTAGTATAATCAGTGGAGCGGCTCGACGAAGTCGAGCGCGGACCGGCGGACCGGGCGCGAGGGATACGGATGCTGCGATCTCCCGGGGCGGTGCTGTTGCGCATCGGCCCCTTCACCCTGTACTGGTACAGCCTGATGATCGGCCTCGGGATCGCCGCGGCCATCTGGGTGGCCTACCACGAGGCGCGCCGACGCGGTGAGAACCCGGAGCAGATCCTGGACCTCGCCCTGCCTGTCGTCCTGGCCGCGATCGTGGGGGCGCGGCTGTACTACGTCATCTTCATGTGGGAGTTCTACCGCGCGGCCCCGTGGAAGATCCTCGCGCTCTGGGAGGGGGGCCTGGCGATCCACGGGGGCCTGCTGGGCGGCTTCCTCGGGGGGATCCTCATGGCACGGCGCCGCGGGCTGCCGCTGGGGCGCTACGCCGACATCGTGGCCACGGGCCTCCCCCTGGCCCAGGCGATCGGACGCTGGGGAAACTTTTTCAACCAGGAAGCCTTCGGGACACCGACCGATCTGCCCTGGAAGCTCTACATCGACCCTGACCGCCGTGCTCCCGAGTTCGCCAACGCCCAGTTCTTCCACCCGACCTTCCTCTACGAATCGCTGTGGGACCTGGGGGTGTTCGTCCTGCTCATGGGCCTCCTGCGGAAGCGCCTGGAGCCTTATCCCTGGGCCCTGTTCCTGACCTACCTCGGGCTCTACTCTCTGGGGCGGTTCTTCGTGGAGGGGCTGCGGACCGACAGCCTGATGGCCGGGAGCCTCAGGGCCGCCCAGGTGGTGAGCCTGCTCCTGATCGCGCTGGCCGTGGGCGGGCTCGCCATCGTCACGCGTCGGCGGCCTGCCGCCCGCTAAACGTCTTCTCTGCAGTAAGGCCGCGGGACGCGTGGGGCCTGGCCCCGGCTGGCCCGCCCGGGCAGGCTATCGGGGCGGGATCTTCAGGAGCGTGCCGGGAGCGAGCGCGGCCGTGGGGGAGAGGCCGTTGAACTCAGCCAGCTCCCGCGCCCAGTTGGGATTGCCGTAGACCTTCAGCGCGATGGCGGCCAGCGTGTCCCCGGCGCCCGCCGTGTAGATCTTCAGGCGCTTCAGGGGAAAGGCCGCGCGCTCCCCGTAGACCAGTCCATCCAGCCGGGCGCGGTACTCGTTGAGTCCGATCACCAGGTCCTGCCGCTCGCCCCGTTGGATGCGGATCTGGGCGAACGTCTCCACGCGGTCGAGCCGCTGGGAGGTCTCCGGGTGGGTGGCAGCCAGGCTGTGATAGCCACCCACCAGGAGCCGCTCTCGATTCGCCAGCCGGCGCAGGAACCCTGCCAGGGCCCGCGGGTCGTACCCGGCCTGGTAGACGTAGTACAGTCCTACGCGGTCAGCCTCGTACTCGGCCTCCCGCCCGTAGCCGTTCAGGATGTTCTGGAAGATCAAGGTGGCCGCCCCACCCCAGTTCGGGTCCCGGGTGCCCACTGCCGCCAGGATCGAGAGGATGGAGGCCCCCAGGGCGCGCGTCAGCTGCTGGATGCCGTGGCGGGCATCCACGTGCGTGACCTCGTGGCCGAGGACCCCGGCCAGTTCCGCCTCGCTGTTCAGCTCGGCCAGGATGCCACGCGTGACGTAGACGAACCCCCCGGGCAGGGCGAAGGCGTTGACCTGCGGGGAGTCCACGACCTTGAAGGTGTAGGTGAGGTTCCGGCGGGCCGAGACCCGGGCGACCCGCTGCCCCACCTGGTTGACGTACTGCTGGATCTGCGGGTCGTCGTAGTAGCCGAACTGCCGGATGATCTCCCTGTCGGCCTCGCGGCCGAGGTTGATCTCCTGCTGTTCGGTGAAGACCGCGAGGTTCCGCTGGGCCGTGACCGGGTTGGTGGCGCACCCCACAACCAGGCAGACCACCCCGAGGAGCAGCCACCCCCGCCGCCGCCTCCCCCTGCCGCTCACCGGGCGCGTCTCATCTGGGTCCTGGCGCACGCGTCTCACTCCTGCCTGTAGGCTAGCCGAGCCGGTGTGGCTGACGCAACCAGAAACTCCGCGGCCCTCAGCCCGATCCGCCGCACACGAGGCCGGGGAGTTCGCCCGGAGCCCGGATGACATGATGGGGGCGAAGGGTGCGGAGCCTCCCGTAACCGTAGGCGGCATGAATCAGGATGGCGCCGTGGGGCAGGCCCATGGCCAGCCCCTCCTCGGTGTCGTCCACCAGGTAGACCCGACTGAAGCGCCCTCCGAGCTGCCTGATCAGCTCCCCGAGAAAGGCTGGGTCAGGCTTGTGGTACCGAGACCGGGACGGCGTGTGGAGGGAGTCAAACAGTGTCAGGACGCCCAGGTGCTCGAGGAGCGGGCGCTGGATCTCCTCGGCCCCAGACGAGCAGGCAGCGATACAGGCCCCGTGAGCCCGGAGCGCCCTCAGGCAGTCGTCAACGCCCTCGAAGAGCCGCACCAGGCCCGGAGCCCGGTGCAGGTAGAACGGCCGGATCGCCTGCTCATACAGGCCGACGGCCTGGGCGCGGGGACACCCCAGCGCCTCCACCATCTCCAGGGCCGGGAGCCCGATCCGCCCCCGGATGGCCTCTTCTCCTGGGACCGGCAGGCCACGCAGGCGGAAGCCGTGCTGGTAGGCGGCAATATTGGCCGGCGCCGTGTCGAGGATGACGCCGTCGAGGTCGAGGGCCACCAGGGCCCCCTCCGGGGTCATCCCCTCCCGCGCTGGCTCCATGCGCAGAATTCTACGGCGCCGGCCGGGGAGGCGTCAACGGACGGCCCGACAGCAACACCCCGGGCTCGACGCGCATGCGGGCCGAGTCATGCAGGAGATGGTCGAGCGCGGCGCGGGCCTCGGGCGGGACCTCCACAAATCGGACCCCTACCCGGAACCGCCACGCACTGCCTTCGGCAGCCCGATCGAACCAGACAGGCTCCGCCCGCGTGCGGGCCCGCTGTCCGTCGGGGAGAGTGGCCTCGAGAACGAGGGGGGTCTGCCTGAGGCGCGGCCGCCCGGGGTGGGGGTGAAAGACGTGCTGGCCGCCCAGAAAGACGCCGTTACAGAGCAGACAGAGGCCATCCTCGGACAGGTTCTCGGTGACCCCCGCCAGGCGGTCTCCCGCGGCCCCCTCCAGCCAACACTCGACCGGCACACTGATCGTCAGGCGGGCGTGCCGCCGGCGGTCAGCAGGGAACCCGCCCAGCCCCGGGAGCGAGGACGCGAGCCGGGCCAGCGCATCTCTGAGCACATGGAGCCAGTTACCCATGTGCTTACCTCCTGGGGAGAGATGTCGGGGCGAGGGGGGCCAGCCTTGGCCTGCAGCGTACCAGGCCGGGGCTCCGGTGGTCTGTGATCAGGGTCACCCGGGCAGCCTCAGTAGCAGCACGACTCCTTGAACCCGCAGTTCCCACAGCGGTAGAACGCCGCGACCAGGCGCATCGTGAAGCCGCACTGGGGACAGCGGGCTTCCTGGGCCACGCCGGGGCCAGCGAGGCGTCCTGCTTCACCACCACCAGGGATCGGGGGATGGGCTGGATCGCCCGGGGGGTCTCCAGCGCCCCGGGGCAGGGGGTGGTGCTCCTGGACATACCGCAGGGCCGCCTCGCGCGTGGACAGCCGGCCCTCCAGGGCCAGGTCCTGGACCTCCTGGAGCATGGCCCCGAAGGCGGGCCCGGGCGCGTACCCGAGCGCGATCAGATCCGCTCCCGTGATCAGCCGGCGCTGGGTCTCGACCACGGCCCCCCCCCGCTCCCGGGCCACGAAGGCCAGGACCTTCTCCCCGGTGCGCCCGGTCGAGGCGATGTCCGCCTTGAAGACCTCGAGCAGGTCCGGGAACAGGGGGTCGGCCAGCAGGCGCTTGGCCCGGGCGGGCCGCATCTCGAGGAGCCGGGCGACCCGCAGGTGGTGTCGGACCAGCCAGCAGACCGCCTCCCGGTCCCTGGCGGAGAAGCGAAGGCGGGTGGTGATCTCCGCCGCCAACTCCTCTCCCACTTCCTCATGGCGATAGAAGCTCTCCCGCCCCTTGTGGACGTCGTAGACGTAGGTCACCGGCTTCCCCACGTCGTGCAGGAGAAGCCCCCAGGCTGCACGGAGGCTGGCCTGAGGGCTCAGCAGGCCCAGGGCTCGGGCCGTGTGCTCGAAGACATCGCCCTCGGGGTGGTACTCCGGGGACTGCTGGACGCCCACCATGGCCTCCACCTCCGGGAGGATGGCACGGAGCAGGCCGACCGCGTGGAGCATCCGGAAGGCGCGCTCGCGGTGCGCGGCGACCAGCAGCTTGTCGAGCTCGGCGTGGATCCGTTCGGCGCTGACCTGGGTGATCTCGGAGGCCCCATCCCGGATCGCCTGCTCGGTCTCCGGGTCAACACGGAAGCCAAGCTGGGCCACAAACCGAACGGCCCGGAGCATCCGGAGGCGGTCCTCGGCGACCCTGGCGGCCGGATCACCGATGGCCCGGATGACCCCCGCTTCCAGGTCCGCCCGCCCTCCCACGGGGTCCAGGATCTCTCCCTCAAGGGTCATCCCCAGGCCGTTGATCGTGAAGTCCCGCCGCCGGGCATCCTCGGCGAACTCCGCCACGTAGGCCACCTGGTCAGGATGGCGGCCGTCACGATACCCGGTTTCGGTCCGGAAGACCGAGAGCGTGTAGGGGTGCCCCTGGTGCAGGACGACGAGCACCCCGAAGGGTCGTCCCACAGCGACCGTGTCGGGGAAGGTCGCCTGGATCTCTTCGAGCGGCATGCTCGTGGCCAGGTCAATCTCCACGGCGGGACGGCCGAGCAGGAGGTCCCGGACGAACCCTCCGACGAAGAGCCCGACGTGGCCGCGGGCCCGAATGGCTTCGATGACGGCGCAGGCCCCCTCCACGTACGCCCGGGAGGCCTCCTCGAACCGGCTCAGATAAGGAATGGGCATGGACTCATTCCGATTGTCGCACGGCCGGTCAGGCCTGTCAAAGAATGGAAATCTCTTGTGTTGACAATAGGGTAGGCCTGGTTGTCAGTGGCAGAGACCGGCTGCTATACTGTTCTTCTGGGGTTGTTTTGAAATGGGAGGCGGATCTTTTTATCCTTTACAGAATAGAAATAGGGCGTATCATAGAAATTTCAAGCCTCCCTCAATCCCATCCTGAAAAGGAGCAAGGGACTTCATGGTGAACGTGGACGAGTTAGAGGGCTTCGGCGAACTGGTCGATAAGGGACGGAAGCGCGGGTTCGTGACCTTCGACGAACTCAACGAGGCGCTGCCTGCGGCATTGGTGTACCCGGACCAGATCGAGGACGTGATCAACGCCCTCGAACGGATGGACGTCAGCGTCGTCGAGTCAGCCGAGCAGGCGGAGGCAGCCAAGGCAGAGGCGGAAGAGGCAGCGCCTGCAGCCGCGGAGGAGGAGGTCGAGGAGGCCCCCCGGGATTCCGTCTGGTTCTACCTGCGAGAGATGGGGGCGATCCCCCTGCTCACCCGCGAGCAGGAAGTGGCCCTGGCCAAGCGGGTGGTCGAGGGGCAGGAGGCCATCAAGGATGTCGCCCTGCGCTCCCCCTTCGCCGTCAAGGAAGTGATCCGCCTGGCGGAGAAGCTCCGCAACGGGAAGATCCGTCTGGAAAACGTGGTCGCCGGCCGGAGTGACACCCAGCGCCCTGGCGCCCGCACCCGGAAGAAGGTGCTCGCCATCATCGATGAGGTGGCCAAGCTCTTCGAGCAGACCCGGAAGCTCGAGCAGGGGCAGACGAAGCGGCCGAAGGCTCGCGCCGAGGCGCAGGCGGCCAAGAACCGGGAGGCGATCTTCAAGCTCCTGAAGCAGCTCAACTTGAAGCCCTCCCAGGTCGAGGCCATGGTGCGCAAGCTGAAGCGGGTTGGCCGGCAGCTGGACCGCCTGGAGCGGGAGGCCCGGAGCCGGGAGGCCCGTGACCGGCGGGGGGGGCTGCGCCTCAAGGAGGTCGAGGAGCGCACCGGCATGACGGCCAAGGGGATCCGGGAGCTCCTGGAGAAGGTCGACCAGAAGGAGGCCGCCACCCGTCAGGCCAAGAACGAGATGGCCACGGCCAACCTCCGCCTCGTGGTCTCGATCGCCAAGAAGTATACCGGCCAGGGGCTGAAGTTCATGGACCTCGTCCAGGAGGGGAACATCGGCCTCATGAAGGCCATCGACAAGTTCGACTACCGGAAGGGCTACAAGTTCTCCACCTACGCCACGTGGTGGATCCGGCAGGCGATCACCCGAGCCATCGCTGATCAGGCCCGCACCATCCGCGTCCCGGTGCACATGATCGACACCATCAACAAACTCATCCGCGTCTCCCGCGACCTCGTCCAGGAATATGGCCGGGAGCCCACGTCCGAGGAGATCGGCAAGCGGATGAAGATGCCGCTGGAGAAGGTCGGCGACATCATGCAGATCATCCGGCGCACGGCCTCCCTGGACGCCCCCGTGGGCGACGAGGAGGAGAGCACGCTCGGGGACTTCATCGAGGACAAGGCGACGAAGATGCCCACGGACGCGGCGGTGGAGCGCAACCTCTCCGAGAAGATCCAGATGGTCCTCTCCACCCTCACGCCGCGGGAGGAGGAGATCCTCCGGCTGCGCTTCGGCATCGGGAAGGAGTCGGACCACACCCTGGAGGAGGTCGGCAAGTACTTCAACCTCACCCGGGAGCGGATCCGGCAGATCGAGACCAAGGCCCTGCGCAAGCTCCGCCACCCCGTGCGCCGGCGCAAGCTGGAGACGTTCATCGAGGGGGTGTAGCCCGCCGGGCCTGTCCCCGCTCGTCTGACCTCAGCGACGGCCCGGGCCTCACGGCTCCGGGCCGTCGCGTTTCTGGGGGCGCCGCGTCTCTTCCTCCGTCCCCGGCTCCGCGCCCCGCCCCCGCAGATCCGCCGGGTCCCCGCCAATCTGCCAGGTCCCCACGCAATGTTGACAGCGTGTCCAGACCAGCCCACTCCTCGGTGTTCTACTTGCCATTTTCGACCGGAGACGACGGAGCACAGCCCCCATGATGGGGTCCGCCCCCCCTTGACCTCGTCCGCGGCCGCGTCATTTGGCCTCTCGGCGGGACCCGACCTCCTCCGCCGGCGTGATACCGGCTCGGGCATACGTCGTGCACTCGCCCACCCCGGCGGCGCCGGGCTTCCCGAAGGTTCGTCAACGTCGCGCGCTGCCAGAGGCCCCCGTCGCACACTCGGGGGAGACGCCATTTTGGACGGGGACAGGGACGAGATGCTGGCGGTGGCGGTCAGGCTCTTCGGGATGCTGGGCGCGCTGGCGGGCGAGTGGCAGGTCGCCCTGCGCCTGCCGAAGGGCGCGACCGTCGCCGACGTGATCGCGAGGCTGGGCGACCGGTTCGGTCCATCCTTCCTGGACCGGGTGCTCCGGGTGCCCGGAGAGCTGCACACCTACGCCCGGGTCTTCGTCAACGACGAGCAGGTGGACGACCTGAGCACCGTGATCGAGGTCCAGGAGCCGAGCACAGAGGTCAGCCTGCTGCTGCTGCCGGCCTCCCAGGGGGGCTGACCGCAGGAGGCGAGGCGAGGACCCCGCGCGGATCGAGGGAGGAGGAGAGGGATGGCGGCACAGGCAGTTCCGGCGGCGGGCCCCATGGCGGACACCTGGATTCCCTCGGCCTGCGGCATGTGCTACGGCACCTGCTCGATCCTGGGCCACCAGGTGGACGGGACCCTGGTCAAGATCGAGGGCAACCCGGAGAGCGTCTACGGCAAGGGGCGTCTCTGCGGCAAGGGCGTGAGCGGGATCATGACCCTGTATGACCCGCACCGCGTCGACTACCCCCTGCGCCGCACCGAGCCCCGCAAGGGGATCGGCGTGGACCCGAAGTGGCGCCGGATCTCCTGGGACGAGGCCCTGGACGAGGTCGCCGACCGGCTGCGCAAGGTCCGGGCCGACGACCCGCGCAAGCTCTTCATCCAGCGGACCACGACGAACACGTCGAGCCGCTCCCCCTTCCAGATCTTCGGCTGGGCCTTCGGCACCCCCAACCACTGGGCGGCGGGCGGCGGGCTGCACTGCGGCAACGGCGCCCACCTGATCAGCGGGATCATGCACGCCTCGTGGTCCGTCGTGCCGGACTTCCAGTACTGCCAGTACGCCATCTACTTCGGCGCCTCCAAGGGGCACGCTGCCGGGCACGCCTCCTGTTCGAACATGGGGATGGCGGCCGACGCGCGCGCCCGGGGGATGCGCATGGTCGTGGTGGACCCCATGTGCAACTTCGCCGCGGCCAAGGCGAGCGAGTGGGTGCCCATCCGCCCCGGCACGGATGCGGCCCTGGCCCTCGCAATGGCCCACGTCGTCGTCCACGAGATGGGGATCTGGGACGCCCCCTACTTGAAGGCGCGGACCAACGCCCCCTACCTCGTCGGCCAGGACGGACTCTACGTCCGGGACCCCGAGAGCGGGAAGCCCTTGCTCTGGGACCTCACGGCCGGGGGCCCCCGGCCCTACGATGCGCCCGAGCACGGAGACCTCGCCCTGGAGGGGAGCTTCCGGGTCAACGGGGTGCCGTGCGAGCCGGCGTTCCAGCGGCTGAAGGCGCACCTGAAGTCGTTCACGCCGGAGTGGGCCTCTCCGATCACCACCATCCCCGTGGCCACCATCCGGCGCCTGGGCCGGGAGTTCGGGCAGGAGGCGCGGGTGGGCTCCACCATCGTCGTACAGGGGCAGACCCTCCCGTACCGGCCGGCGGCCGCCATCGCGTTCCGCGGCTCCCAGGGGCACAAGAACTCCGTCTACAACTTCCTGGCCGTCGCCCTGCTGAACCACCTGGTCGGGAGCGCCGACATGGTCGGGGGATGCCTGGGGTTCAACCCGGTCTGCCACGGTCACCCCGACACCGGCCGGCCAAGTTACATCCCCAAGGCCGGGCCTGACGGCCTGATGGTGACCGGGATCTGGCTCGCCCCCCACCTCCCCTACCCGTTCCACGAGCCGCGGATGCCCGAGACCATGAGCTTCCTCGACATCTTCCCCATGAGCATGATGTCCCCCCTCATGGCGTCGTCGGATCAGGAGGAGATGTGGGAGCGGTTCGAGCTCCCCTACCGGCCGGAGGTCCTGCTGAACTACGGCGCCAACTCGCTCATGAGCGTCGGGAACAAGGAGACCGTGGCCAAGACCCTCCGGAAGATCCCCTTCATCGTCTCCTTCGACCTCTACCTGACCGAGTTCTCCGATTTCGCCGACATCGTCCTGCCCGACTGCAGCTACCTCGAGGCCCTGGACTCCCGGCCCAACTTCCCGTTCATCTTCAACCTCCCCGGCGGGATGGGGGAATGGTGCTGGGCCATCAAGCAGCCCGTGGTGCAGCCCAGCGGGGAGCGGCGGCTGGCCATGCAGGTGCTGCCGGAGCTGGCGGACCGGGTCGGCATGCGGGAGGACTTCAACGCCGCCTGCAACGCGCTCCTGCGGCCCGCGCCCCCGTTCGGCCTGGAGCGCGACCGCCGCTACACCTGGGAGGAGATCTGCGATATCGAGCTGAAGTCCAACTTCGGGGCGGACCGCGGGCTGGCGTGGTTCAAGGAGCACGGGGTGATCAAGTGGCCGAAGAAGCCCGAGGAGGTCTACTGGCGGAACTTCGTGGACGTCCGGGTCCCCATCTACTGGGAGTTCATGAAGGTCGTGGGCGACAAGGCCCGGGCGATCGCCGAGCCCCGCGGCCTGAAGATCCCCCCCGAGTACTACGACCCCATGCCCACCTGGCTCCCCTGCCTGGCGCACGAGAGCCAGGCCGGGGCCTACGACCTCTACGCCTTCTACTACCGGGACATCATCCACACCAACAGCTTCACCATGGAGAACCCCTGGCTGGACGAGGCCGCCCGCCTCGACCCGTACTCCTACACGATCGCCATCAACGCGGAGACGGGCCGGCGCAAGGGGCTGACTGATGGTCAGGAGATCACGCTCGAATCGGAGGGGGGACGGCGGATCAAGGGGCGGGTGCACCTGACCGAGGCCATCCACCCGGAGGGGGTCGGGGTCGGGGCCTGCGCCGGCCATTGGGCCGAGGGGATGCCGATCGCCAAGGGCAAGGGGGTCTTCATCAACGACCTCCTGGAGGTGGACCTGGCGCACGCGAGTCCGGTGAACCTCAACCTGGACCTCTGCGTAAAGGTGAGGGTCGTCCAATGAAATGGGGGATGGTGATCGACCTGAAGCGCTGCATCGGCTGCTACGGGTGCCAGCTCTCCTGCAAGGCCGAGCACGGCACTCCCCCGGGGGTCTTCTTCGCCCGGGTGCTGAAGCAGGAGGAGGGGCGCTACCCGAACGTGCGCCAGCTCTTCCTGCCCGTGCTCTGCTTTCACTGCGAGGACCCGCCCTGTGAGGCCGTCTGCCCGACCGGGGCCACCTTCAAGTGGCCGGAGGACGGGATCGTGGACATCGATGCCGACAAGTGCGTAGGGTGTCGGGCCTGCATGATGGCCTGCCCGTACGGGGCCCGCTACTTCCACGACGTGGAGCAGTTCTACTTCCCGGGCAACGGGCCCACGCCCTACGAGCAGGCCCGGTCGGCCCGCCACCAGACCGGGGTGGTCATGAAGTGCAACTTCTGCCGCGACCGGGTGCTGGCGGGGAAGGAGCCGGCGTGCGTGGCCAACTGCCCCACGGTCGCGCGCTACTTCGGCGACCTGGACGACCCGACCAGCGAGGTCTCCCGGCTGATCAAGGAGCGCGGCGGCTACACGCTCTACCCCGATCTGCAGACCGGCCCGTCGGTCTACTACCTGCCGCCGTGATGGCGGGCCGCTAGACGCCCCCAAGAGGTCTGCGGCAGGACGGACGTCGTCGTAGGACCGAGATCATCGCAGAGGAGGGGAAGCCGTGCAGACGGTCAGCGGAAGGTACGAGCAGCTCATTCAGGACCTGCGGGCCAGCGTGCGCCCACAGCGTGAGTGGATCGAGCGCCAGGGGCTCTTCCTGATCGTCGGCCACTTCCTCTCCGGGGTCGGGGCCGGAACCTGGCTCTTCTCGATGGCCTTCGACTTCCCGGTGGGGCGTCCGCTCGGCTGGGCCATCGTGGCGCTGAGCGGCCTGTTCCACCTCCTCTTCCTGGGCCGCCCCGAGCGGTTCTGGAAGATGGTCCAGGTCGGCCACTCCTGGATCAGCCGGGGGTTCCTCGGGATCACCTTGTTCCTCCTGACGGGCGGGGTGTACCTGCTCCCCACCTACGTCAGCGGCGTTCCCTGGACCGCCGAGGGCGCGCTCGGCCAGGTCGCCCTCCTCCTCTCCTACCTCGGCGTCGGAATCTTGCTCCTCTACAAGGGATTCGTCTACGCCTCCTCGAAGGGGATCCCCTTCTGGACCTCCCCGATCCTCCCGGCCCTGTACATCGCCTACGCCCTCCGGGGCGGCGTCGCGGTGCTCCTCATCGGGGTCCCGGTGGCCGGCAATGGAGTGGATCCCCACCTCGTCGAACTCCTGGAGCTGTGGATCGGGGTGTCGGCGGCCGTCCTGATCCTCTTCTACCTGGGGGTGATGGCGAACACCAATGCCGTCGCCCGCCGATCGGTCCACGAACTGCTCCAGGGTCGGGTGGCGGTGAGCTTCTACGTGGGCACCCTCTTCATCGGGCTCTTCATCCCGATCGGGATCGGGCTGGCCAGCCAGCTGACTCCGCTGTCGCAGACCGTGCTCGCCGCCGTGGGGGTTGCCTCCGTCATCGGCGACTTCTTCGTCAAGTTCACGATCGCCAAGGCGGGAATCTACCTCCCCCTCCGCCCCCTGCGCATGCTCTGAGGGCGGGGGCCTGAAGCCGACGGCGAGTGGGGGGATCGCGGCGGGAGGACGCTCGCGCCTTGCCGCCGGCGGGCGTCTCCCGCTTGAGAACCCGCTAACGCGAAGGCGTCTCTATGCCGCCGCGGGCGAGGAGGCGGCGCCGGAGGATTGCTCTACCCCGCTACCCCAGTAGCCGCGCGCCACCCGGGCGCCGCGTGGCCGGGGCCCCGGCGACGGGCGCCGGGCCGCACGTGGAGTCCGATGCCTGCACCTCTAAGTAAGGAGTTTCGTCCCCCGATGCCGGCATCATTGCCAACAAGGAGGAGACCCATGCGGGGATATCGATCCTGGACCGTGTGCTTCCTGGCCCTGGCGCTCGCGCTCGGGATCCTGTCGGCCAGCGCGGCGACCCCTGCCCTGGCCCAGTCCCAGCT
>JACPFL010000122.1:2266-21888 GCA_016183025.1 Deltaproteobacteria bacterium | reverse complement strand
CAGTACACCCAGCTCATCGCCCGGCGCGTGCGCGAGCTGAAGGTCTACTGCGAGATCCGCCCCTGCGGCATCCCCCTCGACGAAATCCGCGCCTTCCACCCCATCGGCCTGATCCTCTCCGGCGGCCCGGCCAGCGTGTACGACCGGGGGGCGCCGGGGGCCCCGCGCGAGCTGTTCGCCCTGGGGGTCCCGGTGCTCGGGATCTGTTACGGGATGCAGCTCATGGCCCATGTCCTGGGCGGGGCGGTGCGCCCCTCGGAGAACCGCGAGTACGGCCCAGCGCTGGTCCACCCGTTGGCGCCCTCGGAGCTGCTGGCCGGTCTGGACGCCACGGCCCTGCCGGTCTGGATGAGCCACGGCGACCGGGTGGAGGCGCCCCCGCCGGGGTTCGCCCGGCTGGCGGTCTCGGAAGGGCAGGCGCTGGCGGCCATGGGCGACCCGGCCCGGAAGCTGTACGCCGTGCAGTTCCACCCCGAGGTGGTCCATACCCCGCGGGGCCGCGAGATCCTGCAGAACTTCCTCTCCCGGATCTGCGGGGCCCAGGGGCGCTGGACCATGGGCTCCTTCGTCGGGGAGGCTGTCCGCCGGATCCGGGAGCAGGTGGGCAGGGGGAAGGTGATCTGCGCCCTGAGCGGCGGCGTGGACTCCTCGGTGACGGTCATGCTGGTGCACCGGGCCGTGGGCGAGCAGCTCACGGCCATCTTCGTGGACAACGGCCTGCTCCGGGCCGGGGAGGCGGACCGGGTCGAAGCGCTCTTCCGCCGGCATTACCGGATCAACTTCGTGCGCGTGGACGCCCGCAAGCGCTTCCTCGACCGGCTCCAGGGGGTCACGGACCCGGAGGAGAAGCGGAGGATCGTCGGCACGACCTTCATCGAGGTCTTCGAGGAGGAGGCCGAGCGGATCGCAGGGGTCACCTTCCTGGCCCAGGGGACGCTGTACCCGGACGTCATCGAGAGCACCTCGACCCGCGGGCCCTCGGCCATCATCAAGACCCACCACAACGTCGGCGGGCTCCCGCCCGGGATGGACCTCAAGCTCGTCGAGCCGCTGCGGGAGCTGTTCAAGGACGAGGTCCGGCAGCTCGCCCGCGAGCTGGAGCTCCCCGAGGAGATCATCCGGCAGCATCCGTTCCCGGGCCCCGGGCTGGCCGTGCGGATCGTCGGAGAGGTGACCGAGGAGCGGCTGGAGCGCCTGCGGCAGGCGGACCAGATCGTGGTGGAGGAGCTGCGGCGGGCCGGGGCCTACGATGCGGTCTGGCAGGGGTTCGCGGTGCTGCTCTCGGTGAAGAGCGTCGGGGTCATGGGCGATTTTCGGACCTACGAGGAGGTCATCGCGATCCGGGCGGTGACCTCCACGGACGGCATGACCGCGGACTGGGCGCGGCTGTCGCACGACCTCCTGGGGCGGATGGCGAGCCGGATCATCAACGAGGTCCGGGGGGTGAACCGCGTGGTCTACGACCTCTCCTCCAAACCCCCGAGCACGATCGAGTGGGAGTAGCCGGGTGCGCCCGAGAGACGAGGCTCAACGCTGGATGCGCCAAGCCGAGGACGACCTGGCGGCAGCCAGGGAGCTGCAGGGATCTGGCCGTCACAACCTGGCCTGCTTCATGGCTGAACAAGCTGCCGTGAAAGCTCTGAGGGCCTATCTCTATGGTTGTGGCGAGGAGGGAATGCTCGGGCGGGGCGTGATAGATCTCTGCAACCGGGCCGGAGGCTTCGATCAGGGTTTCCTGGATCTGAAACGTCGGATCTCTATCCTGGACGCGTATTACCTCCCCACTCGGTACCCGAACTTTCTGCCGAGCGGGATCCCGGCTGAGGTGTATGGCAGGGATCAGGCCAGGGGCGCCATGGCCCTGGCCGACGAGGCCCTGGCCTTCGTCCGGACACGACTCGAACGCTAGGGCAGGGCACGACGGTGGCCGAGAGAAGGGATGTCAAAGAGATCATCGAGGAGATCGTGCGGAAGCTCGTCGAGGGCTATCGTCCGCAGAAGGTCATCCTGTTCGGCTCCCACGCGTACGGGACCGCGCGTCCGGACAGCGACATCGACCTGCTCATCATCAAGGAGACCTCGGAGCGCTTCATCGACCGATGGGTGACTGTCCAGGGGATTGTGTCCGATCCCACCCGCACCATCGGTCTCGACACGCTCGTGCTCAGCCCCCAGGAGATCGAGCAGCGCCTCGCGGTCGGCGACCAGGTCATCGCAGAGATCCTCGAAAAGGGCCAGGTCCTGTATGCCGGGGGCTGAGTCCCGCTACCCGGCGCACTGGCTGCGCATTGCGGAAAAGGACCTGGGACGCGTGTCCCGCATGCTTGCAGGCGACGATCCGGAAGCGGCGGGATTCTACCTGCAGCAAGCGGTGGAGAAGTTCCTGAAGGCCTTCCTGTTGCAGAAGGGTTGGAGCCTCCGGCGGACGCACGACCTGCAGGCCTTGCTGAACGAGGCGCTGGCATACGATCCTTCGCTGGAGACTTTTCGCGAAGCGTGCCGGAAGATCTCGGGGTTCTACATCGTGGAGCGTTATCCATTCCTTGCTGAGGCCGGGTTGACCGAAGACGAGGTCCGTCAGGCGTTGGGGGAGGTGGAGGGGCTGATCGAGAAACTTCGGGCCAGCGTTGGGGCGGCGTGAGATGGGCGGCCGAGGGGCTGGACGAAACCGAGCGGAGAACCAATGACCGACCAGTTCGTGCACCTGCACCTGCACTCGCAGTACAGCCTGCTCGACGGCGCCATCCGGCTGGACGAGCTGTGCCAGCGCGTGACGGAGTACGGGATGCCCGCCGTGGCCGTGACCGACCACGGCAACATGTTCGGGGCCGTCGAGTTCTACCACACCGCCAGGAAGCACGGGGTGAAGCCGATCCTGGGGGTCGAGGCCTACGTCGCCCTCGGCAGCCGCTTCGAGAAGCCGTCGGGGATGGGCGAGGCCGCGCACCACCTGGTCCTGCTCGTCCAGGACGCCACCGGCTACCGGAACCTCTCCCGGCTGATCACGGCCGGCTACCTGGAGGGGTTCCACTACCGTCCCCGGATGGACAAGGCGCTCCTGGCCCAGCACCACGAGGGGCTGATCGCCCTGTCGGGGTGCCTGCGCGGAGAGGTCCCCTACCAGATCGGGCAGGGGGAGGTCGAGCGGGCGCGGGCCGCGGCCGCCGAGTACCGCGACATCTTCGGGGACCGCTTCTACTTCGAGATCCAGGAGAACGGGGTCGCGGAGCAGTCCCCGGTCAACGAGGGGCTCCTGAAGCTGAGCCGCGAGATGGGGATCCCGGTCGTGGGGACCAACGACTGCCACTACCTGAGCCGGACCGACGCCCGGGCCCACGACGTGCTCCTCTGCATCCAGACCGGCAAGAGCGTCAACGAGCCGAACCGGATGCGCTTCGCCAGCGAGGAGCTCTTCGTCAAGCCGCCCGCCGAGATGGCCCGGCTCTTCGCCTACGCGCCGGACGCGGCCCGGCGGACCCTGGAGATCGCGGAGCGCTGCGACCTGCAGCTCCAGTTCGACCAGTTCCTCTTTCCCCGGTTCGCGGTGCCCGAGGGGGAGACCCTGGAGAGCTGCCTCGAGCGGGAGGCGCGCGGGGGGCTCGCCCGTCGCCTGCAGGAGACGCGCCCCCGGCCCGATGCGGAGCGGGTCCACCACTATGAGCAGCGCCTGCGGGAGGAGCTCGGGATCATCACCACCATGGGCTTTGCCGGCTACTTCCTCATCGTGGCCGACTTCATCACCTACGCGAAGCGGAAGGGGATCCCGGTGGGGCCGGGGCGCGGGTCGGCCGCCGGCAGCCTGGTCGCCTACGCCCTGGGGATCACGGAGCTCGACCCCATCGCCTACAACCTGCTCTTCGAGCGCTTCCTCAACCCCGAGCGGATCTCCATGCCGGACATCGACATCGACTTCTGCATGGACCGCCGGGACGAGGTCATCCAGTACGTCCAGGAGAAGTACGGCAAGGAGAACGTCGCCCAGATCATCACCTTCGGGAAGATGCAGGCCCGGGCCGTGGTCCGGGACGTGGGCCGGGTGCTGGAGTTCCCCTACGGGGACGTGGATCGGATCGCCAAGCTGATCCCCGAGACCCTCAACATCACGCTGGAGGAGGCGATCCGCCAGGAGCCCCGGCTGCGAGAGCTCGAGGAGCGGGACCCCCACGTGCGCAAGCTGCTGGGCTTCGCCCGGGCCCTGGAGGGGCTCACCCGCCACGTCTCCACCCACGCCGCCGGGGTCGTGATCTCGGACCGCCCCCTGGTCGAGCACGTCCCGCTCTACTCCGACCAGAAGGGGACCGTGGTCACCCAGTTCGCCAAGGACGAGGTGGAGAAGATCGGCCTGGTGAAGTTCGACTTCCTCGGGCTCAAGACGCTCACCATGATGGACCACGTGCTCCGCATGGTGCAGGTGGGGCACGGCGCCGAGCTGGACCTCAAGGCCCTGCCCCTGGACGACCCTGAGACCTACCGGCTCCTGCAGTCGGGGAACACGACGGGCGTGTTCCAGCTCGAGAGCTCGGGGATGCGGGACCTGGTCACGCGCCTGCGCCCGGAGTGCTTCGAGGACATCATCGCGCTCCTCTCCCTCTACCGGCCGGGCCCCCTGGTCAGCGGGATGGTGGACGAGTTCATCCGGCGCAAGCAGGGGAAGGTCCCGATCAAATACGAGGTCCCCGAGCTGCGGGAGCTCCTGGAGGAGACCTACGGGGTCATCCTCTACCAGGAGCAGGTCATGCGGATCGCCTCCCGCCTGGCGAACTTCACCATGGCCGACGCCGACCTCCTGCGGCGGGCCATGGGGAAGAAGAAGCCGGAGGAGATGCAGCAGCAGAAGGAGCGGTTCCTGGTGGGGGCCATCAAGAACGGGATCGACGCGGCCAAGGCGGAGAAGATCTTCGACCAGATGGCGGCCTTCGCGGGCTACGGGTTCAATCGCTCCCACTCGGCGGCCTACGCCCTCATCGCCTACCAGACGGCCTACCTGAAGGCCCACTACCCCCTGGAGTTCATGGCGGCACTGCTCTCCACCGAGAAGGCCAACACCGACAAGGTCATCCGGCACATCGCCGATTGCCGGGAGATGGGGATCACCGTGCTGCCCCCGGACGTGAACGAGAGCCACGAGGACTTCACCGTGGTCGGCGGGAAGATCCGCTTCGGTTTGGGCGCGGTGAAGAACGTGGGGGGCGCGGCGGTCGAGGCCATCCAGGCGGCCCGCGAGGAGGGGGGCCCCTTCGCCTCGCTCCCCGACTTCTGCGCCCGGGTGGACCTGCGCCGTGTGAACCGCCGGGTGATCGAGAGCCTGATCAAGTGTGGGGCCTTTGACTTTACGGGCGCGGCCCGGGCTCAGCTCATGACGGCCTTGGGCGGGGCCATGGAGGCGGCGCAGCGGCGGCAGCGGGGGCGCCTGGCCCCCCAGCAGGACCTGTTCGGGGGCGCCCCGCGGGGGCGGGACTGGTTCGAGGAAGGGCTGCCGGAGATCCCTGAGTGGCCCGAGAGCCAGCGCCTGACGTTCGAGAAGGAGGCCCTGGGGTTCTACATCACCGGCCATCCCCTGGCCCGGGTCGAGCGCCTCATCCGGAGCTTCGCCACCGCGGACACGGCGCGCCTGGGGGAGTTCCCCGACGGCACCGAGGTCCGGCTGGGCGGGATCGTGAGCGCCTTGAAGGAGATCAACACCCGGAAGGGCGGGCGCATGGCCTTCGTCACGCTGGAGGACCTGCAGGGGTTCGTCGAGCTGATCGTCTTCTCCGACCTCTACCTCAACGCCTCCCCCCTGCTGAAGGGGGAGGAGCCGATCCTGGTGCGCGGGGTGGTGGACCGCGGGCAGGTCCGGGGGATGGGGGAGCGGGGCGAGGGGGCGGGTCAGGAGACCGTCAAGGTGATCGCCCGCGAGGTCCTGCCGCTGGCCGAGGCCCGGGCCAGGCTGGCCTCGGCCCTCCACCTGCGGGTCCAGGCCCCTGCGACCTCCTCCCTGGCGCTGACCGCCCTGCGGGACTGCCTGGGGAAGGCCCCCGGGCCGGTCCCGGTCTACCTGCACGTTCAGCTCCCCGGCCGGAGTGAGACCGTGATCGCGCTCCCCCCCGAGTACGGGGTGACCCCCAGCGATGCGCTCCTGGAAGGTCTCCGGGGCCTGCTGGGGGAGCCCGCCATCGACGTCCTCTAGGCCTTCTGCCAGAAACCATTTGATTTTTTGACAGTTACGGACTAGTCTATCGTGTTATTCCTGAGCTCCGCCTGCTCCAGGGCGGCCAGAACAGCGATGTCCGTGAAATCCCAAGGGTTGGAGCCACTCAGGCAGCAGATCGACGAGCTGGACGCCCAGCTCCTGGCCCTGCTCAACCGCCGGGCCGAGGTCGTCCGGCAGGTCGGCGTGCTGAAGGCCCGCACCGGCCAGGCGGCCTACGTCCCGAGCCGGGAGCGCGAGATCTACGAGCGGCTCCGGGGCCAGAATCCCGGCCCCCTGCCGTTCGAGGCCGTGCGGGCGATCTTCCGGGAAGTGCTCTCGGCGTGCCGGGCTCTCGAAGGCCCGCTGCGGGTGGCCTTCCTGGGGCCCCAGGCCACCTTCACCCAACTGGCCTGCCTGCAGCACTTCGGCAGCGGGGCCGAGCTGGTCCCCCGGCGCAACATCGCCGATGTCTTCGCCGAGGTCGAGCGCGAGCGGGCGCAGTTCGGGGTGGTCCCGATTGAGAACTCCAACGAGGGGATCGTGAGCCACACCCTGGACACCTTCGTGGACTCTCCGCTCCAGATCTGCGCGGAGGTACTGCTGGAGATCTCGCTGGACCTGCTCTCCCAGAGCGGCCGGCTGGATGCGGTGCGCGAGGTGCACTCCCACCCCCAGGCCCTGGCCCAGTGCCGGGGCTGGCTCGAGGAGCACCTCCCCGGCGTGCCGACCCACGATGCCGCCTCCACCGCGGCGGCGGCCCAGCTCGCCGCCCGGGAGCCCCAGTGCGCGGCCATCGCGAGCGAGGTGGCGGCCGCCCTCTACGCCCTGCAGGTGGTGGCCAAGCGCATCCAGGACCAGGCCCAGAACTACACCCGGTTCCTCGTGATCGGGCGGGAGAGCGCGGCCCCCACGGGCGCGGACAAGACCTCGGTGATGTTCGCCGTCAAGGACGAGCCGGGACTGCTCCACCGGTGCCTGGAGCCCTTTGCCCACCGCGGGATCAACCTGTCCAAGATCGAGTCCCGCCCGCTCAAGGGGCGGCCCTGGGAGTACATGTTCTTCGTGGACCTGGACGGCCATGGCTCCGACCCCAACGTGGGCCAGGCGCTGGCGGAGCTGGAGGCCCACTGCCTCGTGGTGAAGAGCCTGGGCTCCTACCCGCGGGCTCTCTGAGAGTCCACCCGCGCCGCCGGGCCGTCCCGGCGCGTCGCGGTGGGTGCAGCAGGGGTGAGAAGGACCACGGCATGAGTGCATCGCGGACCCCATCCCGGGCGCAGGCCCAGGCCGAGGCGCGCCGCCTGGTGGGGGAGCACGTCGAGCGACTGATCCCGTACCCGCCCGGCAAACCGATCGAGGAGCTCGAGCGCGAGCTGGGGCTCACGGGCTCGATCAAGCTCGCCTCCAACGAGAACCCCCTGGGGCCCTCGCCGCGGGCGGTGGAGGCCCTGGCCCGGGCCCTCACGGGGCTGCACCGCTACCCGGACGGGAGCGCCTTCTACCTCAAGCAGCGGCTGGCCGCCCACCACGAGGTGACGCCCGAGGAGGTGATCGTCGGCAACGGCTCCAACGAGATCATCGAGCTGCTGATCAAGACGTTCGTCGGCCCCGAGGAGGAGGTCCTCTTCGCCGAGCAGAGCTTCGCCGTCTACCCGATCGCCGCCCAGTCCGCTGGCGCCCGCTGGGTGGCCGTGCCGCTCCGGGACTACACGCACGACCTGGAGGCGATGGCCGACCGGATCGGCACGCGGACCAAGCTCGTCTTCATCGCCAACCCGAACAACCCCACCGGCACCATCGTGCGCCGGGAGGCCTTCGAGCGCTTCCTGGGGCGGGTGCCCGACGGCGTCATCATCGGGCTGGATGAGGCGTACTTCGAGTACGTGACGGACCCGGAGTTCCCCGACGGCCTGCGCTACCGTGATCGGGGGCCGCTCCTGGTGGCCATGCGGACCTTCTCGAAGATCTACGGACTGGCCGGGCTCCGGATCGGGTACGGCGTGGGGCCCGGGCACCTCGTGCAGTACATGGAACGGGTACGGCAGCCCTTCAACGTGAATAGCCTGGCGCAGGTCGGGGCCCTGGCGGCGCTGGACGACACGGAGCATGTGGCCCGGGCGCAGCGGGTGAACCGGGAGGGCCTGGAGTACCTCAGCCGGGAGGTGATCCGCCTGGGACTGGCGTACGTGCCGTCCCAGGCCAACTTCCTCCTGATCCACCTCAAGCGGGACGGGCAGGCGATCTACGAGGCCCTGTTGCGCCAGGGCGTCATCGTCCGCCCGATGCGGGGGTACGGGCTCCCCGAGTCCATCCGGGTGACGGTGGGGACCCCCGAGGAGAACCGACGGTTCATCCGGGCCCTGGAGACCGTCCTGAACCAGAAGTAGGAAGGAACGAGCCATGGTGATCGTGCTGAAGCCTACGGCGACGCAGGAGGATATCGACCGGGTCGTGCGGCGCCTCCAGGAGCTCGGGCTGCAGGCCCACATCTCGACCGGGAAGGAGCGCACCCTCATCGGCGCCATCGGCGCCGGGGCCTACGAGCACCATGAGGCCCTGGAGGGCCTCTCGGGCGTGGATCGGGTCATGCCCATCGGCCAGCCCTTCAAGCTCGTGAGCCGGGAGTTCCGGCCCGAGGACACCCAGATCCGGGTGGGCGATGTGGTGATCGGAGGCAAGGCCGTTCACGTGGTGGCCGGGCCCTGCTCCGTGGAAAGCCGGGAGCGGCTCTTCGAGGTGGCCCAGGCGGTCAAACGCTCAGGGGCCAGCATCCTGCGCGGGGGGGCCTTCAAGCCGCGGACCTCCCCCTACACGTTCCAGGGGCTGGGCAAGGAGGGGCTGGAGCTGCTGGCCGAGGCGCGGGAGCTCACCGGGCTGCCGGTGGTCACGGAGCTCATGGACCCCCGGGACACCGAGCTCGTGTGCGAGTACTCCGACGTCATCCAGATCGGCGCCCGGAATATGCAGAACTTCAACCTCCTGAAGGAGGTGGGCGCGGTCCGCAAGCCGGTGCTCCTCAAGCGGGGGATGTCGGCCACCATCCAGGAGTTCCTCCTGTCGGCCGAGTACATCGTCTCCCGCGGCAACCGTGCGGTCATCCTGTGCGAGCGCGGGATCCGCACCTTCGAGACCGCCACGCGCAACACCCTGGATCTCTCCGCGGTCCCCGTCATCAAGCAGCTCTCGCACCTGCCCGTCATCGTGGACCCGAGCCATGGCACGGGCAAGTGGGACCTCGTGGCGCCGCTGGCCAAGGCCGGCCTGGCGGTCGGGGCGGACGGGCTGATGATCGAGGTGCACGCCAAGCCCGAGGAGGCGCTCTCCGACGGCCCGCAGTCGCTGAAGCCCTACCGCTTCGACGCCCTCATGAAAGAGCTACAGGCGGTGGCGGCGAGCGTCGGGCGGTCCCTGTAACGGCCCCGGAGGGGGGATGGCGATCCTGGAGGTCGGCGCGGTTGTCGGGCTCGGGCTGATCGGGGGCTCCTTCGCCCAGGCCTGCCAGGGGCGTGGGCTGTTCGGGGCCCTCTGGGGGGTCGATGCCGACCCCCGGGTGCTTGACCAGGCGCTGGCCGCCCGCGCGATTGACCGGGCGCTCCCGGGGCTCGACGGGCTCCGGGACGCCCGCTTTGTCCTCATCGCCACCCCCGTTGGGGCGATCGTCCCGACCGTGCGCGCCCTGGTCCCTGTTCTTCGGGCTGGCACCATGCTCACCGATGTGGGGAGCGTGAAGGCCCCCGTGGTCCGGGCGGTGGATGCCCTGCTTCCCCCCCACCTGAGCTTCGTCGGCGGGCACCCGCTGGCTGGAGGGGAGCAGCCCGGCTTCGCGGCCGCCTCCGCCGGGCTCTTCGAAGGGAGCCGCTGCATCCTGACGCCGTCAGCCAGCTCGGACCCCTCGGCCGTGGAAGCGGTCCGCCAGATCTGGGAGGCGCTCGGGGCCACCGTCCTCCCCATGGCCCCCGAGGTTCACGACCGCATCGTGGCCGCCACCAGCCACCTCCCCCACCTCGTGGCCTATGCCCTGGTCGCCGCGGTGCTCGCCGGGGGGGGTCCTGGGGCATTCATGTGCTCGGGCGGCGCGTTGCGCGACCTCAGCCGGGTGGCCAAGAGCCCCCCGGCCATGTGGCGGGACATCGCGCTGCTGAACCGGCCCCGGATCCTGACCGCACTGGACGACTTTGAGGCCGCGCTGCAGACCATTCGCGCCGCGCTCGAACAGGGGGACGCCGCAGGGCTGCACGCCCACCTGGAGCGGGCCTGGCAGGCCCTGGCATCGCTCCCCTGACCCCCGTGATCACCCTGAAGGTCGGCCAGGCCCGGAGCCTGCGGGGCGTGCTCCCCATCCCCGGGGATAAGTCCTGCTCGCACCGGGCGTTGATCCTGAGCGCCCTGGCCGAGGGGCGCAGCCAGATCCGGGGGTGGCTGGAGGCGGAGGACACGCGGCGGACCCTGGAGGCCCTCCGGCATCTGGGGGTGACCATCGCCGAGGGCGCGGAAGGTACGCTCACGGTCGAGGGGCACGGGCTCGGTGGGCTGCAGGAGCCTGCCGATGTCCTGGACGCCGGCAACTCGGGCACGACCCTGCGCCTGCTGGCCGGCCTGCTGGCCGGCCAGCCGTTCTGCACGGTCCTGACCGGCGACGCCTCCCTCCGCTGCCGGCCGATGGCCCGCGTGGTCGAGCCGCTGCGTCAGATGGGCGCGGCCATCCTGGGGCGCCAGGGCGGGGACCTGGCCCCGCTGACGATCCAGGGCGGAGGGCTCCGCGCCATCACCCATGCCAGCCCGGTGGCGAGCGCGCAGGTGAATTCCGCGGTGCTGCTGGCCGGGCTCCAGGCTGCGGGCAGGACGACGGTCATCGAACCGGTCCGGTCACGCGATCACACGGAGCGGATGCTCGCCGGGTTCGGCGCGAAGGTCGGGGTCGAGCAGACCCGGGTCTGGGTGGAGGGGCCGGCACGGCTCACCCCCATGGAGCTGACCGTGCCGGGCGACTTCTCGGCCGCCGCCTTCTTCCTCGTCGCGGCCCTGGTGGTGGAGGGGTCGGCCTTGACCCTGCAGAACGTGGGGATCAACCCCACGCGAACCGGCCTGCTGGAGATCCTCGAGGCCATGGGCGCCCGGGTGAAGGTCCGGCCCCGGCCGGCGCAGGGGGGGGAGCCGGTGGCGGACCTGGAGGTGGAGGCGGCCCGCCTCCGGGGGATCACGGTCAGCGGCGATCTGGTGGTGCGGGCCATTGACGAGATCCCGGTCCTGTGCGTGGCCGCCGCCCTGGCCGAGGGGGAAACGGTGATCCGGGACGCGCGGGAGCTGCGGGTCAAGGAATCCGACCGGCTCGCCACGATGGCCGCCGAGCTGGGTCGGCTCGGCGCGCGGGTCGAGGAGCTGGATGAGGGCTTGAGAATCCATGGCGGGCGCCTGCGCGGGGCGGTCTGCCAGAGCCACGGCGACCATCGGGTAGCCATGGCCCTGGCCGTGGCCGGCCTGGCCGCCGAGGGGGAGACCGTCATCGAGGACGCGGCCTGCATCGCCACGTCCTTTCCGACCTTTCCCGCGCTGCTCGCCGAAGTGGCCGGCCCGGGCCCGGCTGCGAGACGGCACGGTGGGCCGTAACCCCATCACGGTGGCCATTGACGGCCCCACGGGGGCTGGCAAGAGCACCGCGGCCCGCCGCCTGGCCGCCGCGCTGGGCTACCGGCACGTGGATACCGGGGCCATGTACCGCGCGGTGGCGCTGATGGCGGCCCGGCGTGGACTCAGCCTGAAGGCGCCGGCCGCGCTCGGCCGCCTTGCGCGCCAGATCCCCTTTGATTTCCGGGAGCAGGGGGGGCAGTGGCGGATCATCTGCGATGGGGAGGATGTGAGCGACGCGATCCGGACCCCCGAGGTCAGCCTGCGCGCCTCGGCGATCTCGGCGTTGGCGCCGGTACGCACGGCGCTCGTGGCCCGTCAGCGGGCGCTGGGCGCGGGCGGCGGGGTCGTGATGGAGGGGCGCGACATCGGGACCGTGGTCTTCCCGCAGGCCGAGGTCAAGTTCTTCCTGGAGGCAGACCTCGCGGTGCGGAGTGCCCGGAAGCACCGCGAGCTGCAGGGGGAGGACCCGGCACGCACGCACGCGGAAGTGGCGGAGCGGGATCGCCGGGACGAGTCGCGCCCGCTCTCCCCGCTCCGCCCGGCGTCCGATGCCGTGCGCCTGAACACCACGCACCTGGACCCGGATGCGGTCGTCACCCGGATGCTCGCGATCATCGAGGAGCGGCTGGGACGGGACTCGGCCGGACCGGTGGCCCCGCAAAGGCGGCCAGCGACCCGGAGCCACCGGGCCGGACGGCCTGCTCGGCTCGGGCCCGGGCGGCCGGGGCGGGGGGCCCGGCGGGGGCGGGTGCCGGGAACGCGAAAACGCCGCTAGCCGTTGAGCTTTCGGAGAATGTGTGATAACGTGTTTTAAACCCGCGGGTTGCCGGCGATCGTCAGGCGCGGCGGCTCCGTGGGAATTCGGGGAGAGAGGGGGGCGCAGTACATGAGGCGACAGATCATCCTCGAGGACATCGGGGAGACCACGGAGGGTCAGGCGCCGGTCGAGGAGCGGGAGAGGGAGGAGGATTTCTCCCAGTTCTACGAGGCGAGCCTGGCAGACGTCCAGGAGGGGGAGATCGTCAAGGGCCGGGTGATCCAGGTCTACCCGGACCACATCGTGGTGGATATCGGCTACAAGTCCGAGGGGCAGATCCCGGTCCAGGAGTTCATCGAGCAGGGCCAGGTGACCGTGAAGGTCGGCGACACGGTGGATGTGCTGTTCGAGCGCCGGGAGAACGAGAACGGGCTGGTGGTGCTCTCCAAGGAGAAGGCCGACCAGATGCGGGTCTGGGAGGAGATCTCGAAGGCCTGCGAGGAGAGCCAGGTCGTCGAGGGGAAGATCATCCAGCGGATCAAGGGCGGGCTCTCCGTGGACATCGGGGTCCGGGCCTTCCTGCCGGGCTCGCAGGTGGACCTCCGGCCGGTCAAGAACCTCGACAAGATGATCGGCAAGACCTTCCGGTTCAAGGTCATCAAGTTCAACAAGCGCCGGGGGAACATCGTCCTCTCCCGCCGGGCCCTGCTCGAGGAGGAGAAGGAGGCGCTGCGCAAGAAGACCTTCTCGACCCTCCAGGAGGGGCAGGTGCTCGAGGGCGTCGTGAAGAACATCACCGAGTACGGGGCCTTCGTCGACATCGGCGGGGTGGATGGGCTCCTGCACATCACCGACATGTCCTGGGGGCGCCTGGGCCACCCCTCTGAGGTCGTGCAGGTGGGGGAACGCCTGAAGGTCAAGATCCTCAAGTTCGACCGGGAGACGGAGCGCGTCTCCCTGGGCCTGAAGCAGGCGCAGCCCGACCCCTGGAGCAACGTCGCCCAGAAGTTCCCGACCGGCACGCGGGTGCGCGGCCGGATCGTGAGCGTGACCGATTACGGCGCCTTCATGGAGCTGGAAGAGGGGGTCGAGGGGCTCATCCACGTCTCGGAGATGTCCTGGACCAAGCGCGTCAAGCATCCCTCGAAGATCGTCGCCGTGGGGGAGGTGGTGGAGGCCCAGGTCCTCGACGTGGACCCGGTGGGGAAGCGGATCTCCCTGGGGCTGAAGCAGGTGGAGCCCAACCCCTGGGACGAGATCGCCGTCAAGTACCCCCCGGGCACCCGGATCAAGGGGCAGGGCCGCAACATCACCGACTTCGGCATCTTCGTGCGGGTGGAGGAGGGGATCGACGGCCTCGTACACATCTCCGACCTGTCGTGGACCAAGAAGGTCAAGCACCCCTCGGAGCTGTACAAGAAGGGGCAGATCGTCGAGGCGATGGTCCTCAATATCGACCGGGAGAACGAACGGATCTCCCTGGGCGTCAAGCAGCTCCGGGGCGACCCGTGGGAGGAGGTCCCCCAGAAGTTCCGCCCCGGCCAGCAGGTCACCGGGAAGGTGACCAGCCTGGCGGAGTTCGGGGTCTTCGTCGAGCTGGAGGAGGGGGTCGAGGGGCTCATCCACATCTCCGAGCTGTCTCGGGACCGGGTGGACGACCCCGCGAAGGTCGCGACCGTCGGGCAGGAGGTGACCGCCGAGATCCTGAACGTGGACGTGCGGGAGCGGCGGATCGGGCTCTCCATCAAGGCCGTTGAGCGGAGCGCCGAGCGCTCCCGGGTCGAGGAGCACCAGGGTAGCCAGGAAGAGCCCCGGGCCCGGCTGGGCGACCTGCTCCGGGAGAAACTGGCCGAGAAGGAGGGCTCCTCCGAGTAGGTGACCGATGCGGACGCGCACGCTGCTGGTCGGGCTCCTCGTCGCCGGCGGCCTCCTGGCCCTGGTGCTGGCGCTGGCGCTCGTGCTGGCCGCCCTGCTCAGCGAGGACGGGCTCGGCGGCGGGGACCGGGTGGCCGTGGTGGAGGTCCGGGGGCTCATCGCCCAGGCCAAGCCGGTGGTGGACCAGCTCGAGAAGTACCGCAAGGACGACCGGATCAAGGCGATCGTCCTCCGGATCGACTCCCCCGGCGGCGCCGTGGCCCCCTCCCAGGAGATCTTCCGGGAGGTGCGCCGGACGCGGGAGAAGAAGAGGGTCCTGGCCTCCATGGGGACGGTGGCGGCCTCAGGCGGGTACTACATCGCCGCGGCCGCCGAGCGGATCTTCGCCAACCCCGGCACCATCACGGGCTCGATCGGCGTGATCATGGAGGTCCTCAACGTCTCTCCCCTGCTGGACAAGGTGGGCCTGAAGCCCGTCGTCATCAAGAGCGGCCGCCTGAAGGACGCCGGCTCCCCCTTCCGGGAGATGAGCCCCGAGGAGCGGCGCTACATTCAGGGGCTCCTGGACAGCGTCCACCGGCAGTTCATCGAGGCGGTGGCCGAGGGGCGCCAGCTCAAGGCCGAGCAGGTGGTCCCGTTGGCCGATGGGCGGATCTTCACCGGCGAGCAGGCCCGGCGCCTGGGGCTGGTGGACGAGCTGGGGAGCCTGCAGGACGCCATCGAGCGCGCGGCCAAGCTGGCGGGGATCCCCGGACGCCCCCAGGTCATCTACCCGGAGCGGCGGCGTCCCTCCCTGCTGGATTTCCTGATCGAGCGCGTGGGGGGCGACTACGCCGCGGGCCTGGACCGGCCCCTGCTCCGCCTGAGCGGGGGGGGGGGGGGGGGGGGGGGGGGGGGGGTGGGGGGGAGGCGGAATGACCAAGAGCCAGCTCATGGAGAGGATCTGCGAGCGCTTCCCCTCGCTCAGCAAGAAGGACGCCCGGGTCATCATCAACGCCATCTTCGACACCATGGTGGAGGCCCTGCGGGCCGGGGACCGGATCGAGCTCCGCGGGTTCGGGAGCTTCCGGACGAAGGCCCGGGGCGGGAGGCAGGGGCGCAATCCGCGGACCGGCGCCGAGGTGATGATCCCCGGCAAGCGGGTGCCGGCGTTCAAGGTCGGCAAGGAGCTCCGGGAGAAGCTGAACGTCCTGTGAAGCGGGCGGGGAGCGTGGAGCGTCTCTGGGCGCCCTGGCGCATGGCGTACATCGAGGGGGCGCCGACCGCCGGCTGCTTTCTCTGTGTGGGCGAGGACGCGGGGGCCGACGAGGCCCGCCTGCTGCTGGCTCGCGCCCGGCGCACCCTCGTGATGCTGAACAGGTTCCCCTACAACAGTGGCCATCTCCTCGTCGCGCCCCTCCGGCACACCGGAGCCCTGGAGGGGCTGGCCGAGGAGGAGGCGGCCGAGCTGATCGTCACGCTGCAGCGGGCCACGGACCGGCTGCAGCAGGCCCTGCACCCCGACGGGTTCAACATCGGGCTGAACCTGGGCAAGGCCGCGGGCGCCGGCCTGGAGGAGCACCTGCACTTCCACATCGTCCCGCGCTGGAACGGCGATACGAACTTCATGCCCGTGCTCGGGGAGGCGAAGGTCGTCCCGGAGTACCTGGTGGCCACCTACCGGAAGCTGCGCCCCTTCTTCGACCGGCTCTGAGGCGGGGAGCGGGTGAACGCCGTCAAGAACGCCCTGATCCTCCTCCTGATCCTCCTGGCCCTTGTCTTCGCTGTGCAGAACCCGGAGCCGGTCGACCTGCGCTTCCTGCTCTACACCGACCCACCCCTGCGCCTGCCGCTCTTCGTCGTGGTCTTCCTGGCCCTGCTCGCCGGGATCGTGGTCACGGCCCTGGTCCAATCACTGGGCCGCCTGCGCCTCCAGCGCACCATCCGCCGCCAGCAGCAGACCATCACCGAGCTCGAGCAGGCCCTCAAGGTGGCCGGGGCCGCGGGTCAGGACGCGGGGGCCGGGCCGGGGCCGCGCGCCGGGCCGATCAGTCAGGGGGGAACTCCTGATGACTGACGTGACCCCCCTCATGCGCCAGTACCAGGACGTCAAGGCCCAGCACCCCGACGCCATCCTCTTCTTCCGCCTGGGCGACTTCTACGAGATGTTCTTCGAGGACGCCGAGGTGGCCTCGGGGATCCTGGAGATCGCCCTGACCACCCGCGACCGGCATCGGGAGGAGAAGGTCCCGATGTGCGGCGTGCCCTACCATGCAGCGGGCCCGTACATCGCCCGGCTCATCAGCCGGGGCTTCCGGGTCGCCCTCTGCGAGCAGGTCGAGGATCCCCGGGAGGCCGTCGGGCTCGTGCGCCGCCAGGTGGTGCGGGTGATCACGCCCGGGCTCGTGACCGACCCGGAGGGGCTGGAGGCCAAGGCCAATAACTTCCTGCTCGCCGTGGCGCCGGGGCGTCAGGCCACCGGCCTGGCGACGCTCGATATCTCCACCGGGGAGTTCCGCGCCTGCGAGCTCCACGACGGGCCGGGGCTCTTCGAGGAGGTGGAGCGGATCGCCCCGCGCGAGCTGGTGGTGCCCCGAGGGACCCAGGCCGAGCCATCCTTCCGGGCGCTGCTCGAGCGCGCGCCGGCCTGCGTGGTGACGGCCCTGGAGGACGACTACTTCGCCGGGGAGTACGCGGCCGCGCTGCTCTGCGACCAGTTCCGGGTGAGCGGCCTGGAGGCCTTCGGCCTGCGCGGGATGCGGGAGGCGGTGCGCGCCGCGGGCGGGGTGCTCCACTACGCCCGGGAGGCGCTGGCCGGCGGGCTGGCGCACCTGCAGCCCCCTCAGGTCTACAGCCCGGGGCAGGCCATGGTGGTGGACGGGACCACCATGGAGAACCTGGAGGTCTTCGCGAGCCTGCGCGAGGGCTCCCGGAAGGCCAGCCTCCTGGGGGTGCTCGATCAGACCGTCACGGCCATGGGGGGACGGCTGCTGCGGGCCTGGCTCACCTATCCCCTCCAGGACATCGTGGCCATCAACGCCCGTCTGGATGCCGTCGAGGAGGCGAAGGGCGCCCGGAAGCTCCGGCACGAACTGCGCGAGCTCCTGCGAGGGGTCCATGACCTCGAGCGCCTGAACAGCCGGGTCGTCCTGGGCCATGCCACCCCGCGGGACCTCGTGGCCCTGAAACAGTCGCTCCAGCGCCTGCCCGCGCTCAAAGAGCGGCTCGGGGCGCTGCAGGCCCTGCTGTGGAGGGCGCTGCAGCCGGAGGTGGACCCGCCGACCGAGCTGGCGGAGCTGCTGGAGCGGGCCCTGCGGGAGGACGCGCCGCTGACCACGCGCGAGGGCGGCATCATCCGGCCAGGATATAATGGCCTGCTGGACGAGCTGATGGCCGCGGCCCGGGAGGGGAAGGACTGGATCGCCGGGCTGGAGGCCCAGGAACGGCAGCGCGCGGGGATCCCCTCCCTCAAGGTGGGCTTCAACAAGGTCTTCGGCTACTACATCGAGGTCACCCGCCCGAACCTCCACCTGGTCCCGCCGGAGTACATCCGCAAGCAGACGCTGCTCAATGCGGAACGCTTCATCACCCCGGACCTGAAGAGCTACGAGTCCAAGGTCCTCGGGGCCGACGAGAAGCGCAATGAGCTGGAGTGGCAGCTCTTCACCGAGCTCCGGGACCGGGCCGCGGCCCAGGGACGGCGGATCCAGGCCTCGGCCGCCGCCGTGGCCCGGGCCGACGTCCTGCTGGCCCTGGCTGAAGTCGCGGAGGAGGGGCGCTACGTCCGCCCGACTGTGGACGCCGGGGAGCGGATCGCCATCGTCGAGGGGCGCCACCCCGTGGTGGAGCGGATGGGACTGGGAGAGCGATTCGTCCCCAACGACGTCGAGCTGGATTGTGAGACCCAGCAGCTCCTCATCATCACCGGGCCGAACATGGCCGGCAAGTCCACCATCCTTCGCCAGGTCGCCCTGATCGTGCTCCTGGCCCAGGTCGGGAGCTGCGTGCCAGCCCGGGAGGCCAGCGTCGGGGTGGTGGACCGGATCTTCACCCGGGTGGGCGCCTCCGACAACCTGGCCCGGGGCCAGTCCACGTTCATGGTCGAGATGTGCGAGACTGCCTCCATCCTGCGCAACGCCACCCGCCGGAGCCTGATCATCCTGGACGAGATCGGCCGGGGCACCAGCACCTTCGACGGCCTCAGCCTGGCCTGGGCCGTCGCCGAGCACATCCACGACCACCCACGGCTGCAGGCCCGGACGCTCTTCGCCACCCACTACCACGAGCTGACGGAGCTGGCCCTGACCCGCCCGCGCGCCCGGAACTTCAACCTGGCGGTGCGCGAGTGGAACGACCAGCTCATCTTCCTGCGCAAGCTGGTGGAGGGGTCCTCGAGCCGGAGCTACGGGATCCAGGTGGCCCGCCTGGCCGGGCTCCCGGAGCCCGTCATCGCGCGGGCCAAGGAGGTCCTGGTCAACCTCGAGCGGGGGGAGTTCAACGAGATTGGGCTTCCGCGGATCGCCTCGTCGCCCGGTGAGCCGCCTCCGGCCGGCCCCCGACAGCTCGGCCTGTTCCAGCGGGAGGAGGATCCGCTCCGGCGGGATCTGCGGCGGCTGGACCTGGAGCAGCTCACGCCCCTGCAGGCCCTGCTGAAGCTGAGCGAGCTGAAGGAGGAGGCCGAGCGGGAATGCTAGCGCACGAGCGCCCGGTGGCGCGTGTCCTCGTCCTGCTCGCCGGCCTGCTCGTCGTGCGGCAGCTCGAGGCAGATAGCCGGGCCCATCTCCCCTCCCGGCTGTACGTGGACCTCCAGCCGGCTCGCCTGCCGGGCCGGCTGGGCCGGCCCCGGCCGGTCGGAAACGGGCTGGTTCGGAGCGTCCGGGCCGGGCAGTTCAGCCGAGAGGTGGTCCGGGTGGTCCTGGACCTGGAGCAGCCCGGAAGCTACGTGATCCGGGCCCTTCAGGGACCGGCCCGCCTTGTCCTCGAGGTCCGGCCCCAGGAGGCCCGCCCCTCGCCCGATGCTCGGGGGGATGCGGCGAATCCGGCCGGGCCCTCCGCAGCCGCAGGGCCCGAGGCCGGCAGAGCGATGCCGGAGGGGGCGGGCGGTCGCCCCGGGGAAAACAGCGGCCGGAAGAATGGCGCGCGCCCCCCCCGCATCGTCCTGGATCCCGGACACGGGGGGAAAGATCCCGGCGCGGTGGGCCCCGGGGGCCTCCA
>JACPFL010000122.1:0-2256 GCA_016183025.1 Deltaproteobacteria bacterium | reverse complement strand
GCGTCTCGAGGCCCGCCTGCGCGAGGAGCTGGGCTATGAGGTGATCCTCACGCGGCGCGGCGACGCCTTCCTCGATCTGCACGAGCGCACGGCCCTGGCCAACGAGCGCAACGCGGACCTCTTTGTCTCGCTCCACACGAACTCGAGCCCCAACGGGACCCTGCACGGGATCGAGACCTACTACCTCGGATTCACCAGCGACCGGAGGGCGCTGGAGGTGGCCGCGCGCGAGAACGCGTCCGTGCCCAACAAGCTCGTCCTCAACAACTGGCTCAATGACCTGCTGCTCAATACCGAGAAGGCCCAGGACAGCGTGCTGGCCCGAGCGGTGCATCACGCCCTGGTCAGCGGGGTCGCGCGCCACTTCAGCCCGGTGCGCGACCTGGGCGTGAAGCAGGCGCCCTTCTACGTCCTGCGCGGGGCCCGGATGCCGAGCATCCTGGCCGAGGTCGCCTTCATCAACAGCGCCCGCGAGGCGCGCCGGCTGCGGGACCAGCAGTACCTCGACCGGCTGAGCGAGGCGATTCGCGATGGGATCCGCGAGTTCCTGGCCGGAGCTCGCCCCCAGCCTGCCCCATGACCTCCCCCTCGGCGTCCGTCCTGCCGGCTCCGGCGGCCTGGTTCGCCGGCATCGACCTGCTCGGCCCGCCCGACGAGGTGACCCGCCAGATCGTGGAGCGCACCCGAGAGTGCGTCCGACAGGGGTCTGCCTGGTTGGAGGCCCGGCACCGAGCCGGGGCCGGAGGGCACGAGGGAGTCGCGGCACGGGCCGTCCTGATGGACGGCCTCCTGCGAACCCTGTTCGAGCTGGCGGTGAAGCGGGCCAGGATCCTGCCAGCCGGGCGGGTGGCCCTGGTCGCCAACGGGGGGTATGGCCGGGGTGAGCTCAGCCCCGGCTCGGACATCGACCTGATCCTCCTCCATGAGGAGACGAGCCGGGACGCGGTGGAGCCGCTGGCCCATGGGGTGTACTACCCGCTGGTGGACGCCGGGTTGGAGGTCGGCTGGAGCGTCCGGACCGTATCGGAGTGTCTGGAGGTGGCCCGAGCTGACCTGCGGACCTGCACCGCCCTGCTGGACCTGCGCTGCCTGGCCGGCGACGAGGGGCTGGCTGCAGCGCTGGCCCGGGCCCTGGAGCGGGAAGTGATCGGGCCGGACCGCGAGGGGTTCATCCGCCGCAAGCTCGAGGAGCAGGCCGAGCGGCGCGAGAAGTCCGGCTCCTCGGTCTACATGCTCGAGCCGCACGTGAAGGAGGGGGAGGGCGGGCTCCGGGACATCCAGACAGCCATCTGGATCGCGCGCGCGCGGTTCGGCGGGCTGGACCTCCGGGAGCTCCAGGCCCGCGGGGTGGTCTCCGAGAAGGAGCGTCTGGCCGTGGAGCGTGCCCTAGAGTTCCTCTGGCGGGTGCGCAACGCCCTCCACTACGCCAGCGGGCGCAAGGCCGACCAGTTGACGTTCGAGCTCCAGGCCAAGGTCGCCCGGGAGTTCGGCTACGAGGACCGGCCCGGTCATCAGGGCGGCGAACAGTTCCTGCAGGCCTACTACCAGGTGGCCGCCGAGGTCGAGTACTACTCCACCCTGCTCATCGCCCGCGCCAGCCGCCCGGGAGCAGGGTCGACCGAAATCCTCCCCCTGGCCCCTGGCTTCACCCTGTCCGGCGGGCTGATCCGTGCGGACCTGGAGGCCCTCTGGTGGGACCCCCTGAACCTGCTCCGCGCCTTCGCGCTCTGTCAGGAGCACGACGCGGAGCTGGACAGCACCACCCAGGAACAGATCCTGGCCGCCCTCCCCGCGGCCGCGCCCGAGCTGCGCGCCTCGGCCGAGGCCGCCAGGCTGTTCCGCAGCATCCTCGGCGTGAGGCGGGGGGTGGCGCGCGCCCTGCGCCAGATGAACCGGCTCCAGGTGCTCGGGGCCTACCTCCCGGAGTTCGGGAGCCTCTACTGCCAGGTCCAGTACGAGATGTACCACGTGTACACCGTGGACCAGCACTCCATTCAGGCGGTGGAGGAGATCGAACGCCTGCGGGACGGGAGGGCTGGCGAGCAGGACCCGCAGCTCCCCGCGTTGATGGCCGAGGTGCCGGCGCCCGAGGTCCTGTACCTCGGGGCGCTGCTTCACGACATCGGCAAGGGGAAGGGCGGGGACCACGAGCACCGGGCTCTGGACCTGCTGCGTCAGCTCCGGGAGAGTGGGACCGTGGTGCCGGTGATCCTCACAATGTTCGGCCGCACGCTGCGCCAGATCGCGCAGGCCAAG
>JACPFL010000121.1 GCA_016183025.1 Deltaproteobacteria bacterium | reverse complement strand
GTCCTGCGCCCAGGCGGGATGGCCCTGGCGGGGGGCGGGTTTGGCCGTGACGCGCCCGACGCGCTCATCGAGCGCTACCTGCAGCAGAGCCACGAGCTGAACCGCCGCCTGGGCAAGCGCGTGCTCGGCGAGAAGGAGCTGGAGGCCCTGCTCGCCCGGGCCGGCCTGACCCGACAGGTGGCTGGGGTCAGCCGGGCCCACGGGCTGTGGGTGACCCTGCGCAAGGCCCCGGCGGGCTCACCCGCCTGAGTCCTGCCCGTTCTGCTCCCAGGCCACGAGCGCCTGGTGATAGGCCTGGTCCCCGAGCGCCTGGAAGCGACTGAACTCCCCCTGGATATGGCTGCGCAGGCGGGCCACCGGGTTGTCGGCCTGGCCTCCGCAGCCCTGCAGAAAGGAGTAGAATCGGACCTGGCCGCCTTGCTGGTAGCGGCGGGAGGGGAAGGTGATCCCGAGCCCTCCGTCCTTGATCGTCCAGAGGGAGATGCCGACCAGCTTCAGGCCGGCCAGCATCCCGCTCGTGAAGACCAGCTCCACGTCGGCCAGCTTGTGGTCGGGGCTCCCGGCAATCGGGGTCTTGAAGCGGAGCAACATGGCCTTCCTCCTGGTCGGGGTGCGGGCTGATGGTGCCGCGGCCGGGTGGAGCAAGGGGCCTGCCATGGGCAACCTCCGTGCGGACGGGCAGATAGCAGAGAGGGCCCCCTCCGGAATCCGGACCAGGGGCCGGGCTTCGAATTGATGCGTGGCGCCCTTGCGCTGCTGGCCTTTCTGGTTGTCCTGGCCGGGGGCCTGCTGCTCGTCCAGTGGGGGCACCAGGAGGGAGCGTTCCCTGGGCGGTTGTCCCCGCGCCAGGTCGGGCAGGAACCGGACGCTTCCAGAGCCCCTCGGCCCCTGCCGGCTGACCAGGCCTCCGAGACTGTCCCCGGTGCCGGGACTCCGTCCTCTGCCAGCCCGGGGCTTGAATCCCCAGCGGCCGTGCAGGTGCCCGCCCCGAGGCTCCCCGAAGCCCAGACCGCAGGTGATGCCCGCGGCAGGGCGGTCGAGCTGACCCGTGAGGGGATCGAGCTGCTCCGCAAGGGGCAGGGCAGAGAGGCCGTCACGCGGTTCGCGGAGGCGGTCAGCCTGGTCCCAGATGAGCCTATCCTGCGCCGCAACCTCGGGCTGGCGTACGCCAGGGCGGGCGAGGATGCCGACGCCATTCGGGAGCTGGAGCGCTACAGCGGGCAGGGCCAGGAGCCCGAGGTCTTCCGCGTCCTGGGCGAGCTGTACGAACGCCAACAGAACCCGCGGGCGGCCCTGGGGCACTACCGGACCTACCTCCAGCGGGTCCCCGACGCCCAGGGCGTGCGCGCCAGGGTGGCCCGCCTGGAACGTGAGCAGCAGACCGAGGCGGAGTTTCAGCGGGCGACCTCGCGTCTCTTTCGGGTGAAGTACGAGGGCGCGGCCAACGAGCGGGCGGCCTACGTGGTCCTGTCCCTGCTGGAGGAGGCCGCCTCCCGGGTGGGGCTGCGCCTCGGGCAGCACCCCCGCCGCGAGATCGAGGTGGTGCTCTACTCCAATCAGCAGTTCCGCGACGTGACTCGGGCTCCGGCCTGGATGCGGGCCATCTACGATGGGAAGGTCCGCCTGCCGATCCAGGGACTCGCCGGGCAGGAGGGGTTGCTGCGCCGGGTGGTGACCCACGAGTACGTTCACGTCCTGCTCGTGCAGGTGGCCGGCCTCCGGCTGCCCACCTGGTTCCACGAGGGGGTGGCCCAGCTCGAGGAGGGCGCGCAGGAGGACCAGGGGGCCCTGGTCGCTGCGCACCGAGGCGGGACCCTGGCGCCGCTGCGGCAGCTCGAGGGGCCGTTTGCCGAGCTGGACGCGCGCGCCGCGGAGCTGGCCTACCAGCAGAGCCTGGCGGTCGTCCGCTTTCTGGTCACGCGGCAGGCCCCTGGGGTGCTGCCCGATCTCCTGGCGGAGGTCGCTCGCGGCGCGGCGCTGGACGACGCGTTGCAGCGGCGCGCCGGCGTCGGGACGGCGGAGCTGGACGCGCGCTGGCGCGCGAGCCTCGGCGGGAGCGGCGGATGAAACGGTTCGCCGAGATCTCTGAGGCCATCGGGGCCACGACCAAGAAACTCGAGAAGGTGGGGCTGCTGGGGAGCTACCTGGCCACCCTGGGCGATGAGGAGTTGCGGGCCGCCTGCACCTTCCTGACCGGGCGCCCCTTCCCCCTCAGCGAGATGCGCACCCTCAACGTGGGCGGGGCGCTCATCGTCAGGGCCGTGCTCGCCCTGGCCGGCGTGGAGGAGGAGCGCCTCTGGGAGGCCTACCGGCGCTGGGGAGACCTGGGGGGCGCCGCCGAGGAGCTGCTCGCCGGCCGGACTGCGCCCGAGGGGCTGACCCTGCGGCAGGTGCGGGGGGCTTTCGAAGAGCTCGCAGCGCTGCAAGGCGAAAAGCGCAAGCTCGGGCGGCTGATCGCCCTGCTCCGGGCCCTCGCCCCGGGTGAGGGGAAGTTCGCGGTCAAGGTCATGACCTCGGACCTCCGGATCGGGCTGAAGGAAGAGCTGGTCGAGGAAGCCATCGCCCGGGCCTTCGGCGCGCCTCAGGGTGAGGTCGAATGGGCGAACATGCTCCTCGGTGACATCGGGGAGACGGCGGTCCGGGCACGCCAGGGGCGCCTCCACGCGGTGGAGCTGCGGCTGTTCCACCCCTTGAAATTCATGCTGGCCAGCCCTGCGCCGTCAGGGGCCCAGGCCCTGGCTGACATGGGCGGGACCGCCATCGTCGAGGACAAATACGACGGCATCCGGGCCCAGGTGCACACCCGCGGGGGGGAGCACCGGATCTTCTCGCGGACCCTCGACGAGGTCACCCACCGGTTCCCGGAGCTGAGCCCGGTGGCCGGGCTCGGCCACGACGTCATCCTGGACGGTGAGCTGGTGGCCTACCGGGCCGGACGGGCCCTGCCGTTCGCGAAGCTCCAGGCCCGGCTCGGGCGCAAAGCCGTCTCCCCGGGGCTCCTGGGCGAGGTGCCGGTGGTGTTCTTCGCGTTTGACCTGCTCTACCTGGACGGGGAGCTGCTGCTGCGGGAGCCGCTGCGGGTCCGGAAGGCCCGCCTCGCCGGGCTGACGCTGCCAGCCCCGGCCCGGCTCGCGGCCTCGGATGAGATCCAGGAGCCCGAGCGGCTGGAGGCGCTGTTCGAGGCCTGCCGGGCGCGGGGGAACGAAGGGCTCATGCTGAAGGCCCCGGGATCGGTCTATCATCCGGGGAAGCGGGGAATGGGGTGGCTGAAGATGAAGCGCCCCCTGGCCACCCTCGACGTGGTGGTCACCGCGGTGGAGTACGGCCACGGCAAGCGCCGCGGGGTGCTCTCGGACTACACGTTCGCGGTGCGCAACGGCGAGCGCCTGGTGAACATCGGCAAGGCCTACTCAGGGCTCACCGACCGCGAGATCCAGCAGCTTACCGCGTACTTCCTGAGCCACACGATCGAGGACCAGGGGTGGCGCAAGGTGGTGGAGCCGACCGTCGTGCTCGAGGTCGCCTTCGACGCGGTCCAGCGCAGCGGGCGGCACGAGAGCGGCTACGCCCTGCGCTTTCCCCGGATCCTGCGCGTCCGGGAGGACAAGGGGGCAGAGGAGATCGACGACGTGGAGACCGTCGGGCGGATGATCGATGCGGGACGTCGTGGCTGAGCCGGCCGCGCGAGGGGGAGGGCAGCGGCCGGGCGCGCGGCTGCCCACGCGGGAGGAGCTAGCGGACGAGGAGCGGCGTCTGCGCCAGCTGCGCTTCTGCGTGGACCTGACCCTGCAGATCATCGCCCAGGAAGCGCTGACGGTCGAGGAGGCCTCCAAGCTGGTGGGGGCCGCCAGGCGTCTGGCAGAGAGCCTGTTCCCGGGGAAGGGGCACGTCTTCGACCTGGTCTACCAGCCGCGCTTCAGGCGGCTCATGGCGGAGCGGTTCGATTTGCATTGAGCCCCTGGTCAGGCGACGGCCGCCCGCCGCTTTCCAGCCGGTCGCTGCCGGTTCTCCAGGATCACGGAGTCCAGGATCTCCCCGCAGGTGATGCAGCGCCACCAGGAGACCTCCACCCCGGATTCGTTCAGCCGCTCGCCCGTCATCCGGGCCTGACATCTCGGACACTTCACGTCTTGAACCTCCCTGTTCTGCGGTCCTACCCCCGGCATCCTTACCCCCGTCCTCCTCAGTCTGGCTTGGGCCGACGCCCGGGTGCCCCGCGAATAGGCCAGAGTACTCCAAGATTCGTGCCCCGTTTTGCATCGGCAAGTCTAATCTCCTGAAAATATCTTTTCGTTCAGGTGGTTACGGTGTCCATGGCTCAGGGCCTGCCTCAATCTTCTCTAAACAATTGCGATGTTTTATTAACAGAAATGCGTCAATTGTGTCACACTCGCACTGGACTTACAGGACTAAAAATAAAACATGATCAGCCGTCTAGCGCTGGCGCGACGATATGGGACAAGGTGAACACAGTACTGGGACGGCTCTGTCTCTATGAGGTCACACGGATCCGGGCGACTTCTTCTTGAACAGCTCCCGCCAGAGCGCTTCGGCCTTGTCGCGATCGGAAGGGCCGATCTGCGCGCGGCCCTCCAGGAACTCGAAGTAGTCACAGAGGTTGGCCCGGTCCTTGGACGGCACCCATTCGGCCAGCGGCTCCCGGCACTGGTTGTGGGCATGCTCGTCGTAGAAGCGGCAGTTCAGACAGCAGTGGAGGTCCGCTCCGCAGTGAGGGCAGGGCTCTCGCCGCCCGACCTTCCCTTCGAGCTGGACCTCCTTGTGGCACGCGTGGCACCGTCTCACGGGGCGCCTCTGCGCGCATCCGATGGCCCGTCAGCCAGGAGGGCGGCGTGCAGGGAGACGATGGTCTTGGCGTCCGCAATCGCCCCGCTGCGCACCATCCCCAGCGCGTCGGACAGCCGGAGCGCCTCCACCTCCATGACCTCGTCGTGCTCGCGGTTGGTGGGGACGGGCTTGAGGTCCGTGGCGAGGAAGAGATGGATGCGCTCGTCGCAGAAGCCCGGAGTGGTCAGGATCTCCCCCAGCTTCTCGAGCCGGCCAGCCCGGTACCCGACCTCCTCCTCCAGCTCACGGGCCGCGCAGGCCGCAGGGTCCTCTCCCTGGTCCAGGCGCCCGGCCGGCACCTCCCAGATGAAGCCGCCGACCGCGTGCCGGTACTGCCGGATCAGGAGCACCCGGTCGTGGTCGAGCATGGGGAGGACGGCCGCCGCGCCGGAGTGGCGGATGACCTCCATGGTCGCCTCGACCCCGTTGGGGAGACAGACCTGCTCGAGGTTGAGCTGGAGCACCCTGCCCTTGAAGATCTGCCGTACCTGCAGCGTGCGCGCATCCATGATGACAGTCCCGCCCGCACTATACTGGCCGGCCCGCGCACGGGTCAAGGCCCGGCACCCGCCCGCGCGGTTTGACACCCCGGGCGTGATCCATTATCAATGGACGAGATGTGGGCGGGCTGGCTGCAGCCCGCGCCTGGCCGGGGGCCGGCATAGAGCTGGGCCTCCAGGGGAGACCGTGATCGCGGGGCACGCATGATCGAGTGGCTGGGACTGGATCGCTGGGAGACGGCGGTGCCGGCGCTCGGCCCGTTCGTGACCTTCGTCATCGTGCTGGTGGTCGGCCTGCTGCTGCGCGCGGCGGGGCTCCGGCAATTGCGCCGCTGGGCCGCCCTCCCCCCTGGGCAGCTCGACGACGAGATCACGGCGACCGTGCGGGTCCCCTCCCTCTTCTGGGTCCTGGCTGTTGCCCTCTATGTCGCCGTGGACATCTCCGATCTCCCGCCCCGGCTCGTGTCGGCCGCGACGGTCCTGCTCCACGTCCTGATCATCCTCTCTGTCACGCTGGTCTCGGCCAACGTGGGGGGCCGCGCCTTCGTCCGGTATGCCGCGCGCCAGGAGACGGCGCTCCCGGTCACCGGCCTCACCCAGACCTTTATCCGGGGGAGTATCCTCGTCATCGGCGGGCTCGTGCTCCTGACCTCCCTGGGGATCTCGGTCACGCCGCT
>JACPFL010000126.1 GCA_016183025.1 Deltaproteobacteria bacterium | reverse complement strand
AGGCCTGGAGCTTGTCGATGACCTGGGCGACGGTTGACCGCTTCTGGCCGATGGCCACGTAGATGCACAACACGTCGCCGCCCCGCTGGTTGATGATCGTGTCCACGACCAGGGCCGTCTTGCCGGTCTGCCGGTCGCCGATGATCAGCTCCCGCTGCCCGCGGCCGATGGGGATCATGGAGTCGATGGCCTTGATCCCGGTCTGCAGCGGCTGGCTCACCGGGCGCCGCCACACGATCCCCGGCGCCTTGATCTCCACCTTCCGCCGCCGCGCGGCCTCGATCGGCCCCTTGCCGTCGATGGGCGTCCCGAGGGCGTTGACGACCCGGCCCACCAGGGCCTCGCCCACCGGGACCTCCACGATGCGGCCGGTCCGCTTGACGAGGTCCCCCTCCTTGATGAGGAAGTCCTCGCCCAGCACCGCCACGCCGACGTTGTCCTCCTCGAGGTTCAGCACCATCCCGTAGATCCCGTGCGGGAACTCCAGCATCTCGCCGGCCATGGCCTTCTCCAGGCCGTAGACGCGGGCAATGCCGTCCCCCACGGAGAGCACGGTGCCGGTCTCACTGACCTCGACCCGGACATCGTACTGCTCGATCTGCTTCCGGATGATCGCGCTGATCTCTTCAGCTCGGATCTGCATGCGTGCTCCTCTCGTCCACCACCGCGGGCGCGCCCTAGAGCCCGGCCCGCCGGAGCCGCTCGCCCAGGGCCAGCAGCTGGCTCCTCAGGCTGCCATCGTAGACTGTATCGCCGATCTGGACCACGAGCCCCCCGAGCAGCGCCGGGACGGTCTCCGCGCTCATCTGCACCTCCCGGCCGGTGGCCCGGGCCAGGGCCGCCTGCAGCCCCTGGAGCCGCTCCTCGGAGAGCGGCGCCGCCGTATGGACCTGTGCCCGGACGCGCCCCGCGGCCTCGTCCGCCAGGGCGCGGTAGACCTCGACGATCTCCGGGAACTGGCTCATCCGCCCGCGGTCGATCAGGAAGGCCAGGGTGTTGCGGACCAGGCGCGAGAGGCTGAGGCGCGCGGCCAGCTCCCCGGCCACCCGCTTGCGGCTCTCCGGATCAAAGGCGGGGCTCTCCAGTGCCCCCCGGAGCTCCGGGCACAGGCGCATCGCCTCGAGCACGGTCTCGAGCTCGCGCCCGAGCGCGGCGCGCTCCTGGTCGGTCGCGCCCAGTTGGACCAGGGCCTTGGCGTACCGCACGGCCACGGCCTTCCGGGTCACCGGCCTCCCCCCGTCGCCCCGGCCGGCAGCGCGGCCAGCCGCTCCAGGTACCGCGCCTGGAGCCGCTCGTGGTCCGCCGGCTGCAGATGCGCGCGCAACAGCTCCTCGGCCAACCGCAGGCAGCGCGCGGCCACCTCGTCCGCCAGCACCGCCCGCGCCTGGCGCACCTCCTGTTCCACGGTGAGCTGCGCCTGCCGGCGGATCCGCTCAGCCGCCCGCTGCGCCTCGCGCTCCAGGCGGGCCGCCTCCTCCCGCGCGTCCACCAGCGCGTGCCGGAGGATCTCCTCCACAGCCTGCTGGGCCCGCGCCAGTCGCTCCCGGTACTCCCGGTGCCGCGCCTCAGCCGCGGCCCGCGCCTCCGTCGCCTCTTCGATCCGGCGGCTGATCGTGGCCCGCCGCTCGAGCAGGAAGTTCTGGACGGGCCGGCGCAGGGCGGCGTAGAGCGCCCCGGCCAGGATGGCGAAGTTGATCGCCGGCCAGAAGAGCTCGGCCGGCGAGGGCCCGTGCGGCTCCTCGGGCCTCGCCGCTTCTTGGGCGGGCGCGGTGAGGGCATCGGCGATGGCCGGGCTGAGCCCGCTCGCCCCGGGACCGCCTCCCACGACCAGCACGGCCACGACCAACACCAGGGGCCACACCCTCAGGGGGCGGCTCATCCGAGCCTCCGGCCAAGCAGCTTCTGGGCAATCTCCCGGGCGAGCTCCTCTGCCTGGCGCCGCAGCTCGACCTGCGCGTCCGCCACATCACGGGCGATCGCCCTACGGCCTTCGTCGAGGCGGGCTTCTGCTTCCGCCGCCGCATCCCGGAGCATCACCTGCGTCCGGCTGACCGCCTGCTCGAGGAGCTGCTCCCGCTCGCTCGCGGCCTGCTCTCGCGCCTGCTGGAGCTTCGCCTCGTATTCGGCCACCAGTCGCTGGGTCTCCTGCTCCAGTTGCTGAGCGGCGGCCAGGGTCCCCTCCACGCGCCTCTTTCTGGCCTCCAGCAACCGGAGGAGCGGCTTGAAGAGGAGGACATTCATGAAGACCAGGAGCAGCAGGAAGGCGACGAGCTGCACGAGGAGGGTCGCGTCAACAGCGATCATCAGTCGAATTTTCCACTGTGGTATCAGCTAGTTAGGCGGCCACTGCCCGGTGAGTTGATGCCGCTACGTAATCACAGCCCTTCGCGCAGTGTCAACAGTTTTCCGCCGGGCTGGGGCGGGTTCCGGGTTTCGGTCAGGGCGGTGTTCGAGGCCCGGGACCGCCGTTGAGCAGTCAGCGGGCACCCCGTAACAGCTCGATCAGGCGTTGCAGCTCCGGGGCCGAGTAGTAGGCGATCTCGATCGTCCCGCGGCCGGCTCGCCCCTTGATGCGGACCTTGGTGCCGAGCGCCCGGCGCAGGCTCTCCTCGGCTGCCCGCAGGTTCGGGTCACGCCGCGGCACCGGGCGGACCAGCGCCCCAGGGGGCCGCAAGCGCTGCACGAGCTGCTCCGCGCCCCGGACCGAGAGGTCGCGCCGGAGGATTTCTGCGAGCGCTTCCCGCTGCCGCCCCGGGGACTCCAGGGCCAGCAGGGCCCGCGCATGCCCCATGGTGATGCGCCCCTCGATCAGGGCATCCTTGACCTCCCGCGGGAGCTTGAGCAGCCGCAGGTGGTTGGCAATGGTCGCCCGGTCCTTGCCCAGCCAGGCCGCGAGCGCCTCCTGTGTCAGCTCGAACTCCGTGAGCAGCCGCTGGTAGGCCTCGGCCAGCTCCAGGGCATTGAGGTCCTCCCGCTGGACGTTCTCTACGAGCGTGAGCTGGAGGGCCTCGCGGTCGCTCACCTCCCGGACCACGACCGGCACCTCGGCGAGCCCCGCGAGCTGGGCGGCCCGCCACCGTCGCTCGCCGGCGATCAGCTCATAGCCCTCGGTCGCCCGCCGGACGATGAGCGGCTCGACCACGCCCGCGCTCTTCACCGACTCGGCCAGCTCCCGGAGCCGCTCCGGATCGAAGCGGCGCCGGGGCTGGAAGCGGTTGGGCACGACCTGCTCGATCGGGCAGCCCATGATGACCGGCCGATCCTCGAGCCCCACCTCCGGAAAGAGAGCCTCGAGTCCCCGGCCCAGGGCCTGTCGTTCAGCCACGATGTCCCCCCTCCCTGTCCAGCAGCTCCCTGGCCAGGTCCAGGTAACTGGTCGCGCCCCGGCATGTCGGATCATAGACGAGGACCGGTTTTCCAAAGCTCGGCGCCTCGCCCAGCCGCACGTTCCGGGGGATGACCGTGCGAAACGTCTTGTCCCCGAAGCGGCCCCGCACCTCCCGCTCCACCTGGTGGCACAGGGTGGTCCGCGGGTCAAACATGGTCAGCAGCAGTCCCACCACCTCCAGCCGCGGGTTCAGGCGGGCCTTCACCAGCTTGATCGTCCGCAGGAGCTGGGCAAGCCCCTCCAGGGCGTAGAACTCGCACTGCAGCGGGATGATCACCCCGTGGGCGGCGGTGAGGGCATTGACCGTCAGGAGCCCGAGGGAGGGGGGGCAGTCGATCAGCACGAACGCGTACTGGCTCACCACATCCACCACGGCGCTCGCCAGGCGAGACTCCCGGGCCCACAGGCTCACCAGCTCGACCTCGGCACCGATCAGCTCGATCTGCGAGGGGATGACCTCCAGGTTGGGCACGCCCGTCGGGCGGATGAGCTCCTTGATCTCCCGCTTCCCGATCAGCGCCTGATAGATGGAGTCGCCCTCTCGGGGCAGGCCCAGGCCGCTCGTGGCGTTCCCTTGCGGGTCGAGGTCTACGAGGAGGCAGCGGTGGCCGAGGTGCGCCAGAGAGGCCGCGAGGTTGATGGCCGTGGTGGTCTTCCCGACCCCGCCCTTCTGGTTGGCAATGGCGAGCAGCCGGTCCATGCCCCCTCACTGTTCCACGTGGAACACCCGGGGCCGTCGGAGCACGACGAGGTGCCGGGGAGCCCGTAGCCCCGGGAGCCGATAGGGGATCACCGCCTCCGCGATGAGCCCGGCCTGCCCCACGGCTACCGCGGCCTCTCTCACCTCAACGGGGCCCTGGCTCCCGCGCATGGCCAGGAGGCGTCCCCCGGGGCGCAGGAAGGGGGCTCCGAGCCGTACGGTCTTGGGCAGATCGCCGAGGGCCCGGGCGGTCACAGCCCCGAACGCGGCCTGGAGACCCGGGACGGCGCCGAGCGCCTCGGCCCGCCCGTCCAGCACCGTCACCCCGCGGAGCCCCAGGACCCGGACCAGATGCCGCAGGAAGCTGACCTTCTTCGCGGTGGCCTCCAGGAGGGTCAGCGGGAGCCCCGGGAGGGCCAGCTTCACCGGGAGCCCGGGAAATCCGGCCCCGGTCCCGATATCCAGCAGGGGTTCGGTGGGGGCGAGCTGCGGGGCCAGCGCGAGTGAATCCGCGAAGTGGAAGAGGGCGATCTCCGCGTCCCCGCGCAGGGCGGTGAGGTTCATCCGCCGGTTCCACTGCTGGAGTTCATCCAGGTACCGGGCCAACTGCACCCACGCCGTCGAGGGGAGACTCACGCCGAGATACGCCAGCGCCTCCCTCAGGACCGCCTGCCAGGGCCTGGCCTGGCCAACTGCCCCCTGCGGTCGCCTGGGCTGCGGGGGGCGACCCCGTGCAGAAGGGCCGTTCAGCGGATGCCGTATCGGACCCGGCCCGCCGCGGACTGATCACGCCGGGGGTCGCGCTTCCGAGCAGCGGCCCGCTTGACGGGCTTCTTCGCCACCGCCTTGCGGACCATCGGGGGCGGGGCCTGCTCCTGCCCAACGAGTCCGGGCGCAAAGTAGGCCGTGAACCCCTCCCGGGCCACGAAGTTCCCCTTGATGCGCCAGGTCTGGTGGTTGATGACCAGGGCGGCCAGCGCAATCTCCGGCTGGGACGCCGGGGCAAATCCGGCAAACCATTCGTAGTGGCCTTTGGGGTTCTCACCGGACAGGGTCCCGGTCTTCCCGGCGACCGGGATCTCCCCTAAGGTCGGCGACATGGTGAAGGGACGGAAGACCCGGCGAGAGGTGCCGATCCGGATCGTCTCCTTCATCATCTCCCGGAGGGCCCCGGCCGTCGCGGGTTGGATCGGGATCGTGAGGGGCTCCGGCGCGGCCTCGTACAGGACCTGCCCCTGGGCATCCGTCACCCGCTCGACCAAGTACGGCCGCATCATGAGGCCCCCGTTGGCCACGGCGGCCGCGAGCATGGCCGCATGCAGGGGGCTCACCGTGACCGGCCCGAACCCCGCCGCCGTGCGGGCCAGGCCCAGCGCCCCGTCTTCAATGGCGGCCCGGCTCGTCTCCGTGGGCAACTCGAACGGAATCGGGCGGTTGAACCCAAAGACCTGGGCGTAGCGCCTGAGGAGATCAGCGTTGAGGTGGTGCACCGCCACCTTCCCGAAGACGACATTGTTCGAGCGGGCCAACGCCTCACTCAGGGTCATCGTCCGCTGGTCCCGCCGCGGGTCCGCTTTCAGGGACGAGGCGACAAGCCGGAGGGGGTTCCCCCGGTAGGTAATCTCGCTCTGGGGTTGCAGCTCAGCCGCCTCCAGGGCGGCAGCAGCCGTAATGACCTTGAACAGGGACGCCGCCGGGTAGGTCGCGCGGAGCGCCACCGGCACGGAGAGGCCGCCTCGCCGTTCAACCCCTACCAGGGCCAGAACCCGGCCTGTGCGCGGCTCCAGGGCCACGAACGCCCCGTAGGGGACCTGATAGCGCTGGAGTAACCCCGCCATACGGGTCTGCAGGACCGGGTCCAGGGTGTAGGTCACCGTCAGCCCTCCGACCCGGGAGATATACCGGTCGGCCACCACGCGGGCTTGAGCCAAGTCCTGAGAAACCAGGGTCGCCAGGTCTTCGCGCGTCAATTCCTTGGCAGGGAGTGCGCAAGGCACGAGCATCGCGAGCAGCACCGCGCCGACGAGGAACTGCCGGGCGGAGCCGCCCGGCCTGGATCGGAGAGTTATCTGTCGCGTTGGTCTCTCTGTAGTCTCAAGCATTAGGCGTAAGATCTGAAACCGCGTTCTTCTCCTTTTAGGACGAAGTACCTGGGTTGTCAAGGAAAAAATTCCTCCCCTCCCTGAAGCGGGTCAAACAAACACGCCATCCGTAGGCCATCACCCTCTGGGGGCTCGTGACAGTCCAGACCAGCAGCAAGACATGTGCCCCCCCCATCCGCAACCTACACGCCATATTGTTTTATCGGCGCTTGCCACGTTTTACTTCACTCTGTTTCACGTGGAACAGCCTCCGCCAATGAGCTGAGAACATTGGGTTAGCCTGGCGCGCAGGCTCACGCTGGCTTGAGCTTCCGGTTGATGTAGGACTGCTGGGCGATCGACAGGAGATTCTGCACCAGCCAGTACAGCACGAGCCCGGATGGGAAATTCAGGAACATGACGGTGAAGATCAGCGGCATGACCAGCATGATCTTGGCCTGCGTCGGGTCCCCAGGGGTCGGCGTCATCCACTGCTGGACAAACATGGTGCCACCCATGAGAATCGGGGTGACGTACGAGGGGTCCTTGGCGGACAGGTCGCAGATCCCGTGCCCGATCCAGAACAGCTCCTTCTCCCAGCAGATGAAGGGGGCCCGCCGCAGCTCGATGGAAACGAGGAGCACCTGGTAGAGCGCGAAGAACACCGGGATCTGGAGCGCCAGGGGAAGGCACCCCCCCAGCGGGTTCACCTTATGGGCCCGGTAGAGCTCCATCATCTCCTGGTTCAGCCGGGTCCGGTCATTCTTGTAGCGCTCACGGAGCATCTGCATCTGGGGCTGGAGCCGCTGCATCTCCTTCATCGAGGTGAAGCTCTTATGCGTCAGGGGCCAGAACAGGATCTTGATGAGCACCGTCAGCAGGATAATGGCGAGGCCGTAGTTACCCGCGAACCGGTGGAAGAAGTTCAGGACGGCCACCAGGGGCATGGCCATCCACCAGATATCCACCCCCCAGATCGAGTAGTCGATGGCGGCCTCGAGCCCCAGGTTGAGGGCTCGCAAGCGATCGTACTCCTTGGGCCCGATGTACAGGGCGTACTGGTAACGCCCCTGCGCGCCCGGCGAGAGGGTGGCCGGCGCGGCGATCACCCAGGTGCGGGCCTGATCCGGTGAAAGGGGCTCGACCTGGACCTGCGCCGCCTTGGGCGTCCGGGGCGCGATCGCGGCAATGAAGTACTTGTTCTCGCTCCCGGCCCACCGGATATTGCCCGTCAACGTCTTCGGCGCCTTGAGGTCCTTCACCTCCAGACGTTCCAGCGTCCCGTCGGTCAAGGCGACCGGTCCAGCAAAGCGGTCGGCCTCGTCCGGGCTGAGCGGGTGGGTGCTGCCCACCCAGGCGAGCGCCATCTGATAGGTGACCGGCGCGCTCCCCCGATTCTGGACCTCCACGGTGAGCTCCACGAGGTAGTTCTCGGGGCGAAACGTCAGCTCCTTGACCACTCGCAGGTCTCGGCCGGCCCAGCTCAGGGCAAGCCGGCCCGGGCGGCCCTCTTGCAGCTGCACGCGGGGCGCACTCAGGGAAAAGCCCGCTGCGCCCAGATCGCCCGCGAGCGGAAGCAGCTGGATCTCTAGGGGAATCAGGCCCTGCGCCCCGGGCGCGACCATGTCCAAGGGGGTGGCCTGGTTCCCCGGACTCAGGTACCGGTGCAGGCGAAAGCTCTTGAGCCGCCCCCCCAGCGACGTGATCCTGGCTGTGTAGAGGTCCCCTGTCACCACCGCCTCCGCTGCCGGACCCTCGGGGATGCTCCCCACAGGACTGGGGGGGCGGCCCGGGGACACGCCAGTTTTCGGCGGTGCGGGCGGCCCGCCAGGTGGGGGGGCGACCACGGACCCGGGCGGGGGGGGGGGTGGCAGGGCCGGCCGGGCCCTTCTGGCCTTCAGGCGCCCCGGCTGGCTCCTTGGGTGGCCGTGACGGCGTGAAGAAGGCCTGGTAGACGATCAGGACCAGCAAGGAAAGGGCAAAGGCCAGCAGCGCGCGCTTCTCCACGTCAACGCCTCCGGCGGGACGGCTGCGGCCCGTCCGGGACGGGATCGTACCCACCAGGGTGGAACGGATGGCAGCGTGCGAGCCGGCTGAGGCTGAGCCAGACGGCCTGGCTGAAGGGGAAGCGCCGGAAGCTCTGCTCGGCGTACTCCGCGCAGGTCGGGAGGAACCGACAGGCCGGGGGCAGGAACGGCGACACGGCCCACCGGTAGAGCCGGATGGCCAGCACCGCCGGCATACGGAGGACTGACAGCCTCATCCCCTCCTGCCTGACCGCCGTGAGCTTCATGGCGCGGCGCCCGCGGATCGGGCCAGAAAGCGGGAGAGTTCACGCACCACGGCAGCGTAGTCTCTCAGGTCGCGCGCCTCGGGCTTCGCCATGATGAGGATGTCCTGACTGAGAGGAAGCCCCACCTTGTTCAGCCGGAAGAACTCCCGGAGCAAGCGCTTCAGGCGGTTCCGCTGGACAGCGGGACCGACCTTCTTCCCCACGGAGAGCCCAAGACGGGAGTAGGGTCGGCGGTTGGGGCAGAAAATGACGACGAAATGGGCAGTCTCAGCGCGGGTCCCGCGACGGCGGATCCGAAGGAACTCCTGCTGTTGGCCAACCCGCTCCTGCCGAGGCAGACCGTGCTGCTTCATCGGCCTCCCTCACACGGGCCCAGCGGAGGTTCAGGCAGCCAACCGCTTCCGTCCTTTCGCCCGCCTCCTCCGCAGCACGGCTCGTCCTCCCGGTGTCTCCATGCGCGCCAGGAATCCGTGCGTGCGCTTTCGCCGTAGGTTATGCGGTTGGAAGGTGCGTTTCATCGAGCCCCCTAGCTGGCAGAAAAGCACCATAAAGAATGCGCCGACGCGTTGTCAAGGTCAAATCTCCCCACCACTACGTGCAGCGGGCGAATACTCTGCTTGAAAAGCCGAAATTCGTCTGGTAGCATCCGCCTCCTCGGTGCGCGAGGGAATCCGGGGAAGAGTCCTGCCGCGCGCCTGCCGTGGGCGCGGGCGTTCTCTTCTTCCACACGGTGCTGTGGAACACGACGTCGGTAGCCGTGGTAACTACGCGGCGCCACACACAGAAGGTACTTGTCAACAGCTGTGGATAGTGCTGTGTGTAACTGGCCGGGTTTGCCCTCGCTAACTCCCTGTTTTTACGTACGTTTTCCTGGCCCGCCCCCGACGGATCACGAGGTGCAGAGGCATGGAGTTGCTCTGGAAAGAGGTGCTCGCGGCCGTGCGCGATCAGCTCAATCCCCAGACCTACGATACGTGGTTCCGCCCCCTCCGGCTCCTCCGCCTCGATCAGGGGGTCGTCGAGCTTGAAGCGCCCAACCGCTTCTTCAAGGAGTGGCTTACCGAGCACTACCTCGGGCTGGTCCGGGATACGCTGCGCGCACTGACCCAGCGCGACTTCACGATCGCGATACAGGTGGGGGCGGACAAAGACGTGCCACCACCCCCTGCCCCCCTGCTGCAGGAGATCCCGACGCCCGAGCGGAACGGCCCGCTCATCCCCAAGTACACGTTCGAGAGCTTCGTCGTGGGCGCCTCCAACCAGTTCGCCCACGCCGCATGTACGGCCGTGGCGACCACCACCGCCCATCACTACAACCCTCTCTTCCTGTACGGGGGCGTGGGGCTGGGCAAGACGCACCTCCTCAATGCGATCGGCCATGAGATCCTCCGGCAGCGTCCCGGCCTGCGCATCTCCTACATCTCCTCGGAACGCTTCATGAACGAACTCATCAACTCCATCCGCTACGAGCGCATGCCTGAATTTCGCACGCGCTACCGCACGGAGTGTGACGTCCTCCTCATGGACGACATCCAATTCATCTCCGGAAAGGAGCGCACCCAGGAGGAGTTCTTTCACACCTTCAACTCCCTCTACGAGTCCCGTCGCCAGATCGTCCTCACCAGCGACCAGTTTCCCCGCGAGATCGACGGCCTTGAGGAGCGGCTTCGAAACCGCTTCCAGTGCGGCCTCATCGCGGACATCCAGCCCCCGGGTCGCCATCCTCAAGAAGAAAGCCGAAGACGACGACATCCTGCTCCCGGATGACGTGGCGCTCTTCCTCGCGACCCACACCTCCTCGAACGTCCGCGAGCTCGAAGGGTCCCTCGTCCGGATCGGCGCGTACGCCTTCCTCACGGGCCGGACCATCACCCTGGAGCTCGCACACGATGTCCTCAAAGACTTCCTGCGCGACCGCTCCCCTGAGATCACGATCGAGACCATCCAGAAACTCGTCGCGGCCCACTTCAATCTCAAGATCGCCGATCTGAAATCCCCTCGGAAGCTCAAGGCCATCGCGTTCCCCCGCCAGATCGCCATGTACCTCGCCCGGAAGCACACCCCGGCCTCCTTCCCGGAGATCGGGAGCCGCTTCGGAGGAAAAGACCACTCCACCGTCATCCACGCCGTACGTAAGATCGAGGAACGGCTCAAGACCGACTCCCAACTCCGCGCCACTATCGACGCCTTAGCCGGCTCCCTCACCCAGTGACCTGCTCTGTGGAGACCTTCCTGAATTCTCCCCGCTCCCGTGCCCGTCCCCGTTCATCCCCACCTCTCCCGTTGCTCCTCCCCTCTTCATCCCCAGCTCTTTTCCTCTTCCCTTCCACGCTGTTACCTCTGTTCTCCACAGCATCCACCGCGTTACTACTACTTCGGTTTTTCTTTTTAAATCCATGTTAGGATATAAGCGCCGGCTTCACATCTGGGGGAACCCATGAAATTGACCATCAACCGCGAGGTTTTCCTCGAAGCCCTCCAGCGCGTCCAGGGGATTGTCGAGCGCAAACATACGATGCCGATCCTCGCCCATATCCTGCTCCGAGCGAGCCCGGAAGGACTGGAACTTTCGGCGACCGACCTGGAGGTGGGATTGCGCCTCCAATACCCGGCGGAGGTGAGTGAGCCGGGCGGAGTGACGCTTCAGGCGAAGAAGGCCTATGAGATCGCGCGGGAGCTGCCGGAGAGGGGGCGGATCGGGCTCACGGGGCGAGAGAACAACTGGGTGGAGCTGAGCTGTGGGCGCGCCCGGTTCCGGGTGGTGGGGCTCCCCGCGGAGGAGTTTCCTGAGCTGCCGGTGGTTGAGGGCGCTGAGCCTTTTGAGATGACGGCCGGCGTGATGGCGGGGATGATTGAGAAGACGATCTTTGCGGTGTCAACGGATGAGACGCGCTACAACCTCAGTGGGGTGTTCGTGGAGAGTTTTGCGGAGAAGGGGAAGGGCGTCCTGCGGATGGTGGCGACCGATGGGCATCGGCTGTGTCTGGTGGATGAGGAGATCGAGGCGAAGCAGGCGAAGCGGGTGGGGAAGGGAGTGATCCTGCCGCGTAAGGGGCTGCTGGAGTTACGGAAGATGATCGAGGAAGGGCTGGACACCGTCAGCCTCGGGCTGAAGGGGAACAGTGCCGTGATACGGGGTGAGCGGGGCGTGGTGGTGATGCGGCTTGTCGAAGGGGAGTTTCCGGACTACCGACAGGTGATTCCCGAGACCGCGGGCCGGAAAGTCTTGATGAAGCGGGAGGAGATCACGGCCGGGTTGAGAAGGGTCTCCATTATCGCGAACGAGAAGACACGCCCGGTGAAGTTAATGGTCTCGGCAGGCACGCTCGTGCTGAGCGCGAGTCATCCGGACCTGGGGGAGGCGGTTGAGGAGATGGAGGTGCAGTTTGAAGGAGAGCCGATCGAGGTAGGGTTCAATGCGCGCTACTTCCTCGATGTGCTGAATGTCCTCACGGGCGAGGAGGTGGAGCTCGGCCTCGGAGATGAGGCCAGCCCGGCGGTCCTCCGGGCGGTGGGCGACGAGGGGTACCTCGCCATCATCATGCCGATGCGCTTCTAAGCCAGGGCGAGCCAGCCGGTGCGTGCCGCGAGGGAAAATCCGCGGCATCAATAGTGGAAAACTGATATAATTTTTCAGGAGTTCTGCCGTCCTGCAGGGTGGGAACGGAGAGGACGGCCGAGCACGAAGCCCCCGGGGGAGGGGAAGAGGGGAGGCATGGAGCAGCAGCCCGCGGCCTACACAGCAGAGCAGATTAAGGTGCTGGAGGGACTGGAGGCGGTCCAGAAGCGACCGGCGATGTACATCGGGGATACGGCGGCCGGAGGGCTGCACCACCTCGTGTACGAGGTCGTAGACAACAGCATCGATGAGACGCTGGCGGGCTTCTGCGATCACCTGGAGGTCATCATCCACATCGACAACAGCGTGACGGTGGAGGACAACGGCCGCGGGATCCCCGTGGACTACCACAAGGGGGAGGGAAAGTCAGCGGCCGAGGTCGTGATGACGACCCTCCATGCCGGCGGCAAGTTCGACTCCAAGGTGTACAAGGTCGCGGCCGGCCTGCACGGGGTCGGGGTCTCCGTGGTGAACGCCCTGTCCGAATACCTCGATCTCGAGATCAAGCGCGAGGGGAAGGTCTACCACCAGCGCTACGAGCGGGGGAAGCCGGTCACCCCGCTGGAGGTGACGGGGAACACCCGCCGGCGCGGGACCAAGGTCCGCTTCAAGCCCGACGCGACGGTCTTCGAGCAGCTCGATTTCTCGTTCGACACCCTGGCCCAGCGCCTGCGCGAGCTCTCGTTCCTGAACCGGGGGCTGAAGATCGCGCTCCGGGACGAGCGGGCCGCCAAGCAGCACGAGTTTCTGTACCGGGGGGGCATCGTCCAGTTCGTGGAGCATCTGAACAAGAACAAGACCATCCTGCACGGCAAGCCGATCTACATCGCCGCGGAGAAGGACGCCGTGGGCATCGAGGCCGCCCTGCAGTACAACGACGGGTATGCCGAGAACATCTTCTCGTTCGCGAACAACGTGAACACCCACGAGGGGGGCACGCACCTGATCGGCCTCAAGGCGGCGTTGACCCGGACGATCAACAACCACGCCAAGGCCAACAACCTGCTGAAGAACTTCAAGGAGGACCTGCTCGGCGAGGACATCCGCGAGGGACTGACGGCGGTGCTGAGCGTCAAGCTCCCGAACCCGCAGTTCGAGGGGCAGACCAAGACCAAGCTCGGCAACAGCGAGGTGAAGGGGCTGGTCGAGACGGTGGTCAACGAGCAGCTCGCCGCCTATCTGGAAGAGAATCCCCCGGTGGCGCGCAAGATCCTCGAGAAGGCCATGGAGGCGGCCCGGGCGCGGGAGGCCGCGCGCAAGGCAAAGGAGCTGACCCGCCGCAAGGGGGCCCTCGACTCCGGCTCGCTCCCGGGAAAGCTGGCTGACTGCCAGGAGCGGGATCCGGCCCGGTGTGAACTCTACCTGGTGGAGGGCGAGTCCGCCGGCGGTTCGGCGAAGCAGGGGCGCGATCGGCGGAACCAGGCCGTGCTCCCCCTCAAGGGGAAGATCCTCAACGTGGAGAAGGCCCGCTTCGACAAGATGCTCTCCAGCCAGGAGATCAAGGTGATCATCACCGCGCTGGGGGCCGGGATCGGGCGGGAGGAGTACGACATCTCCAAGCTGCGCTACCACACCATCATTATCATGACGGACGCGGACGTGGACGGCTCCCACCTCCGCACGCTGCTGCTGACCTTCTTCTACCGCCAGATGCCGGAGCTGGTGGAGCGGGGCCACCTGTACATCGCGCAGCCGCCCCTGTTCAAGGTGAAGGACGGCAAGGAGGAGCGGTACATCCGGGACGAGGGCCTGCTGGACGAGTACCTCCTGGACAGGGGGGTGTCCGCCCTGAAGGTCATCATACGGGAGACGCGCGAGACGATCCCCAAGGGGCGCCTGATGGCCATGGCCAAGCGGGTGATCCGCTACGAGCGGATCCTGGACCGGGTGGAGCGCCTGCACGGAGAGCGGGAGGTGATCGGCGCCTTCGCCCTGGAGAGGGCCTTCACGAAGGAGCTGCTCAAGGACCAGAAGGCCCTGAGGCGCCTGACCAACGACATCCAGACCTACCTGAACGTTTCGGCCCCCCAGATCCAGCCCGTGGAGATGACGATCGAGCAGGACCAGGAGCACGAGTGCTTCCAGGTCTGCTGCGTGTCGCGGCGGAGCGGGGCCCGGGTGGAGACGCTCGTGGACCTGGACCTGGTCGCCTCGCCAGAGTTCGAGAGCCTGCGGACGCTGTCACAGAGCTTCAAGGATCTGGGGGAGCCGCCCTACGTCGGCGAAGCCGGCGGGGAGGCGTTCTCCGTCGGGACCACCCGGGAGCTCCTGCGGCGCATCGTCGAGGCGGGCAAGAAGGGGCTCAGCATCCAGCGCTACAAGGGGCTGGGGGAGATGAACCCGAGCCAGCTCTGGGAGACGACGATGGACCCCGCGACTCGGACGCTACTGCAGGTCCGGGTGGAGGACGCGGTGGAGGCCGATCAGATCTTCACGGTGCTGATGGGCGACCAGGTGGAGCCGCGGCGGGAGTTCATCGAGCAGCACGCCCTGGAGGTCAAGAACCTCGACATCTAGGCGGGGGGCCGAGGCGGGCTCACCGCGCCGGGCCCCCGCCCCGCGCGGCCTCGCGCAGGGCCTCCAGGAGACGCTTCAGGTCCTTGGCCCGGGCCTTCGAGCATACCAGCAGCCTGCCGCCGGCCGCGGCGATGACCAGGTCGCGCACCCCCAGCGTGGCGACGAGCTGGCGGCGGCTGTAGATCACGCACCCTTCCGTGTCCAGCCCCACGTGGTTTCCCACCACGCTGTTCCCCTTGGCGTCGGCCGGCAGCAGCCGGGCCAGGGCGCTCCAATTGCCCACGTCATCCCAGAGGAACTGGGCGGGGATGACGAGGATGTTGGTGGCCTTCTCGAGCACTCCGTAGTCGATCGAGATCGGGGTGAGCGGGGCGTACAGGCGGCGGAGGGCGGAGGCCTCGGCGGGCGTGCCCAGGGTGGACCGGAGGGCCTCGAGCCCGTGCCACAGCTCCGGCAGGTGGGCCCCGAGGGCATCCTGGATGGTGCGGGCCCGCCAGATGAAGATCCCGCAGTTCCAGAAGTACCGTCCCTCCTCGAGGTACCGGATGGCGGTGGCCTCGTCGGGCTTCTCGGTGAAGCGGCAGGCGAGATACGCGCTCAGGTTGCCCGCAGACGCGGCCTCCTGCCCGACGAGGATGTAGCCGAAGTTGGAGTCCGGCCGGGTCGGCCGGATCCCGAGGGTCACCAGGTACGGCCCCTGGGCCGCGATCTCCACGGCGCCCGCGATGGTCTCGAGGAACTTCTCGCGCTCCGGGATGTAGTGGTCCGCCGGGAGGACCACCATGATCGCCTCCGGAGGGACGCGCAGCGCAGCCAGCCCGATGCAGGGCGCCGTATCTCGTCCCATCGGCTCCACGACGAACTGCTCGGGGCGGAGCCGGGGGAGTTGCTCGCGGGCCAGCCCCAGGTGCTCCCGCCCGAGCACGACCAGGATGCGGGAGTCGGGGACGAGCGGGCGGCACCGGTCCACGGTCTGCTGCAGGAGGGTGCGCGCGCCGAGTAGACGGATGAAGGGTTTGGCGTGCGCCTCCGCGCTGAGCGGCCAGAACCGCTCGCCCTTCCCTCCGGCCATGATCACGGCGTAGACCTCGTCCATCGTCCCGCTCAGGCCGGGTTCGCCAACGCGCGGCCGAACGCGAGGAGCGTCGTGAGCCGGTCCTCGTCCGGCGCCTCGGCGTAGACTCGGAAGATGGGCTCAGTCCCCGAGGGACGCAGGAGGAGCCAGCTCCCGTCCGCGAACCGGAGCTTCAGGCCGTCTAGCTCCTCGAGCGCCGTGAGGGGCATCCCGGGGGGGGCTGCCGGCGGGTGGGCCCGGAGCTGCTCGAGCCGTTGCCGGCCGTGGGGGATCGATGGGACCTCGAGGTCGAGGCGATGGTAGTGGTGCGGGCCGACCTCGCGCTGCAGGTCGCGGACCAGCTCGCCCAGCCCGCGGCCGCGCACGGCCATGAGCTCCAGCAGCAGCAGGCAGGTCAGCAGGCCGTCCCGCTCCGGGATGTGCCCGCGGTAGCCGATCCCGCCGCTCTCTTCCCCGCCCATGAGCACGCTGCCGTCGAGCATGAGGGGGGCGATGTGCTTGAACCCGATGGGGGTCACCCGGCACTCGATCCCCGCGGCCCGGGCCAGCTTGTCGATCATGTCGGTGGTGGAGAAGGTCTTCACCACGGTGCCACGGCTCCCACGATCGTGCACAAGGTGATGGAGGAGGAGGGCGAAGATCTGGTGGGCGTTGACGAAACGGCCGGCCTCGTCCACCGCCCCGGCCCGGTCCGCATCCCCGTCCAGGGCCAGACCGACCCGTGATGCCCCAGCCCGCTGCCGCACCCGCGCCATCAGGGCGTCGAGGTGCGGTGGGATGGGCTCGGGCTGCAGCCCCCCGAACCCGGGATTCGGCTCGCCGTGGATCTCTTCGGCCTGAATGCCGAGCTGCCCGAGCAGGGCGACGAGGCAGCCCTGCCCAGCCCCGTACATCGGGTCCACCACGACCTGCAGGCGGGTGCCACGGAAGGCCTCGACGGTCAGGAAGCGCTTGAGCGCGTCGAAGTACGCGGGCGCGGGATCCACCAGCGGCACCGGGGTGTTCGAAGCCGCCTCCGGCGGCAGCCCGGAGGCCTGCAGGGCCCGGATCTCGGCCTCGACGGCCGCAGTGACCTCTTCGGGCGCGGAGCCGCCCGCCGCGGTCTTCACCTTGAAGCCGTTGTAGCAGGGGGGGTTATGGCTGGCGGTGATCACCACCCCGCCGGCCGCGCCCTGGGCCCGCACCGTGTAGGAGATCGCCGGGGTCGGGGCGAATCCGGTGGTCAGGGTGGGCTCCACCCCGGCCGCGGCCAGACTGCGCGCCGCGGCCTCGGCGAACTCGCGGGACAGGAAGCGGGTGTCGTGGCCCACGATCAGCCGGACCGGGTGCGGCCCCGCGCGCAGGAAGTGCCCCGCCACGGCGCGGGCCACCAGGCGGACGTTGGCGAAGGTGAACTCCTCCGCGATCACGCCGCGCCAGCCGTCCGTCCCGAAGTGGATCTGGGGCATGTCAGCTCAGGGCGCCCGACGCCCCCCGCGGGCGGGTGCCGCCGGCCCGGCCCTGGCGGTAGGAGGCCTCCCGTCGCCGCCGGCTCTTGAACCCCTCGAGCTGGCGCTCCAGCGTGTCGAAGGCGAGCTTCAGGGAGGAGAGCTCGTCACGGGCCTGCTCCCGCGCGGTCAGGGTCTGTGAGGGGAGGTGGAGGGCAAGGGCGGTGCTGTGCTGGGCTTTCTTGGGCTGGAGCTCCAGGGTGAGCTGCAGGTGCACCGAGTCGGCCCGGAAGTGCTTCGTCAGGCGGCGGAGCTTCTCGGTCCGACGCAGGGTGTACTCTCGCACCCGGGGGGTGGGGTCGAGGTTCTTGAAGGTCTCGCTGAACCGCATGGGGAGTCTCCTCCTGCCCGCCGGCCGCGCCCTGGGCCGCAAGGGAGGAGGCCCGCGGCCGGGCGGAGGCGGGGCACGCGAAGCCGGTGGTCATTCAGCCGGGGCCGGCTGCAGCCCGTAGCGCTTGATCTTCCGGTGCAGGGTGCTCAGGCCCATCCCCAGGATCCGGGCGGCCTTGGCCTTGTTGCCCTGGACCTGGGTGAGGGTATGGCGGATGACCTCGCGCTCGACCGCGTCGAGCCGCATGCCAACCCGAATCTCGACCTTGCGGTCCTCTCGGGGGAGCCGGGAGATCTCGAAGGGGATGTCCTCCAGGCCCAGGACCTCCTTGCGGCTCATGACGACCATCGTCTCCACCGTGTTCTTGAGCTCGCGCACGTTGCCCGGCCAGTTGTAGCCCATGAACACCTCGATGACGCGGGGGTCGACCCCCCGGATCTCTTTGGCGTGCTCCTCGTTGAACAGCTTCACGAAGTGCTCGACCAGGAGGGGGATGTCCTCCCGGCGCTCCCGCAGCCGGGGGAGCGTGATCGTCACGACCTTCAGCCGGTAGTACAGGCCCTCGCGGAACTGGTGCTCCGCGACGGCCTGCTCGAGGTCGCGGTCCGTGGCTGCGATGATCCGCACGTCCACCTTGCGGGTCTCGCTGCTCCCCACAGGGCGGATCTCCTTCGTCTCCAGCACCCGGAGGAGTTTGACCTGGAGCCCAAGCCCCATGTCCCCGATCTCGTCGAGGAACAGGGTGCCCCCGTTGGCGAGCTCGAACTTCCCCAGCCGCCGCTCCGTGGCCCCGGTGAAGGCGCCCTTCTCGTGTCCGAACAGCTCGGACTCCAGGACCCCTTCGGGCAGGGCCGCACAGTTGATCCCCAGGAAGAGGCTGTCGCGGCGGGGGCTGTTCAGGTGGATGGCCCGCGCCACCAGCTCCTTGCCCGTCCCGCTCTCGCCGCGGAGGAGCACCGTGGCGTTGGTCGGCGCGACCCGCTCCACTTCCTCGTAGACCTGCTCCATGGCCTTGGAGCGCCCCAGCATGCTGGGGAAGTTGTAGCGTTTGGCGAGCATGCCCCGCAGGTAGCGCAGCTCCTGGTCCCGGCGCTTCTCCTCCAGGGCGCGGCCCACATTCGTGCGGAGCAGGTAGAGGTCCAGGGACTTGGGGAGGTAGTCGAAGGCCCCGCGCTTCATGGCCGACACGGCGTCGTCGATGTTCTCGTAGGCCATGAGCATGATGACGGAGAGGTTGGGATTGATCTGGCGGGCGCGCTCCAGGACCTCCAGGCCGTCCATGTCGGGCAGCTTGAGGTCCCCCAGCGCGAGGCTGACGTTCTCCTTGTTCAAGACGTCCAGGGCCTGCCGGCCCGAGGTGGCGGGGATCACCTGGTAGTTGCGGGCCAGCGCCTGGGAGACGGACTGGAGGGAGTCCTCCTTGTCATCGACGACGAGGACGGTGGTCTTCTCCTTCATGGCCACCACAAGGTAACAAAATTCGGGGGGAGGCTCAACCGGGGGGTGCCGGCGGCGGCGCCCGCGTGGGCATGGGAGAGCGCCGGCGTCAGGGCGGGGGCCGGGCGCGGAAGCCTGGCGCCGCCACGCGGCGCCACGATATAATGGGGCGGGTTTGGTGGTGGGCACCCCACCGCCGCAGGGAGGGAACGGACGCATGCCCGAGCAGGTCGCGCAGCGAGTCCCGGTGACCATCGAAGAGGAGATGAAACGCTCGTACATGGATTACGCCATGAGCGTGATCATCGGGCGGGCGCTCCCCGACGTGCGCGACGGGCTGAAGCCCGTGCACCGGCGGGTCCTGTACGCGATGCACGAGCTGGGCAATACCTGGAACCGCCCCTACAAGAAGTCCGCGCGCATCGTCGGCGACGTCATCGGGAAGTACCACCCCCACGGGGACGTCCCGGTCTACGACACCATGGTGCGCATGGTGCAGGAGTTCTCCATGCGCTACCCCCTGATCGACGGGCAGGGGAACTTCGGCTCCGTGGACGGTGACCCGCCGGCGGCCATGCGCTACACCGAGGTCCGCATGGCCCGTCTGGCGGCAGACCTCCTGGCGGACATCGAGAAGGATACCGTCGAGTTCGGCCCCAACTACGACGGCTCCCTCCAGGAGCCGCTGATCCTGCCCTGCCGCTTCCCCAACTTCCTGGTCAACGGCGCCTCCGGGATCGCCGTGGGCATGGCGACCAACGTGCCGCCCCACAACCTGGGCGAGGTCGTGGACGCCCTGACCCTGCTCATCGAGCGCCCGGGCGCCACCCTGGACGAGATCATGGAACGGGTGCCCGGGCCGGACTTCCCCACGGCGGGGTTCATCTGCGGGCGGGAGGGGATCCGGCAGGCGTATGAGACCGGACGGGGGATCATCCAGGTCCGGGGCCGGGCCCGGATCGAGAAGGTGGCCCGGGGGGACCGGGAGAACATCGTCATCACCGAGATCCCTTACCAGGTGAACAAGGCCAAGCTGGTCGAGCGGATCGCGGAGCTGATCCGCGACCGGAAGATCGAGGGGGTCTCCGACCTCCGGGACGAGTCCACCGAGCGCGACGGGATGCGGATCGTCCTGGAGCTCAAGAAGGACGAGATCGCCGGGGTCATCCTCAACCAGCTCTACAAGCACACGCAGCTGCAGGATTCCTTCGGGATCATCAGTCCTGACCCTGAAGGAGACCCTCCAGCGGTTCATCGACCACCGCAAAGAGGTGGTAACCCGGCGGTGCCACTTCGACCTGAAGAAGGCCGAGGCCCGGGCCCACATCCTGGAGGGGCTGAAGATCGCCCTGGAACACCTGGACGAGGTCATCGCCCTGATCCGGCGCTCCCGGGAGCCAGCGGACGCCAAGCAGGGGCTCATGCGGCGCTTCCGCCTGAGCGAGGAGCAGGCGCAGGCGATCCTCGACATGCGCCTGCAGCGCCTGACCTCCCTGGAGCGGGGCAAGGTCGTCCAGGAGTACGAGGAGGTCCAGCGGGAGATCGCCGAGCTGCGGGCCATTCTGGCCGACGAGCGCAGGGTCCTGACGCTGATCGTCCAGGAACTGGGGGAGATCAAGGAGGCCTACGGCGACGACCGGCGGACGGAGATCATCGAGGAGGCGGCCACGGAGTTCAGGCCGGAGGACCTCATCGTCGAGGAGGAGATGGTCGTCACCATCTCGCACGCCGGCTACATCAAGCGGAACCCCATCAGCCTGTACCGCGCCCAGCGGCGGGGCGGCCGGGGGGTCCAGGGCGCTGGCACCCGGGAGGAAGACTTCGTCGAGCACCTCTTCATCGCGTTCACCCACAGCTACATCCTCTTCTTCACCGACGCCGGACGTGTGTACTGGCTCAAGGTGCACGAGCTCCCGCAGGCGGGCCGGGCGGCGCGGGGGAAGGCCATCGTCAACCTGCTCAACCTCGGCCAGGACGAGAAGGTCGCGGCCATCCTCCCGATCAGGAGCTTCGACGACGCCCGGTATGTGATGATGGCCACGAAGAACGGGGTGGTGAAGAAGACCGAGCTCACGGCCTTCTCCAACCCCCGCTCGGGGGGCATCATCGCCCTGACGATCGAGGAGGGCGACCGGGTGATCGCCGTGGGGCTCACCGACGGCGAGCAGGACGTCTTCCTTGGCACCCGGGAGGGGGTGGCCGTGCGTTTCAAGGAGGACCAGGTCCGGCCCATGGGGCGGGCGGCGGTGGGTGTCAAGGGGATCACCCTGGAGGAAGGAGACGAGGTCGTGGGGATGGAGATCGTCCGCAACGGCACGACCATCCTGACGGTGGGGGCCAATGGCACCGGGGGGGGAAGGGACTGATCAACATGAACGTCACGGAACGGACGGGGCCGGTCGTGGGGATCAAGCAGGTCACGGACGCCGACCAGATGATGCTCATCACCGACCGGGGGCGGATCATCCGGCTGAAGGTCAGCGAGATCCGAGTCCAGGGCCGGAACACTCAGGGGGTCAAGCTCATCGAGATCGAGAACGGCGAGCGGGTGAGCGCGGTGGCCCGGCTCGCCGAGGCGGAGGAGGAGTCGCGGGAGGACAACGGCGGGGAGGACGGCGGGACCTGAGACGGCCCGGGGTCGGGGGGAGGGCCTGAGATGGAGCTGGCAGTCATCGGGGCCGGGACCTGGGGCACGGCCTTGGCCCACCACCTGGCTGGCCGCGGGCACCTCGTGGCCCTCTGGGCGTATGAGGAGGTCATCGCCCGCCAGATCCGTGAGCTGGGCGAGAACCAGACGTACCTCCCCGGCATCCCCCTGTCTCCCCGGATCCAGGTCACGCACATCCTGAAAGAGGCCCTGGTGGGCGCGCGGCTGATCGTGCTGGTGGCGCCCTCTTTTGCGCTCCGCGCGGTCATGGTCGAGGCCGCCCCCCATGTTCCACCAGATGTCCCGCTCCTCAGCGCCACCAAGGGGCTGGAGGAGGAGACCCAGCTCCGGATGACCCAGGTGGTGCAGGGCTGTCTGCCCCAGACCCCGAGGGAGGGGATCGCCTGTCTGTCGGGACCGAGCTTCGCGCGGGAGGTCGCCCGGGGGCTGCCCACAGCCGTCTGCGTGGCGGCGCCCGATGCAGCGCTGGCGGCGCACGTGGGCGAGGTGTTCGCCAGCCCGGCGTTCCGGGTCCACCCCTCGTGTGACGTGGTGGGCGTGGAGCTCGGGGGCGCGGTGAAAAACGTGGTGGGGGTGGCCGCCGGGATCTGCGAGGGGCTGGGCCTGGGGTTCAATGCGCAGGCAGCGGTGATCACGCAGGGGCTCGCGGAGATGGTCCGGCTGGGGGAGCAGCTCGGCGCGGACCGGGCTACCTTCTGGGGCCTGGCCGGGCTCGGGGACCTGGTGCTGACGTGCATGCCCGGCCTGAGCCGCAACCGGACGCTGGGGGTGGAGCTGGGGCGGGGCCGTCCGCTGGCCGAGCTCCTCGGACAGACCACGTCCGTCATCGAGGGCGTCCGAACCGCCCGGGCGGTGTACCGCCTGGCTGCGCGCCATGGCGTGCCGATGCCCCTGTGCCTGCAGGTGTACCGCGTCCTGTATGAGGGCGTTTCGCCCCCGGAGATCCTCACGGCGCTCGGCCGCTGAGCGGAGATCACGGTGCCCGGGGCCGCACGCGTTGGAGCGGCGCTGATCATTCTCGGCGCGGGGAGCGCGGCCTTCCACCCCCCGGTGCTGCGGGAGTGGATCTACCCGCTCTGCTGGTGGGGCTACCTGCTGGTGGCTGATGGCGCCCTGCTCAGCCGGGGGATCGCCTCGCCGCTTCGGGGCTCGCGCCGGGAGGTGCTGATCACCCTGCTCCTCTCGGTGGCCTTCTGGGGCATTTTTGAACTCTACAACCTGCGCCTGGGAAACTGGACCTACCGGTACGTGCCGGAAAGCCTCGGCCTGCGGGGCCTCGGGTACGTGGTCTCGTTCGCCACAGTCCTCCCCGCCCTGATCATGGCAGACCGGCTGGTGGGCCGGCTGCTGCCGGTGGCCCGCTGGGCAGCGAGGCTTCAGGCGCTCCGTTGGCTGAGCGGACTCCTGCAGCTTCCGGGGCGCTACCCCCGGGCGGTCATGACGGTCGGGGGGGGCTGTCTGCTGGCTCCGCTCGTGTGGCCTCAGACCTTCTATCCGCTGGTGTGGATGGGGTTCGCCTTCCTCCTGGACCCCTGGAACTACCGGGCCGGCCGCCCATCGCTCACGGCCGAGCTGGCCGCAGGACGCCCCGGGCACCTGATCACCCTCGTGGTCGGGGGCACTGCCTGCGGCCTCCTCTGGGAGGTCTCCAACTACTGGGCCTACACGAAGTGGACGTACGCGATCCCGCTCATGCCGGAGTGGTCCAAGCTGTTCGAGATGCCCCTGCCGGGATACCTCGGGTACGGGCCCTTCACTGCGGCGGTCTACGCGATGTATCATTTCACGCGGCCCCTGGTCGGAGCCGGGGGGGCCTGGGCGCCAGAGAGCGAGGGGACATGGGCATGAGAGGGCAGTGGGCCAGGGGCATCGGGGGTGCGCTGATCGGGGGGCTGGTGGTCCTGCTCGCGGGCTGTGCCACGACCGAGGTGCGCCCGATGGATCTCTTCTACACCCCCCCGCCCGGCAGGGCCGCGCCGGTCCGGCCAGTCACGGTCGGCGTCGCCCAGTTCACCGATGTCCGGGCCGAGCGCCGGTATATCGGCCGGGTCTACGCGACCACGCCCCCGGTGATTCGGTACTACGAGATGGCCTCTCGTCCGGTCCCCCGGATCGTGGCGGAGGGTGTAGCCCGCGCCCTGGAGGCCGCGGGGTACCGCACCAACGTCCTCCCCGACGTCTGGGACCTGAACCCGGCGACGCTGCAGGCGTTCTGGCCGGAGGTGGTAGTCGGGGGGAAGGTCGAGGAGTTCTGGGCGGAGACGAGTGGCGACGTGGTCACCGGCCCCCTCCGCGTGCGGGTGCGTTTCACGGTCGCGGTCGCTGCCCGGACGCCGCCGCGGCTCCTGTGGAGCCAGACCCTCGCGGCGGAGGAGACCGCGACGGCCACGGCCCCGTATGACCATGACCTCCGCCTGGTGCTCACGGAGGTCTTCCAGCGTCTGGTGGACCAGATCCCGACGGATCTCCCCCGGCCGTAACTGGTCCAGTTTGGTATACTTGGCTACCAGGGGTGCGGGAGAGCGCCGGCCGGGTTCAGATGGGGGATGGACTTGGCGGCAAGGAGGACAGCGATGAGGCGATGGATGGCGGTGAGCACGATCCTGGCGCTGGCGGCGGGGGGTGCGTGGGCCCAGGAGAAGACGGCTGCGCCAGCCCCGGTGAAGGCGGAGAAGGCGACTGCGAAGGCCGAGCAGCCCAAGACCGGCGAGCGGCTGGTGTGGGGGAAGGTGACAGCCGTGGACGCGGAGGCGGGCGCCCTGGTGATGGAGGCCGTGATCGGCAAGGGGACGCTCACCGTAGGGGTCACCGTCGATAAGGAGACGGAGATCAAGGCGGCGCCGGGGAACAGCCTGAAGGACATCAAGGCCGGCGATACGGTGCGGCTGCGCTACCTCCGGACCGAGGACCGGCTCCTCGCCAAGTCCATCGAGGTGCAGCCGGCCGGGGCCAAGGCCCCCAGGGCCAAGAAGGCGGCCGCGAAGGCGGAGAAGAAGTAGGCGGTCGGACGGAACGGGCGCGGACGAGGGGGGAGCGATCCCCCCTCCGTGTTTATGGACGGCGCGCGAGTGACGGACCAGGGGACCCGGAGAGGGTGGTTTCGAGCCGCCTCAGCAGGGGCGTGGGATGCCTGAGGTGGCCTATGTCAACGGGCGGGTCGTGCCGCTCGCCCGGGCCCGGGTCTCGGTGGAGGACCGGGGATTCCAGTTCGGCGACGGGGTTTATGAGCTCATCCGGAGCTATCAGGGGCGCCTGTTCCGGGTGCCCGAGCACATCGCCCGGCTCCAGCGGAGCGCGGCCGCGATCAACCTGCCGCTTCCGCTCGCCCCGGAGGCGCTCCGGGCTGCCATCGACCGCCTGTACCAGCGCGGCGGCTTCCCGGACGGCCAAATCTATGTCCAGCTCACCCGTGGGGTGGCCCCCCGCCAGCACCTGCCACCGGACGAACCAGCCCCCACCCTGGTCATGACCGCCCGCGCGCTGGGCCCCGTCCCGGAGGGGGACCGGACCCAAGGGGTGGCGGTCATCACCATGCCCGACATCCGGTGGGGGCGCTGTGACATCAAGTCCATCAATCTGCTCCCGAACATCCTGATGAAACAGCAGGCCAGGCGGGCCGGGGCCTACGAGGCCGTCTTGCTCCGCGACGGGCGCGTGACCGAAGGGACCTCCAGCAACCTTTTCGTCGTGGAGCAGGGCAGGCTCCATACGCCTCCCCAAGGGCCGGAGATCCTCGGCGGCATCACGCGGGACGACGTGTTGGCACTGGCCCGGCAGCTTCGGCTTGAGGTGCTCGAGGCGCCGGTGCCCGAGGGGCTGCTGCGGGTGGCACCTGAGGTCTTCCTGACAGCCACGACCGTGGGGCTGCTCCCGGTCACCCGGATCGACGGGGTCCCAGTGGGCTCAGGAGAGCCGGGGGAGATCACGAAGCTGCTGGTCGCGGAGTTCCGCCAGCTCACCGGGAGCAGTCCGTGAGGGTGCGGGTCTCCGATGTCTGCAAGGAGTTCGTGACGAAGCACGGGCGGGTGCAGGCCCTGGCAGGGGTGAGCTTCGAAGTCGAGGAGCAGGAGTTCTTCGGAATCATCGGGCCGAACGGGTGCGGCAAGACCACCCTGCTGCACATCATCGCCGGGCTGGCACCCCCGACCAGTGGCCGGGTGGAGTTTCTCGGGGAGCAGCGGGCGGAGTCCCGGGTGGCCATGGTCTTCCAGCAGCACGCGCTGCTGCCCTGGCGGGTGGTGGAGCGCAACGTGGGCCTGGCCCCGGAGCTGCGGGGGAAGCCCGAGCCCCTCTACCGGCGCATCACGGGGTTCTTCATGCGCCTGACCCGGCTCAAGGACGTGGACGCCCTCTACCCGCACCAGCTCTCGGGCGGGATGCAGCACAAGGCGGCGATCGCCCGGGCCCTGGCCGCCTACCCCGAGGTCCTGCTCATGGACGAGCCGTTCGGCAACCTGGACGCCATGGCGCGCATGCTCCTGCGGGAAGAGATCCAGGCCCTCTGGGAGCGGGAACGCAAGACCGTGCTGTTCGTCACCCACAGCCTAGAGGAGGCCGTCCTGCTCTGCGATCGCATCGCCGTGCTCAGTGCCCGCCCAGGCTCTGTCAAGGCGGTGCTGCGGGTGGGGCTGCCCCGCCCCCGCACTCATGAAAGCCTGACGCACCCCGCCTATGCGGAGACCATGAACAGGCTCTGGGAGCTCCTGCGCGAGGACGTCGAGCGCGCCATGCGCGAGCCCCCACCCCGGCAGGCTCGGCATCGGTAGATAGGTACGACCCTCTTCGCCTGGCGTCACGGGTCGGGCTGGGGGGAGGGAGGGACAGATGGGGCGTATGGCCTGGCTCGGGCTGGCCTTGGTGGCGGGCCTCGGGCTGGCCGCCCCGGCCTGGGCGCAGCCTCTCAGGATCGGGGTGGCCGGGCCGCTCAGCGGCGACCAGGCGGCGATCGGCGAGGAGCTGCGCAACGGCTCGACCATCGCGGTGGAGGAGTGGAACGCCCGGGGGGGCGTGCTCGGGAAGAAGATCGAGATCCTCTGGGGCGATGACCAGCGCGACCCGAAGCAGGGGGTGGCCATCGCGCACAAATTCGTGAGCGCGGGAGTGGCGGGGGTGATCGGG
>JACPFL010000120.1:27478-27912 GCA_016183025.1 Deltaproteobacteria bacterium | reverse complement strand
CCCGATCACCCCCGCCACTCCCGCGCTCACGAATTTGTGCGCGATGGCCACCCCCTGCTTCGGGTCGCGCTGGTCATCGCCCCAGAGGATCTCGATCTTCTTCCCGAGCACGCCCCCCCGGGCGTTCCACTCCTCCACCGCAATGGTCGAGCCGTTGCGCAGCTCCTCGCCGAACGCCGCCTGGTCGCCGCTGAGCGGCCCCGCCACCCCGATCTTGAGCGTCTGCCCCGGGGCCGGAGCCGCGAGCACGAGGCCAGCCACCAGGGCCAACCCGAGCATGACGATTCGCCGCATCTGCCCCTCCCCCTCCCGGCCCATCTACGCGGGACGCGGGCCGAAAATGGCCGTCCCGACCCGGATCAAGGTTGCCCCCTCCTCGATCGCCACCTCGAAGTCGTGCGACATCCCCATGGACAGGTGCGCCATGGTGACCC
>JACPFL010000120.1:0-27467 GCA_016183025.1 Deltaproteobacteria bacterium | reverse complement strand
GGTGACCCGCTCGATCCCCTCCTTCTCCACCCGCTCCCGCAGCTCCCGCAGGGCCCGGAAGAAGGGCCGGGACGCCTCAGGATCCTCGACGTAGGGGGGCATGGTCATGAGCCCCTGCACGCTCACGTGGCGCAGGGGGACGATGGCTTTGAGCAGCGGCAGCAGCGCCTGCTCGCTCACCCCGGACTTGGTCGCCTCCCCGGCGAGGCTGAGCTGCACCAGACCCGGGACCTCTGCCCGGCCCCGGCGTTCCGCCTGCCGGTCCAGCTCGAGGGCCAGCTCCACGCTGTCCAGGGAGTGGATGAGATCGAACAGCTCGACGGCGTGCTTCGCTTTGTTGGCCTGCAGGTGCCCCACGAGGTGCCAGGCGACCCCCCGCCCCAGCTCGGCGATCTTCGTCCGCGCCTCCTGGACGTAGTTCTCCCCCAGCACCCGGAGTCCAGCCGCGATCCCCTCCCGGACCCGCTCCACCGGGATCAGCTTGCTGACCGCGACGAGCGTGACCCCGGCGGGATCGCGTCCCGCGCGCCGGGCGGCCACGGCTATCCGGCTCTCGACCGCCTGCAGGTTCTCTGCCACCGTCCCCATGGGTGCCATCCGAGATGCGTCAAAATCCCTTGTCAATGCTCAAGATAGCCCGGCCCCCCTGATGTTGTCAAGGCACGGACGAGGAGAACAGCCCCATGTGCGTGGGGGGCCACGCCAGCAAGACGAACAGCTAAGAGCGCGTCCCGAGGAGCATCCAGATCCCGATGGCGATGAAGCCCAGACCAGCCATAACCTTGGCTCGCGAAGACCAGAGCCGCTGAGGCCGCGACGAACACCCCCATCCGGTTAAGGTTCTGCTCGGTGGCAAACATCAGTGTCGCCAGCTGAGTCTTGTCACCAAGCTCGGCGACGAAGACACTCAGGAAGACAAGCAGTAGTCCTTTCAAGGGACTCCTCCTGATCGTTCGTCCAACTCGTTCAGTGCCGCACCGTGGTTCGGGAGTCCTTCCGCTGGGCAGATTGGGCAGAGTATTCCGTGTCCCCCTCATAAGGAGGATGGGGCCTGGGCCCGTATTGTCAAGGGAGGCACCTCCGTGCTAGGGTGGCCGGCGCGTCGATGGTCGACGACGGACCCTTCGTCGGGACAACTGCGTGGGCAGAGGCCAGCGGGGAGCCGTCGGAGGGGACGCTCGCGACGGCTCTGGATAGCTGAGGGGTGCGATCATGGCGAGTGCAGGGGCTCCGGGCGCGACGCCGCTGGGAGTGCGGACGGCTCTCACGAACATCGGGACGATCGTCTCGGGGGATCTGGACCGGGGGGTGATCCCGGGCGAGGCCATTCTCATCGAGGAGGGGCGGATCGCCCGGATTGGCGAGAGCGCGGAGGTGGGCGGGTGGAAGGCGGAGGTGGTGCTCGACGCGCTGGGCACGACCGTGATCCCGGGGCTCATCGACTCCCACGTCCACATGGTGTTGGGAGACTACACGCCGCGCCAGAAGGCCGTGGACTTCCTGGACAGCTACGTGCACGGCGGGGTGACCACGGTGATCTCCGCCGGGGAGGGGATCCATGCGCCGGGGCGGCCGCACGACGCGGTGGCGGCCAAGGCCCTGGCGATCGCCGCAGCCAAGTGCTCGGCGGGCTTCCGGCCCACCGGGATGAAGGTGGTGGCCGGGAGCGTGGTGCTCGAGCCGGGGTTGACGGAGGCCGACTTCGCCGAGATGGCGCGCCATGGCGTGCGCCTGGCCAAGGTGGGATTTGGCCAGGTCCAGACCCCCTTCGACTACGAGCCGCTCGTGCGCTGGGCCCAGCAGCACGGGATCACGGTCATGGCCCACACCGGCGGCACCTCGCTCCCCGGCAGCGTCCCGATCACCGAGGAGCACCTCCTCAAGATGCGGCCCGACGTCTGCGGCCATGCGAACGGCGGGACCACGGCCCTGACGGACCAGGGGGTGGAGCGGCTGGTGCGGGAGAGCGACCTCGTGCTGCAGATCGTCCAGGCCGGCAACCTGCGCTCGGCCCTGCACATGCTGAAGCTCGCCGCGGCGCACCGCGCCCTGTCCCGCATCCTGATCGCGAGCGACACCCCGACCGGCACGGGCCTCATGCCCATGGCCCTGCTCAAGTCCATCGCCGAGCTGTCGTCGCTCGGCGGGCTTCCCGCCCCGCAGACCATCGCGCTGGCTACCGGCAACGTCGCCCGCGTCTACGGGCTCGCTGACCGAGGGACCATCGAGGTGGGGAAGGCCGCGGATCTGGTCGTCATGGACGCCCCGTTCGGCTCCGCAGCGAAGATGGCGCTGGAGGCCTTCCAGATCGGCGACATCCCCGGGATCTCGGCCGTGCTGATCGACGGGGAGATCCGCACCCTGCGCAGCCGCAATACCCCGATGGCCACCCGGCTGGCCACCCTGGCTGACGCTCGGGGCGACCGCCCGGGCGGCAGCACCCACTAGCGGAGAACGCCTGCTGGAGGATCATCCGCCGCAGGCTGAGGCGTCTCTACGGTGGGAGAGCCTGAGGGACGAGACCGCCCGCGAGCGGTGGGAAGATGCTCAGGACGTCCCCGTGGTGGAGTTCCGACTCTGGAGCGCCCTGCCGGCCGTTGAGCAGGATCATGTTGGGCAGGTCCCGAGGGATCCGCAGCGTCTCCATCACCTCGACCACCCTCGCCCCCTCCGCCAGCTCCAGGACGCAGGACTCCTTGTGCCCAGGGGGCAGGTGCTCACGGAACGTCGCGAACAGCTTCACCTCGACCTTCACCAGCCTCGCCTCTGCGGTCCACGAATGGCATGGCAGGCCGCCTCGCGTCAACAGGAAAGCCGCCACCTGCGCCCCGTTCTGGGCCCAGGAGCGTGCCACAGCGGGGCCGGTCCTGCCTCGCGGGAGGTCCCGCCGGGAATGGGTCCGGGGGCCGGGCCGCGCCGTGGCCCGCGGGCCGACAGGCGGGGAGGTTCAGCCCGGGAGGCGAAGGACGAGGGTGGCCTGGCGCTCACTCAGGGTGAGATCGAGTCCCCATCCGGCCTCCTCGAGGGCCCGGCGCGCCAGGAAGAGCGCCAGGCGCCGCTCGATCGCGTCGTCGGCTGGCGCCCCCTGCGCCGCGCGGGGGACATAGGACAGCGTGACCTGCTGCGGGGCGACGGTCACCGTCAGGCCGCCCTCGGGGTCCATGACCTCGCTGACATACCCCCACAGGCGATGCAACGCGAACTCCACATACTCCGGGTCCGCCTGCACGCTGCGGGCCTCCCCGGGCTCCAGCCGCACCTGCGCCCCCCGCTCCTGGAAGGTCCACTCCCAGGCGCTCAGGGTCCGCCTGAGCAGAGCCGGGAGGTCCACGGGCTGCGCTGCCCTCGCCGAGAGGCGGGCATACCCTGCCAGAATCTCGAGGAGCCGCTCCATCCTGTCCAGCTCCCGGAGCAGAGACTCGTAGAACCGACCCCGGAAAGCGGGATCGTCGAAGCGCTCCGGGAGGAGCTGGGCGAAGGTCTTCACCGTGACGAGCGGGTTGCGCAGCTCATGGCCCACGAGGCGCAGGATCTCGATCCCCTCCACCTCGCGCGCCGGCTCGACCGTCCGGCCGGGCGCCTCCCCTCCGGTCGTCGCCGGCGGCGGCGCGACCTGCGCTGGCATCGCCAGGAGGAGGTCGGCCTCGTCGATCGTTTCACCCTGAGCCAGGGCGAGGGTCCGGGCCACGGTGGCCTCCAGCTCGACCAGATTGTACGGCCAGGGATAGGCCTGCAGGCGGGCCAGGGCCATCGGCGTGAATGTCCGCGGCCTCAGGCCGTGAAGCCGGGCCAGGCGCTTCACGATGGCCGCCACCAGGTCAGGGATGGCCTCGCGGCGCTCACGCAGCGGCGGGAGGACGATGCGGAGAGGGCCAAGGCGGTGGAGCAGATCGGGCGCGATGGGATCCAGCCTTCCGGCCGGCGCGGCCCCGAGCACCCGGACCGCTGTGGCCTCGCCCGAAGGCGGGGGTTCTTCGAGAAAGAGGAGCAGCAGGTGCTGCGCCTGAGCGTCGAGCTGGTCCAGGTCCTCGATCAGGAGGGTCCGCACGGTGGCGGTCCCCTCGGTCAGGGCGGCCTGCAGCCGCTCCGCGGTCAACCCCCGGCAGGTCAGCGCGACGAAGGTCGGCTCCGGGCCGCCGCCCTCACGGTGAATGGCTCGGGCCACGGCCCGGCACTCGGTCCCGGGCTCGCCGAGGATCAAGGCAGGCAGGGTGGTGCGCGCCGCAGTGGAGATGAGCCGCGCCACCCCCGGGGGGAAGGGAAACGTGACCGCGCTCATGGCACGCTCGAGGCTCGGCAGCGATCAGGGATGGCGGCTCGCGAACAGTTCGCGGGCGCAGCCAGGACGCGGCAAACGGGGGGGGCTGCCGTGCGGGGGATTTGAGCACGCCCGCCGCGGGTTGTCAACGGACACGAGGCGCGGAGGCGCGGACCCGGCAGGCGCAGCGGCAGGCGGCTACAGCGCCAGGGCGGTGCGCCTCAGCAGGTCCATGTCGTCCAGCACGCGTCCCGATCCCAGGGCCACCGCCGAGAGCGGGTCCTCCGTGATGGTGACGGGCAGCCCGGTCTCTTCCCTGAGCAGGGCGTCCAGGTTCTTCATCAGCGCGCCGCCCCCGGCCAGCACGATGCCGCGCTCGGCGATGTCTCCGGCCAGCTCGGGCGGGGTGTGTTCCAGGGTGGTCCGCACCGCGCCCACGATGGCGGCCAGGGGGTCGGCCATGGCCTCACGGACCTCGTCGGACGAGATGACGAACGTTCGGGGGATCCCCGAGACCAGGTCCCGGCCCTTGACCTCCATCTTGTGGACCGCGCCATTCGGGTAAGCGTTGCCGATGGTGATCTTGATCTGCTCCGCGGTGCGCTCCCCGACGAGCATGTTGAACTTGCGCCGGATGTGCTGGACGATGCTGTCGTCGAACTTGTCGCCGCCGACGCGGACGGACTGCGCGTGGACGATCCCTGCCAGGGAGATGACCGCCACCTCGGTCGTCCCGCCGCCAATGTCCACGATCATGCTCCCGGAGGGCTCGGTGATGGGCAGGCCCGATCCGATGGCCGCGGCCAGCGGCTCGTCCATCAGGAAGACCTCCCGGGCCCCGGCCGACTCGGCGGCCTCCCTGACCGCGCGCTTCTCCACGGGCGTGATCCCGGAGGGGATGCAGATGACCATGCGGGGGCGCACGAGACGGTGGCGGTTGTGCACCCGGTGAATGAAGTAGCGGAGCATCGCTCGGGTGACCTCGAAGTCCGCGATCACCCCCTCCTTCAACGGACGGATGGCCTGGATCCCCCCCGGCGTCCGCCCCAGCATCCGCTTGGCCTCGTCCCCCACAGCCAGGACTTGCCGGACGCTCCCGCCATTCTGGTAGACGGCCACCACGGAGGGCTCCCTGAGCACGATCCCACTGCCGCGCAGGTAGACCACCGTGTTGGCGGTCCCCAGGTCAATGGCCAGGTCCTTCGAAAACAGCCCCCAGAGCCTTCCCAGCATGGCAGCCCCCAATCTACTGTGCCCTCGGTCACAAACCATCCACTGCGGGCCCAGCGTTCAGCCACGGTCCGGCAATGGCGGCGTCCTGAAGTAATCATGAACAGTGCCAACTCCTGAGGCCGACTCCTTCACTCTGAGGCCGACTCCACCCGGGAGGTCACAACCCTCTGAAAATCCACAACTTGGCGTCTCATTCCCCGGCGGCTTCGAAGCCTCGTCCCGGAAGGATGCCGGAGCCCTTGAGCCCCAGAAGAGGGGAAATTTCGAGGGGTTCCGTCAGCGGACCGCGGCAATTTTTGTCCAGAGCGAGGCTTGCCAGGGATGGGGTCTGCCGGAGCACCGCTCGGACCCAGGCAGCGGCTGACCCTGACAGCGGCGTCAGTTCCCTGACGACCCCTTTCCCCAGAACCCACCGCGCTCCCAGGGCTGGAGCCAGAAGGGTGGCTCTGGCCCCCACTGGACGATCCCCCATGGGAGTTCGGCTGCTTCAGGGTGTTGCCGCTCGAGGTAAAAGGCCGGGTTCAGGTTCACCTCCCGCAGAGCCGACTCCCAGTCCTCATGCGCCTCGTGCACGGCCGCGAGCACGGCCCCGACCCGTCGATCCCCCCGGGTCACGAGGTTGGCCCGGACCGCCCACCCTGGCCGATCTTCGAGCACGTGCAGCGATGGGTCGCCTCGGAAGGCTCGCCGGATCTGCGCCTGCTTCGCCTGCAAGGTCGCCACGGAATCCATGGGGAGCCGCTCGAACTGGGTCCACGGCCGGGGGGTGAAGCTCCGCAGGCTGAGGGCCACGGCAGGCAGGCTGCGGGCGTCGCCCAGCGCCCGCACCGCGCCATGCACGAGCTTGCGGACCAGGGCCACGATGGCGGGGGCTCCCTCCGTCCCCTCACCGGGCACGCCGACCCAAGCCGCGAGGGTGATCTGCGTAAAGCGGGCGCGCACCAGGGCCTCGAAGGCCTCGTGGAGGTCCTCGTCCAACGTGGCCCCACCCACTCCGCCCCGCACGCGCCCTGATCCGGCGGCGAGCGGGAGCGTGATCCGCTCCTGGCCCTGAGCCCGGAGTCGGGCGGCAAGCGGTTCGGTGATCGCCGCAGCCGGCAATGCCGGCACGCGGACCGGGACGCGTCGAGCCGCGGCGGCGTCCAGCAGCCAGGCCAGATCCGCGGCTTGGCCACCGGAGGCCCCGGCTATGCCCGTGACCACCACCGGCCTTCCGGGGACCGCGTCGGACAGGACCGCTTCCAACCCGCGGCGCCAGGCGTCCTCTGCTCCCCGGTCATGCAGGACCGCGCAGACCTCCAGGGGGCCGGCCGCCCCGGTGCCCGAACCCGGGTCCGCGGCGAGGAGCCACGATGCCGCCGGAGGATGGATGCGGGCCGGGGCCGCGCCCCGTGGCCGTGGGACGAGCAGGGCGCGGGCGTCTCTCCCCGTGGTCTCGTAGAGGGCCGGGATGTAGAGGCCGGGGACTGAGGCCAGTTGCTCCAGGCGGGCCTGCCGAGGGATCCCCGGAGGCTGCGCGTGGAGAGCACGGACGCCCGCCTCCCAGACCAGTGGCCCGAAGCCTTCGAAGACGATGTCCGCCACGGCTGCCAGAGGCTCCGGGTTCAACGGGCCAAACGTGGAGCCGATGGCGACGAGTGGCGCGGGGTCGGCCCGGCACGCCGCCTCTGCCGGAATCCCGGCCTGGGCCAGCAGCTCCAGCGCCCCGACGATCTCCAGCTCATCCTGGCTATGGAGCGCCAACAGGGCGAGCTCCCGGGCGGGCCGGCCCGGCGGCCAGGCCTGCTCGCAGATCACGCCCGGGATGCCCTGCAGAGCCAGGCGCAGAGCCCGGAACCCAAGGTCGGCCCGCCCCGCAGGCGCCCGGCCGAGCGGCACGAGCAGGATGGGCAGCGGCTCTCGGTCAATCGGCCTGGCGTCTCAGAAAGGTCGGGATGTCGTACTGCTCCTCGGCCTCCAGGGCGACCAGTTCGGGCTTCCCGCGACGGGTCCGGAGCAGTTCCGGGAACTCCCCGCGCTCCTTGCGCAGGTACGCCGGGGTATCCCGCTCCTCCCGCCGGGGAAGCGGGATAGGCTGGGGCCGGGGCTGCCGCGCCCGCTGCTCGGCGGCCTCGAACCCGGTGGCGATCACGGTCACGCGGAGCTCGTCCTTCAGGTCCGGATCGATCACCGCCCCGAAGATGATGTTCGCCTCGTCGTCGGCGTCCTCCTGGATGAGGCTCGAAGCCTCGTTCACCTCGTACAGGGTCAGGTCCGGCCCTCCGGTGATGTTGATGAGGAGCCCACGGGCCCCCCGGATGCTCAGGTCCTCGAGCAGCGGGCTCGAGATGGCCCGCTCAGCCGCCTCAGTGGCGCGGTTCTCCCCCGAGGCCTGGCCGGTCCCCATCATGGCGATCCCCATCTCGGCCATGATGCTGCGGACATCGGCGAAGTCCAGGTTGATCAGGCCATCCACCGTGATCAGGTCGGAGATCCCCCGGACCGCCTGCACCAGCACGTCGTCCGCGCGCTGGAAGGCCTCGATGATCGAGGTGTTGCGGTCCGCGATGGTGAGGAGCCGCTGGTTGGGGATGGTGATCAGGGTGTCCACCACCCGCCGGAGCTCCTCGACCCCCTGCTCGGCCTGACGCAGGCGACGCCGCCCCTCGAACTGGAATGGCTTGGTGACCACAGCCACGGTGAGGGCGCCCAGTTCCTTGGCCACCTCTGCGATGATCGGCGCCCCTCCCGTGCCGGTCCCCCCGCCCAGCCCCGCCGTGATGAAAATCATGTCCGCCCCGGCCAGGTGTTGCCGGAACTCCTCCCGGTCCTCCACGGCCGCCCGGCGCCCCACCTCCGGGTCGCCCCCCGAGCCCAGCCCCTTGGTGAGCTTGGAGCCAAGCTGCACCTTCACCGTGGCCCTCGAGGCGCGCAGGGCCTGGGCGTCGGTGTTCGCGGCGATGAAGTCAATCCCCTCGAACACCCTCTGGATCATCGTGTTGATGGCGTTCCCACCGCCTCCGCCCACGCCGATCACCTTGATCTTGGCCTCGTGGAGCGACTCCGCCAGCTCGAAGGTCATCGTCTCACCCCCCTCGTTTGGGCCTGTGGCCCAGCCCCCTCCCCCCATCGCCCGTCCCCCCCGTGCGGCTGCTCAGAAAAAGAACTCCGTGACCATCTCCCGCATCCGCCGCCACACGCGGCGGACCACCAGCCCCTCGCCGGACCGGAACCGCCGGGGCGCCTGCTGCTGGCTTCCGTAGACCACCAGCCCGACCCCGGTGGCATACATCGGGCTCCGGACCACGTCGCTCAGCCCACCCACGCCGATCGGCGTGCCGACCCGGACCGGCATGTCCAGGATCTGCTCGGCGAGCTCGGGCATCCCCTCGAGCATCGCGGAGCCGCCCGTCAGCACGGCGCCCGCGGTCAGCATCTCCTCTGCCCCCGTCCGTCCCACCTCGCGGGCCACCATGGTGAAGATCTCCTCCACCCTCGGCTCGATGATCTGGCACAGGACCTGCCGCGAGAGCATCCGGGGGCGGCGGCCGCCCACGCTGGGGACCTCCACGGTCTCCTCGGGGTCCACCATGGAGGCCAGGGCGCAGCCGTACTTGATCTTGACCTCCTCGGCCGCCCCGAACGGGGCCCGGAGCCCGACCGCGATATCGCGGGTGACGTGATTCCCCCCCAGCGGCAGGGAGGCCGTGTGCCGGACACTCCCCTCGCAGAAGATGGCCAGGTCCGTGGTCCCTCCCCCGAGGTCGATGAGCATGACCCCCAGGTCGCGCTCGTCGGGGGTGAGCACGGCCGCGCCCGAGGCGAGGGGCTGCAGCACGATATCCCGGACGTCGAGCCCGCTGCGGTTGGCGCAGGCGATCAGGTTCTGGGCCGAGGCGACCGCGCCCGTGACGATGTGGACCTTCGCCTCGAGGCGGACCCCTGACATCCCCACCGGCTCGCGGACGCCGTCCTGGTCATCCACGATGTACTCCTGGGCGAGGACGTGGATGACCTCCCGGTCCGGGGGGATGGAGACCGTGCGCGCCGCCTCCAGCACCCGCTTCACGTCGGCCGGCTTGATCTCCCGGTCCTTGATGGCGATCACCCCGTGGCTGTTGAACCCCTTGATGTGGGAGCCGGCGATCCCGGCGTACGCCGAGGCGATCTCGCACCCCGCCATGACCTCGGCCTCGGCCACGGCCTTCTTGATGGAGGCCACCGTGGCGTCGATGTCCACCACCACCCCCTTCTTGAGCCCGCGGGAGGGGTGGGTGCCGATCCCGACGATGGCCAGTCCCTCCTCCGTCCGCTCCCCGACGACGGCGCAGATCTTCGTCGTGCCGATATCCAGCCCCACGATCAGCTCATCGCGCTTCGCCATGGCCCTCCGCCCTCGCAGAGGGGGGGCCGCTCCCCCTCTGGCGCCGTCCACCTGCCTCGGTGAGCCGGACCACCACCCGGTCCGCGTACGTGAGGTCGATGACCGTGGGGGTCACGGCCCGGCCCTGCAGGTCTGCCTGGACCCGGAGGAGGCGGTCCAGGCGCGTCTCGAACTGCTCCGTGCCGATGTGGATCCTGGCCGGGGAGCCCTGGAGGAAGACCACCAGGCCCCCGGTCCGATCCAGGGTCACCTCCGAGACCTGAGCCTGCAGCCCGCGCCGGGTCGCCACTTCCAGGAAGAGCAGAGCCCGGCGCAGCGAGGCCTGCACCCCTGGGCTGCCCGCCGCCACCGCGGCCGGATCCAGCCCGGTGATCACCGGGTAGTCCAGGGAATGGCCCGGGCCTACCTGGGTGAACACCACCCCCTCGCTGTCCACGTAGTAGAGCGCCTGCGCGCTGACGATCGCGACCGGCTGCCGCTCCTGCACCCGGAGGCTCAGGCGGTCCGGGAAAGCCCGGCGCACCTGGACCGCGGCGACCCAGGGGTGACGCTGGACCTGTCGGGCCACGCCCGCGATGTCCACCCCCACCAGCGGTTCGCCCGCGTGCACGCCGGCCAAGTCCAGCAGCTCCGCGCGCGCGACCTTCTGCGCGCCCTCCACCTCAACGACCCTCACCCGAAAGAAGCCCGCATGCCAGAGTCGATCGCGTGCCCCTGCCAGCAGGGCCAGGCCAGCGGTCAGCCCCAGCACCCAGCGCCAGTGCTGCCGCGCCCCCCGCAGCGCCGCACGGAGGCCCGCGACCCCCATCGCGGTCCCCCTATTCCCCCACGACCTTGACCTCGGGGGTCAGACGGACCCCCGTGCGGCGATAGACCGCCTCCGTCGCCAGCTCCATCAGCGCGAGCACGTCCTCCGCCCGGGCCTCGCCGAGGTTGACGATGAAGTTCGCGTGGAGCTCGGAGATCTTGGCCCCGCCCACCCGCGTCCCCTTGAGCCCCGCCTCCTCGATCAGGCGGCCCGCGTAATCCCCCGGCGGGTTGCGGAACATGCAGCCGGCGTTCGGGAACGCCAGCGGCTGGGTCCGCTTCCGCTTGAGGATGTAGGCGGACTCCCGCTCCCTGATGGCCTTGGGGTCGTCGCGCCCGAGCTCCAGCTCTCCGCCGACGATGATGGCGCCCGAGGGCAGCACCAGGAACCGGTACTGGAACTGCAGCGCGGCCCGGGGGAGGACCGTGGTCGTGCCCCCCCGCTCCATGATCCGGACTGTGCGCGTGATGTCCTTCATCTCCCGCTCATGGACGCCGGCGTTCATGGCCAGGGCCGCGCCGAAGCTCGCCGGCAGGCCGGCGACGAACTCCAGTCCGGTCAGACCGTGGTCGCGGGCCACCCGCATCATGCGCCCGAGGTCCGCCCCGGCCCCCGCCTCGATGATCCCGCCCTCCCCCTCCAGACGCACCGCGATCTGGTCGAAGCCCTCCGAGAGGTTGATGACCAGCCCCCGGATCCCCTTGTCCTTCACCAGGAGGTTGGCCCCCTCCCCCACGAGGAAATAGGGGAGCCCTCGTCTGGCGGCATACTCGAGGACGTGGCGCAGGTCCTCTTCATCCTTGGGGAACAGCACCGCGTCGGCCGGGCCCCCGACCTTGATGGTCGTGTACTGGCGCATCGGGTGGTCGAACAGCACCCGCCCCTTGATCAGGCCGGCCAGCTCCTCTCGCACCACCGGGTCAAGCGCCATCCCGCGCCCTCCGCCCTTCTGCCAGCGCCCGCAGGATCTCCTCCCCCGCCCGCCAGATGTCACCGGCCCCGAAGGTGATCACCATGTCCCCCGGCTGGAGCTCAGGCAGGACCGCGGCCGGGATCGCGCGCCGATCCGGGACGTAGTGGACGCGCTTGTGCCCGGAGGCGCGGGCCGCGCGGGCCACCAGCTCGCCGGTTACCCCGGGGATCGCGGCTTCCCGGGCCGGGTAGACATCGGTCACGACCAGCAGGTCGCAGTGGAAGAAGGAGCGCCCGAACTCCTCGCCGAAATCCCGCGTGCGGCTGTACAGATGCGGCTGGAAGATCGCCACGATCCGGCGCCCCCATCCCTCCCGGGCCGCCTGGAGCGTGACCTGGATCTCTGTGGGGTGGTGGGCGTAGTCGTCCACTACCATAACCCCGCCGACCTCGCCCTTGATCTCGAACCGGCGGTGGACTCCCGTGAACCCCTCCAGGGCCCGGCGCACCGTGTCAAAGGGGACGCCCAACTCCAGGGCCACGGCCGTGGCCGCCAGCGCGTTCTTCACGTTGTGGGCCCCCGGGACCTGCAAGGTCAGCTTCCCCAGCTCCTGGTCGTGCACGTGGACGGTGAAGGCGCTCCGTTGGCGGCTGTAGGTGGCATCGAGGGCCCGCAGGTCGGCCTGGGAGGAGAAGCCATAGGTGATCAGGCGCTTCTCGATCCGCGGGACCACGGACTGGATCGAGGGCTCGTCCAGGCAGGCGATGACCGCGCCGTAGAACGGGACCTTGTTGCAGAAGCTGACGAAGGCGTCCTTGATCTCCGCGAGGTCCCGGTAGCAGTCGAGGTGCTCGGCCTCGATGGTGGTGACGACGGCGATGGTGGGGGTGAGCTGCAGGAAGGAGCGGTCGAACTCGTCGGCCTCGGCCACCAGGTACTCCCCGCGCCCGATCTTGGCGTTGGCGTCCAGGGCCTTCACGCGGCCGCCGACGATCACCGTGGGATCGAGCCCGCCCTCGGCCAGGATCTGCCCGGTCATCGAGGTGGTCGTGGTCTTGCCATGGGTGCCAGCAATCCCGATCCCGTACTTCATCCGCATCAGCTCGGCCAGCATCTCGGCCCGCCGGATGACCGGGATCTTCCGTTCCCGGGCCATCACGACCTCGGGGTTGTCCGCCCCGACCGCCGAGGAGATGACCACCACGTTGACGTCCGGCCCGACGTGCTCGGCCCGATGCCCCTGATGGATGGTGGCGCCCAGGCGGGCCAGGCGCGCGGTGACCTCCGTGAGCTGCAGGTCCGAGCCCGTGACCTGATAGCCCAGGTTGAGCAGGATCTCGGCGATCCCGCACATGCCGGTCCCGCCGATCCCAACCAGGTGCAGCGTCTTGATCCGCTTAAACATCCCGCCCCTGCCCCCCCAGGGCCAGGACCCGGCGTGCCAGCACGTCCACGGCCTCGGGGCGCCCGAGGGCCCGCGCGGCCTCGGCCATGCGGCGCCGCTCCGCCGGGTCGCCCAGCAGCCGGTCCACGTGCTGGCGGAGCTGCGTGGGCGTGACCTCGAGCTCCAGGAGGACCAGCGCGGCGCCGGCCCGCTCCAGGGCCCGGGCGTTCCACTCCTGGTGCCCGGCCGCGGCGTACGGGTACGGGATCAGGAGCGCCGGCAGCCCCCAGGCCGTGATCTCCGAGAGCGTCATGGCCCCGGCCCGGCAGATGACAAGGTCAGCCAGGCTGTAGGGCTCCGCCATCTCCCGGATGAAGGGACGCACCCGGACCCGCCCCTCGATCTGCGCCGCCTCCACCTGCACCCAGCCGAGGTCCAGCTCCCCGGTCTGCCAGATCACGTCGAAGGGGAGCGGCCCCCGGTAGCTCTGGAGCAGCGTCAGGACCAGGCGGTTCACGGCGCGGGCCCCCTGGCTCCCGCCCGTCACGAACAGGACCGGCGCCTTCGGGTCCAGCTCCCACCGCTCCCGCAGGACCTCGGCAGAGGCGGGGCTATGCGGCTTGCCGATCGGGTTGCCGGTGGCAAAGGCGCGGGCGCCGGAGGGGAGCCGCGCGAGCGTGGCCTCGAAGGCGACGTGCACCTCATCCACCCAGCGCGCCAGCAGGCGCGTGGTCACCCCGGGCACGGCGTTCTGCTCCAGGATCATGGTGGGGAGCGCCCGGAGCCGGGCCATGGCCATGACCGGGCCGCTGGCATACCCCGCGGTCCCCACCACCACGTGCGGGCGAAATGCCGCCAGGATCCGCCAGGCCTGCACCAGGCTCACCAGGAGCACGGCGGGGAAGGCGAGCAGCGCCGGCGAGAGGCGACGCGGGAGTCCCCGGATGGCCAGGAGCCGGTAGGGCACCCCCTCCTGCGGCAGGAGTCGGGCCTCGACCCCCCTGGCCGCGCCGCAGTACAGGATCTCGACTCCGTGTTCCCCGCGAAGCACCCGGCCCAGGGCGAGTCCCGGCAGGAGGTGGCCGCCAGTCCCGCCGCCCGCGATCACCACGCGCACGGGGCGTCACCTCCGACACTGGGCGGAGACGCTCAGGAGCAGCCCCACCGCCATGAGGTTCACCAGCAACGAGGTCCCGCCGTAACTCACGAACGGGAGCGTGAGGCCCTTGGTCGGGAGCAGGCCGAGCACGACCGCCATGTTGATCAGGGCCTGCAGGCCGATGTTCAGCGTGATCCCCAGCGCCAGGTAGCTGCCGAACAGGTCCGGGGCCCTGAGCCCCACGGCGATCCCCCGCCAGAAGAAGACGACAAAGCACGCCACCACGATCAGCACCCCGAGGAGCCCGAGCTCCTCCCCGATCAGGGCGAAGATGAAGTCGGTATGCGGCTCCGGCAGGAAGAAGAGCTTCTGCCGTCCCTCCCCCAGGCCCGCGCCAAGCGGGCCCCCGGAGCCGAAGGCCAGGAACGACTGGATGATCTGGAAGCCGGTGCTGCTTGCCACCTCCCAGGGGTTCAGGAACGCCGTCACCCGTTGCTGGCGGTAGCCGACCCGGGCGATGGCCAGATAGAGGAATGGGAGGGCGGCCAGCCCGACCGTCAGCAGGTGCCGCAGGCGGGCGCCGGCGAAGAACAGCAGGAGCAGGGCCACGGTCGTCACGGTGAAGGCCATGCCAAGGTCCGGCTGCCGCGTGATCAGGACGGCCATGAATCCGGTGATGCACAGCGGGACTAGCAGCCCCCGGCGGAACTCCCGGAGCACCGGCCCCTTCCGGCTGATGTAGGCGGCCAGGTAGATGATGAGGGCGAGCTTGGCCAGCTCCGAGGGCTGGAAGGAGAACGGTCCGACCCGCAGCCAGCGGGTCGCCCCGCCCATCTTCATCCGGAAGCCCGGGAGGAAGAGCAGGAGCAGCAGGCCGAGGCAGAGCAGCAGCAGGGGGAGGGCCAGTTTCTGGGAGAAGAGGTAGTCCATGTTGCGCAGGACGAGGAGGGCGCCCACCCCGAGGCCGGCGAACAGCGCCTGCTTCTTCAGGAAGAAGAAGTCGTCGCGGAACCGCTGGTCGGCCAGGATGGAGCTGGAGCTGTACACCATGACGATCCCGAGCAGGACCAGGGCCAGCACCGGGAAGAGCAGGTACGGGTCCCAGCCTCGCTTCGCCATGTCTCGGCCTCACAGGGCCTGCACGAGCGCCCGGAACCTGGCCCCGCGCTCCTCGTAGTTCCGGAACATGTCGAAGCTGGCGCACCCGGGGGAGAGCAGGACCACATCGCCCGGCCGGGCGGCGGCCGCCGCCTGGCGCACCCCCTCCTCGAAGGAGTCCGCGACGGTCGTGGGGACCACGTCGGCCAGGGCCTGCCGGATCCGCTCCCGGGCCTGCCCGAGCACGACCAGGGCGCGGGCCCGCTCCCGCACGAGATCCTGGAGCGGCGCGTAGCTGCCGCCCTTGTCCAGCCCGCCCATGATGAGGACGAGCGGCCCGGGGAAGCTCGAGACCGACTTCACCACGGCGCCCACGTTCGTCCCCTTGGAGTCGTTGTAGTACCGCACACCGCCCACCTCCCGCACGAACTCCAGGCGGTGGGGGAGCCCGGGGAACTCCGCCAGGGCCTGCGCGATGGCCGACGGCTGGACCCCGCACGCCCGCGCGGCCAGGATGGCCGCCATCGCGTTCTCCAGGTTGTGCACGCCGGGGACGCGGAGCAGGCCGGTGGGGTAGGCCTCCTCACCCCTGTCCAGCCGGACGCGGATCGTGGCCCCCTCCAGCCAGGCCCCGCGCGCGACCGGGCCCCGGCGGCTGAAGCGCAGGGGGCGGGCCCGGAGGGCGCCGGCCATCTCCTCCACCACCGGATCATCCGCGTTCAGCACGGCCCAGTCCTCCGGCCCCTGGTTGCGGAAGACGGCCTGCTTGGCCTGGGCGTAGGCCTTGAAGCTCTCGTGGCGGTCGAGATGGTCCTCGGTCACGTTGAGCAGCACGGCCACGTGGGCATGGAAGCGCTCGATGGCCTCGAGCTGAAAGCTGGAGACCTCGGCGACCGCGATCTCCCAGCAGGCCGCGTCGAGCAAGGCGGTGACGAGGGGGGTCCCCAGGTTGCCGCCCACGAAGGCCCGGCGTCCGCCAGCCCGCAGCATCTCGCCGATGAGCGTGGTGGTCGTGCTCTTGCCGTTCGTCCCGGTCACGGCGACCACCGGCAGGCGCAGGAACCAGGCGGCCAGCTCGATCTCGCTCACCACCTGGACCCCGTTGGCCCGGGCCGGGGGAAGATCGAGCGGCACCCCCGGACTCATCACGATCAGCTCGGCGGCGGCGAAGGTGGCCTCCCGATGCCCGCCGACCTCCAGGCTGACCCCCAGGGGCTCGACGGCCGCCGCGGCCTCGGCCACCGCCTCCCGGGGCTTGCTCTCCGTGACGGTGACCTGGGCCCCCTGCTCTACGAGGAAGCGGGCGGTGGCCAGGCCGGTCCGGGCCAGCCCCACCACCAGCACGCGACGTCCCTTCAGCTCCATGGCGCGCCCGGCCCTCATCGGAGCTTCAGGGTGCTGATGGCCATGAGCGCCAGGATCACCGAGATGATCCAGAAGCGCACGATGATCTTCGGCTCCGCCCACCCCTTCAGCTCGAAGTGATGGTGGATGGGGGCCATCTGGAACACCCGCTTGCGCCGGAGCCGGAAGGAGGCCACCTGGACGATGACCGACAGCGCCTCCACCACGAAGATGCCGCCCACGATGGTCAGCAGGATCTCCTGCTTGGTCACCACGGCCAGGGTCCCCAGTGCGGCCCCCAGCGCGAGGGAGCCCGTGTCGCCCATGAAGACCTGGGCGGGGTAGGCGTTGAACCAGAGGAACCCCAGCCCGGCCCCGAGCATGGCCCCGCAGAAGACCGCCAGCTCGCCGGCCTCCCGCACGTAGAAGATCTGCAGGTAGCCGGCGAACTTCACGTTCCCAGCCAGGTACGCGAACAGGAGGTAGGTGCCGGCGGAGATCATGACCGGCCCGATGGCCAGGCCGTCCAGGCCGTCGGTGAGGTTCACGGCGTTGCTCGCCCCCACGATGATGAACGCGGCCAGGAAGATGTAGGCCCAGCCGATGTCCGGCGTCAGGAACTTGAAGAACGGGATGGTGAGCCGGCTGTTGAAGTCGGGCTGGGCGTAGATGAAGACCCCGGCGGCCAGGGCCACCAGGGCCTGCCAGGTCAGCTTGTGGCGGGCCGTCAGCCCCTTGGCGTTGCGCTGGATGACCTTGCGGTAGTCGTCGGCGAACCCCAGCAGGCCGAACCCGATGGTGACGAGCAGGGCCAGCCAGATGTAGCGGTTGCGGAGGTCCGCCCACAGCAGCGTGGGCAGGACGATGGCGAGCAGGATGAGGCTCCCGCCCATGGTCGGGGTCCCCTCCTTCTCCAGATGCGTGGAGGGGCCGTCGCGCCGGACGGTCTGCCCGATCTGCCGGGCCTGAAGCCTCTCGATGAGCCAGGGGCCGAGCAGGAACGAGATGAGCAGGGCCGTGATCGTCGCGTAGATGGTCCGGAAGGTGATGTACCGGAAGACGTTGAAGAAGGTGTGGTAGGTGACGAGCGGCACGAGGAGGTGGTAGAGCACGCCCCGCCCCTCAGCGCCCTGGCCCGAACTCGGCCAGGAGCGCCTCCACGACCTGCTCCATCCGGATCCCCCGGGACCCCTTCACCAGGATCAGGTCCTCGTCGCGCACCGCCTGCCGCAGCGCCGGCCAGATCGCCGGGCAGTCCGCCCCCACCACGATGCGCTGGGCCTCCATCCCGAGGGCGCAGGCTGCCTCGCCCACCACCCCGGCGAAGGCCCCCACGGCGAACAGGAGGTCCACGTTCATCACCCGGACCTTCTGCCCCAGGGCCCGATGCGCTTCCCGAGCGTGCTCCCCCAGCTCAAGCATGTCGCCCAGGACCGCGATGGTCCGCCGCCCTCCCCGGAGCTCCCCCAGGGTCCGCAGGGCGGCCTCCATGGACGCCGGGTTGGCATTGTAGGCGTCGTTGAGCAGGGTGATCCCGTGGCCGAGGCGCACGAACTGCGAGCGCATGGCCATCGGCCGAAACGCCTCCAGCCCGGCGCGGATCGCCTCGGGCGGGGTGTGGACGGCCAGGGCGCACGCGGCGGCGGCCAGGGCGTTGTACACGTTGTGCAGGCCCACCACCTGCAAACGGACCGCCACCTTCTGCCCCTGGCCCAGGGTGAGGATGACCTGCATGGTCTCCTGGGTCAGCGCGACCACCTCGGCCGTCACGTCCGTCTCCAAGCGTACGCCGAAGCCCAGGCGCGCCGAGGTGACCCCGCTCACGGCCTGCCCCACGCCGGGGTCGTCCGCGTTGTAGACGGCCACACCGTGGGGCGGCAGGGCCCGGTAGAGCGCCCGCTTCTCCTCCATCACCCCCTGGAGGCTGCCGAGCCCCTCGAGGTGGACCGCGCCGATGTTGGTGATGAGCCCCACGGTCGGCTGGCAGATCTCGGCCAGCCGCGCGATCTCGCCTTTGGCGTTGGTCCCCAGCTCGACCACGGCGGCGGTGTGCCCGGGTTCCAGCCGGAGGAGCGCAAGCGGGAGGCCGACGAGGTTGTTCAGGTTCCCCTCGCTCTTCAGCACGCGGTGGACCTGCCCCAGGATCGCCGCGATCATCTCCTTCGTGGTGGTCTTGCCGTTGCTCCCGGTGACCGCCACCACCGGCACCGGATGACGCCCACGCCAGAAGCGCCCGAGGTCCCCCAGGGCCCGCAGCGTATCCGACACCTCGATCACCACCCCGCCTTTCGGGGGCGTCCCTGCCCAGACCCCACCCCTGACCACCGCGCCGCGGGCCCCTCGCTCGAAGGCCTCGCTGACGAATTGGTGGCCATCGAAGTTCCGCCCCTCCAGGGCGAGGAACAGGTCGCCGGCCTGCAGGGTGCGGCTGTCCGTGGAGACCTCGGGGAAGCGGACCGCCTCATCTCCGGCCCGCAGCCGGCCCGCCGTCGCCTGCCGGACCTCCTCTGCGGAGAGCTTGCCCTGCGCGCTCATGGCACGCCCCGCTCCTGAAGAGCCCGCCGGGCCTCCTCCCGGTCATCGAACGGGTGCTTCTGGGTCCCGAGGATCTGGTAGTCCTCGTGCCCTTTCCCCGCCAGCACGACGGCGTCCTTCGGACGCGCCAGGGCGATGGCGAGCCTGATGGCCTGGCGTCGGTCCACCAGGGTCGTGTAGCCGCGCTCGGCACCCGGGCCGGGGCGGAACTGCGGGAACTCGGCCGGCAGCCCCTGCACGATCTCCTCGATGATCTTCTCCGGGACCTCGGTCCGCGGGTTGTCCGAGGTGATGACCACCAGGTCGCTCAGGGTGGCTGCCACGCGCCCCATGATCGGGCGCTTCGTCCGATCCCGGTCCCCGCCGCAGCCGAAGAGCGTGATCAGCCGCCCCTGGCAGAAGCCGCGGACGACCTTCAGGATCCGCTCCAGGGCGTCCGGGGTATGGGCATAGTCCACGACCACCGTGAAAGGGCCCTCGCCCACCGCTTCGAGCCGCCCCGGCACGCTGGCCAGCGCCTCGATCCCCCGGCGAATCGCCTCGAGGGGGATCCCCAGCGCCACTCCTGCCCCGATGGCCCCGAGCATGTTGAACAGGTTGAACTCCCCCAGCAGGCGCGCGCGCAGCGACAGTTCGCCCTGGGGCGTCGCGATCACGGCGTCGGTCCCCCCGGGCGTGAAGCGGAACTGGCGCGGGGTGACCTGCGCCTCGGGGCTCATCCCGAAGGTGAGCACGCGGACAGGCAAGGTGGGCGCCAGGGCAGCGCCGCGCGGATCATCCAGGTTGAGCACGGCCGTGGCGCGATTCCCCTTCGGCGGGCGGGACAGGAGCTCCGTGAACAGGCGCGCCTTGCAGCGCCAGTACTCGTCCAGGCTCCCGTGGTAGTCCAGGTGGTCCTGGGTCAGGTTGGTGAAGATCGCGCAATCGAACTGGCAGGAGTCGGCCCGGTGCATGTCCAGGGCGTGGGAGGAGACCTCCATGGCGACGTGGGTCACGCCGGCATCCGCCATCTCCCGGAGCATGTGCTGCAGGTCCAGGGACTCCGGGGTGGTCACGGAGGCCGGACGCGCCGTCTGGCCGTACCGGTAGGTGACGGTGCCGATGACCCCCGGCCGGCCTCCAGCCGCCTGGAAGATGCTCTCCAGAAGGAAGCTGGTCGTGGTCTTCCCGTTGGTCCCCGTGATGCCGACCAGCGTCATCCCGGCGGAGGGGTCCCCGTAGTAGGCGGCCGCCAGGGCTGCCAGCGCCCGGCGCGGCTCCGCCACCTCGATCACCGTGACCGACGCCGGCACCGACACCGGCTCCTGCACCACCACGGCGGCGGCCCCCCGCGTCACCGCGTCCTCCAGGTACCGGTGCCCGTCAGCCCTGACCCCCCGCATGGCCACGAACAGGTTCCCCTCCCGCACGCCGGCCGAGTGGTAGGCCAGCCCGCTGATAGCCCGATCCGTTCGGCCATGCAGACGGCGAACCTCCAGGCCGCGCAAGAGGATCTCCAGGCTGACGGAGCGGCCTGCCATGAGCTCACGGCGCGTGCGGGGAGATCAGACGGACCTGAGACAGCTCCCCGTGCCGGACCGGGGTCCCGGGCCGGGGACTCTGCGCGACCACGACCCCGCTCCCCTCCACCCATACCCGTAGGCCCAGGCGCTGGACCGCGCGCAGGGCCTGGCGGGCGGTCTGCCCCACCAGGTTCGGCATGACCATCGGTTCTGGCGTGGGCGCGGCCTCCGTCGCTTTCGACTGCCCAAACCCTCCCCCTGGTTCGACCGGGGGGCTGTCGGGGGTCCAGCGCGGCTGCGCGTGAGCGCTGGCCGACGCCTGCACCACCCAGGGGACTGGCTCTCCCGTGGATTCGGCCGCCGCCAGTGTCAGGTCGCCCACCGAGCCCGGCGACGTCCCCTCGCCCTCACCCCCGGGCCGGGAGGCCGGCCCTGGCAGGGGGAGAGCCCGGGCTTCCCGCACCGGGGGGATGGTCGGTTGCACGCCCCAGTACCGAAGCGTCTGCTCGGCGATGGCGCGGAAGACCGGGGCCGCAACGACCCCGCCGTAGGCCACCCCCCTGGGTTCGTCCACCATGACGATCATGCTGAGCTTCGGGGCTTCTGCCGGGACAAAGCCGACGAAGGAGGCGATGTAGCGGCCCCTGACGTACCCCTTCCCCCCCGGGTTGATCTTCTGGGCCGTGCCGGTCTTGCCGGCCACCTCGAACCCCTGGAGCGCGGCGGCCTTGCCTGTCCCCCCCTGCTTGGTCACGCCGGTCATGATCTGGGCGAGCTTCGTGCTGGTCTCCCGGGAGATGACCTTGCGCACGATGCGGGGGCCGAACTCCCGGACGGTGTGCCCGCCACGGTCCACGATCTTGCGGACCACGGTCGGGCGCATGAGGTACCCTCCGTTGGCAATGGCCGACAGGGCCGTGACGAGCTGGATGGGCGTGACCGAGACCCCCTGGCCGAACGAGATGGTCGCGAGGTTCAGGGGGGACCACTGGCTCGCGGGCCAGAGCATCCCCTCGGCTTCGCCCGGCAGGTCGACGCCCATGCGCTGGCCGAAGCCGAACTGGCGCAGGTAGCGGTAGTAGCGCTCCCGGCCCAGCTTGTCCCCCACCTTGCTGGCGCCGATGTTGCTGGAGACCTGGACGATCTCCTGCAGGGTGAGCCAGCCGTGGGGATGCACGTCGTGGATCGTCTTCGAGCCGAGCCGGTACGCGCCCTGCTCGGCGAAGAAGCGATCCTCCGGATTGGCCACCCCCTCCTCGAGGGCTGCGGCGACCAGGAAGAGCTTGAAGGTGGAGCCGGGCTCGAACACGTCGGTCACGGCGCGGTTGCGCCAGCGGGCCGGGGTGTAGCCCTCTGGCGCATTCGGGTTGAACCCGGGGGCGTTGGCGATGGCCAGCACCTCGCCGGTCTTCGGGGCCATCACGATGACCGTCCCACCCAGAGCCCGATGCTCCTGCACCGCCCGCCCCAGCTCCTTCTCGGCGATGTACTGCACGGTCTTGTCCAGGGTGAGCACGACGTCGTACCCCTCGACCTCCCCCCGGACCTGCAGCCCCTGCGGGAAGAGGGACCGCCCGAGGGCATCGCGCTCCGTGAGGAGGTAGGTGGGCTCCCCGCGGATGTACGTGTCATACTCCCGCTCCACGCCTTCCAGCCCCTGGGCATCCACCCCGGCGAAGCCCAGGACGTGGCTCCCCATCTCCCGGTAGGGGTAGAACCGGCGGCTCTCCTTCAGGGTCCCGATCCCCTGAACCCCCAGCCGCTGGATCTGCTCGGCCAGGCCGGGCGGGGCCTGGCGCTTCAGCCAGATGAAGGGGGCCTCTCGGGTGAATCGGGCCTGCAACTCGCGTGGGGTCATCTGGAGGAGGGGGGCAAGCTTCTGGACGACAGCGTGCAGGTCAGCGATCTTGCGAGGCTGAGCGAAGACCGAATCGACTTCCAGACTGATGGCTAGCTCGTCCCGGTTCCGGTCGTACACCACCCCCCGTTTCGGCGCCAGGCTCACGTACTGCTGATGCTGCTGACCCGCAAGCCGCCGGAGCCGATCCCGCTGCAGCACCTGCAACTGGTAGGCTCGCACGCATATTATCACGAAGCCCAGGGAGAAGGCGAACAAAATGAGGAACACGCGCAGCCGGAACCAGTTGCGGTCGCGGTTCCTGCGCCGCCTCATTCCATCACCACGACCTGCTCGCCCCGGGGCGGGCGGAGCCCGAGCTGACTGCCCGCGATGGCCTCGATGCGCCGGGGGGCCCGGAGCGTGGCCACCTCCAGGCGCAGGGCCCGGCTCCGCTCCAGCAGCTCCCGCTGCGCCTGGTTCGCCCGGGAGATCTCGTAGCCCATCTGGACCACCCGGATTCGGGTCCAGACGTAGAAGAGCAGCGCGGCCAGGATGAGCGCGCTCGCGCCGGCCACGGCGAGGAGCCAGCACGCCCGCCGCGCCCCGCCCCGCTCCCGGACCCGCTGCCGGGCGAGCAGGCTGCTGCGGGGCGCGAGGTGGAGGGCGGCCTCAGACATCCCCACCTCCCCGGGCCCGCGAGGGCCGGCCAGCCTCATGGCCGGGGGCGGCCCTCCCGGGCCCTGTCTCGGTCTCAGCGGGGCGCTCCGCGGCGCGCAGCCGGGCGCTCCGGGCGCGGGGGTTCCTGGCGACCTCCTCGGCCTCCGGGCGCAGGGGCCGTCGGGTGAGCGGACGGAGGCTGCTGCGGAACGCCTGCTTCACCAGGCGGTCCTCAAGGGAGTGGAAGGCGATGACCACCGCGCGCCCGCCCGGGCACAGGAGCCGGGGCAGGGCGGCCAGGAAGGCCTCCAGGTTCTCCGTCTCCGCATTGACGGCCATCCGCAGGGCCTGAAACGTTCGGGTGGCCGGATGGATCTGCCGGGGCCAGGCCCGCCGGGGGATCACCTGCTCCACCAGGCGGGCGAGCGCCAGGGTCGTGGTGAGCGGGGCGCGGGCGCGCGCCCGCACGATGGCGCGGGCGATCCGCAGGGCGAAGCGCTCCTCGCCGTACTCGCGCAGGAGTCGGGCCAGGGCTGGCGCCGGGAGCCGGTTCACGAGATGGGCAGCGGTCGTGGGACGGCGGCGATCCATGCGCATGTCCAGTGGCCCTTCCCGCTGGAAGCTGAACCCCCGCTCGGCCGTCTCGAGCTGCCGGGAGGAGACGCCCAGGTCTGCCACGATCCCGTCCACGACTTCCACCCCCAGGGCCCGCAGCGCCGCTGGCGCATTGACAAAGCTATCGTGCACCACGGTCAGACGCTCCCCGTAGAGCGCCAGCCGCCTGGTCGCCCGCGCGACCGCCTCGGCGTCCCAGTCCAGGCCCACCACGCGCCCCGTGGGCGCCGAGGCCTCAAGGATGGCCTGGGCGTGCCCCCCGTCGCCCAGGGTCGCATCGAGGTAGAGCCGCCCCGGCGCGCACGCGAGCAGCGACACCACCTGCCGGATCATAACCGGCTCGTGGCCACCCGGCGCGACCCCCACAGGCCCCGGCTCGCCCATCGGCGCTCGGCTCAGAGGCCCAGCCCCGCAAGGGTCCTCCGGATCTCGGCGAAGTTCTGGCGATACTGCTCGTCGGCCTGCACGAAGCGCTCCTTGCTCCAGATCTCCACCCGGTTGATCATGCCCGCAAAGACCACGTCGCGCCCCAGGCCGGCGAACTCACGCAGCGGCGGCGGGATCAGGATCCGTCCCAGCTTGTCCAGCGGGCACTCCATCGCGCTCGAATAGAAGTAGCGGAGGAAGGCCGTCACGTCCTCGCTGACCTGCGAGAGCCCTTTCGCCTTCTCCTCGAAGATGAGCCATTCCGGGAACGGGTAGGCCACCAGACATTCATCAAACTTGGCGATGATCAGCCTCCCGTCGTAGCGCTCCTGAAGGAGCTGGCGGAAGCGCACGGGAAAACTCACCCGGCCCTTCACATCGATCGTATGTTCGTACCGTCCCCTAAACATCGTTCTATCCTTGGCGGCTTTAACTGTCTACCACTTTTTCCCACAATCTTCCACCACCCGAAGGTAGAGCGATCTCTAAGGCTTGTCAAGCGATTTCTGTCTCGGAGGGAATCAGCCCAGCTCTAGGAATGGCTTTGGACCCCTGCCAGGTGGAGAAAAGCCTCCACGGGATGCCGGGAGGTCGTGGCTTGGGCAAGGGGGGAGCTGGGGAGCAGGTGAGCCTTGTCAGGAGAACGCACTGTGCTACGATAACGGCCGCGCGCTCCCGCGCCCATGTACCGTCAAGCCCGCGGGTCCTGCCATCCGGATGGAGACTCCGCTGGTCATCCTGCTGCTACACGAGTGGGGGCTGGTCATCCAGGCGGTCGAGGCCGCCCTCACGGGCCTCGATGTCAGCCTTCAGACGGCGAGCAGTCTCGGCGAGGCCCTGCTGAGGCTCCAGCACCACCCGGTGGATCTGGTCATGGTGGGGCTCTCCCCACCGGCGCATTCAGGGATGGAGGCCATCCGGCAGCTCCGCGGGATCATGCCGGACCTCCCGCTCCTGGCGCTGGTCCCCCGGGAGATCCCGAGCCTGGCCCGGAGCGCGCTGAAGACCGGGGCCTGGGACTGGGTGGGGGTCCCGGCGGAGCCCGACGAGCTCCGGCAGGCGGTCCGGAAGCTGGCGGCCGTGGGGGCTGCCCGTATGCCGGGCGAAGAGACCGAGGGGCCCACCGCTCTCGCCTCCCCGGCTGACGAGGATCACGGGGTCGAGCTGATCGGGAGCGGGCCGCGTCTTCAGGCCCTCCGGGAGCAGATCTCCCGGCTCGCCCGGGATGAGCGACCTGTGCTGATCCTGGGCGAAGAGGGCACGGGACGCCAGGCGGCTGCTCGGGCCATCCACCACGAGAGCCGACGCGCCGGGGCGCCGTTCCTCGGCCTGCAGTGCGTCGGGACCCCGCCGGAGCTGCTGGGCGCTGAACTCTTCGGGTCGGTGGAGCCGTCCGCGGGGCTCCGGGAAGGACGTCTCCAGACGACCGGCGGCGGCACGCTGTTCCTGGACGGGGCCGCCGTCCTCCCGGGCGAGAGCCTGACCCGCCTGGCGCTCCTCACCCACACGGGTGAAGGCCGTCCGCCCGGCGTGCCGGAAGCTGTCGGCCCCGATGTCCGGCTCCTCTTCGGGGCCGTGCTCTCCTCCCGCCACCCGGGGGCCGTCGCCGCGCTCCCGCCCGAGTTCGTCGCCCGCTTCCGGGAAAGGCAGACCCTGGAGGTGCCCCCTCTCCGGGAACGCCGGGAAGACCTCCCCGGGCTCATCACCCAGCTCCTGGATCGACTCTCCCGCGCGGCCCGGGTGCGGAAGTACTTCTCGCGAGAGGCCCAGGAGCTGCTCTACGCCTACCCCTGGCCCGGGAACTTCCAGGAGCTCCGGTTCATCGTGCGCACGGGGTTCGCCCTTGCTGAGGGCGAGACCATCCTCTCGGCCCACCTCCTCATCGGAGGTCCGCACCGGCAGCTCTCCGCGCAGACCGAGCAGCTCTCCATCGAGGAGCTGCTCGAGGCCAAGCTCCGCGCCCTGCTCGGCCGGGTCAACCGGGAGAACCTGCGCGGCCTCTATCCGCTGATCCTGCAGCACGCCGAGCGGCCGCTGCTCCGGGTGGTCCTCGAGCAGGTCCAGGGCAATCAGCTCCGGGCTGCCGAGATCCTGGGGATCAACCGGAACACGCTACGCAAGAAGCTCCAGCAGCTCGGGATCCGCCCGCGGGCGGAGTGAGGCGGGCGAGCGCAGCGGCGGGGGAGGTGGCGGATGAGAAGAGGACGCCGATGAATCCCGAAGCCCTCCGGGGGCTGTACGTCATCGTGGACAACACCCCCGCCCCCGACCGGAGCCACGAGGAGATCGGCCGGGCGGCCCTCCAGGGCGGGGCTCGGGTGCTCCAGCTCCGGGCGAAGACGATGGGGAGCGGGGACTACCTGCGCGTGGCCCGGGCCCTGCGGGCTCTGACCGCGGCCTGGGGGGCCCTCCTCATCGTCAACGACCGCGTGGACGTGGCGGCGCTGGTCGGCGCCGATGGCGTGCACGTGGGCCAGGACGACCTGCCGCCCGCGGCCGTGCGGGCCATCCTCGGGCCCGGGCGGCTCGTCGGCCTCTCCACCCACTCCCTGGAGCAGGCCGAGGCGGCGCAGGCGGGCGGCGTGGTCGACTACGTCGGCTTCGGCCCGATGTTCGCCACCCAGACCAAGGTGAGCGGCCGCGCCCCGCGCGGCCCGGAGGCGTTGCGGGCGGTGCGGGAGCGGGTGCGTCTCCCGGTGGTGGCGATCGGGGGGATCACCCAGGACAACGTGGGGGAGGTCGTCGCGGCCGGGGCCGACGCCGTGGCCGTCATCGCGGCCGTGGCCGGGGCGCCGGACATGACCGCCGCCGCCCGCGCCCTCTGCGCCGCTTTCCGCTAACTCCGGCGCCCCCGGTCCGCTGCAGCGCAGAGCTAGGCCCCGCTAGGCAGACTTTCGCGCCCGATCACGTTTGGCGAACGCCGGAGATGCGGCCTGAATCCGGCGCATGGCTCTCGGTTCATAGACCTTCTCGCCACAACGCGGACACTGAAAGTACTGCAGGTCCTTAACCACGTAGCGCTTACCCCGGTAGCTCCCGGACCAGTCTCCTCTCACCGCGCGAATTGCGGTGCTCCCACACGAGGGACAGGAAGAGACCTGGAGCGTTCGCGTCGCCCGAGACATCACAGAGCCCTCTTGGAGGAGACGAGGAAGTAGAACCTGTCCTCGCCTCCCTCCGTGATCAGTTTACCCTTGGAGTAGACCATCACGCCCTCAAAGGTCGTGGATTGAATCACATACAGGTGCTCGATCGGCGCCGATTCCGGGCGGTCGGGTGGATAGCAGTGTTAGGGCGAGCCATTTGTCAACGTGCCTTCTTACCAGCCAAGGCTGATCAGTCGCTCCCGGCCGGTCCGCCAAAATGCTATCTAACGCCTGGCTAAGCCGCGG
>JACPFL010000116.1 GCA_016183025.1 Deltaproteobacteria bacterium | reverse complement strand
GGTTCGAGGACAGCTACCACAACCTGTCTGTCCCCGAAGACACGATCCGCCGGTGGACCATCTTCGGCAAACCGGACGAATGCATCAAACAGATACAACCAATCGCGGATGCGGGCGTCGAGGTCCTCATCATCTGCATCCGAGCACGGGACTTCTTCTCACAGGTCCGGGCGATCGCCAAGGAGATCCTGCCCGCGTTCGCCTAGCGCCGGGGGACCCCGGCCGGCAGATAAGGAGGGAGCGATCGTGCGAAGGAGGACGATGACCTCGCTAGCGATCCTCGGGGTGGCACTGCTCCTCGCCGTGAGGGCGCCGCGAGACGTGGCGGCGACGGAGGCAATCTCCCTGAGGCTGGATTGGACCATCTACGGCGGGAACTGCAGTTGGTACCTCGGACTCGATCGGGGGTACTTCCGGGAGCAGGATCTGGATCTCACGATCAAGGAAGGCTCGGGGTCCTCCACCGGAGTGAAGTTGATCGCCTCACGCGACACGACGTTCGCCTATCTCGACTACACGTCGAGCGCCCTGGGGATCGCCAGAGGGATGCCTATCAAGGCGATCTTCGGGATTCAGCGCCAGGGACCGCTGGGGATCATCAGCCTGAAGGAGTGGGGGATCGAGCGCCCGCAGGACCTGATCGGCAAGAAGATCAGCACCAGTACAGGCGGTTCAGGGGGCCAGCTCTTCGAGGCATTCCTGCGGCGGAACGGCGTCCCTCCCAATAAGGTGACGCTCATCGGCTTGCGAGGCGACCGGGTCGTGGCCGTGATCGAAAAGCAGGTGCATGGTTTCGTGGGGTTCTTCACCACCGGGATCCCCCTGATCACGGCCAAAGGCGCGAGTATCAACGTCCTGAAGTTCACCGACTGGGGGATGAACATCATGGGCCCCGGCGTCGTGGTGAACACGGAGACCCTCACGAAACAGCCCGACCTGGCCCGGCGGTTCCTCGCCGCAGCCAGCCGGACGTGGAAGGATTCCCGCGCCCATCCCGAGGAGACCGTGGCCGCGGCGCTCCGACGTTTCCCCAAGGAAAATGCCTCCGTGATACTCCAGCAGCTCAAGCTCGCATTGGGCGCCATTGACAGCGCGCACACGGCGGGCAAGCCGATCGGGTGGATGGCGCGGGAAGACTGGGAGGAGATGCAGCGGACGTTCCTCGAGATCAAGGAGATCAAGCGGCCGCTGCCCCTGGATCAGTACTACACGAACGAGCTCCTGCCCCAGTAAGGACGCCCATCCCAGCGCGCGGCCCGGGCCCGGGCCGCGCGCCCCAGCCTTGACAGCCCTCCACCCCTCCGGCAAGCTGCACAGGTGGCGTGGCGGGCGAGTGTGAAAGCTCCTCGGCCCTGAGGACGGGGCGGTCGGGGAGGCGCTCCAGAGGAGGAGAGGATGGGAAAGCTGAAGATCGGCATCGACCTGCACAACCGGGCCAGCGTGTTCATGCCGGAGCAGGGGCTGGACTACGACCTCAACCGTCTGGTCGATCTCGCGGTCCTGTGCGAGGAGCTCGGGTTCGACTGCGTGTCCGTGGGCGACAGCCTGCTGGCCAAGCCCCGGTGGCGGGCCATCCCCACGATGGCGGCGATCGCCGCGCGCACCAGGCGCATCAAGGTGATGAGCCACATCCTGATGCCCCACTACTTCAACAACCCCGTGCTCCTGGCACAGGAGCTGGCCACCCTGGACGAGATCAGCCAGGGGCGCCTGATCCTGGGCTGCGGGATCGGGGCCGGGAAGACGGCCCTGGTGGAGCAGGAGCACCGCCTGTGCGGGGTGCCCAAGGCCCGGCGGGGCAAGGTCTTCGAGGAGACGATCCATCTCCTGAAGAAGCTCTGGACCGAGGAGGAGGTGACGTTCAGGGGCGAGTTCTACAACCTCGAGGGCGTGCGGCTCGGGCTGCGCCCGCGCCAGCGCCCCCACCCGCCGATCTGGATCGCGGCGGGGCTGTTCTTCACCGGCCAGAGGGGCTCGGGCCCCTTCGGGGACGATGAGCCCGCGCAGGAGCATCGCCGGGGGTTCATCGCGCCGGTAGACCGGGTGGCCAGGCTGGGCGACGGATGGCTGACGAACCAGTGCACGGCAGAGGAGTTCAAGGCCAATCTGGAGCAGATCCGGGAGCTGGCCAGGAAGCACGGCCGCGACCCGAGCACCATCACGACCGCCTACAACCGGGGGGTGTTCGTGGACGCCGACGTCAAGCGGGGCTTCGAGGAGGTGAAGTGGTTCGAGTATAGCTACCACGCGATGCCCGTGCCGGATGAGACCATCCACCGCTGGACCATCTTCGGGACGGGCCCCGAATGCGTCCGCCAGATCGAGCCGTTCGTGCAGGCCGGGGTGGAGACCTTCATCATCTGCGTCCGGGCCCGGGACATGTTCGCCCAGGTCCGCGCCCTGGCGCGCGAGGTGCTCCCGGCCTTCCGGTAGCGCCGCGGGGCCCCGGACCGGCCCCCTGGATGCTGCCGCGGCGACGTGCGCCTAATCGCGTAATAAGGGGGGAGAGCAATGAGGCGAGGCACTCTCAACCTGGCCATCGGGATCGCGCTGGCGCTCTTGACGGGGACGGCCGTGGCCGAGCCCCGGGGGCGGATCACGGTGGCGATCGACAGCGACGTCCAGAGCCTGGACCCGATGGCCGTGAGCGACCGGTTCACCCAGGCCGTGCTCTGGCACGTCTTCGACAGCCTCCTGTACCGCGACCCCCAGAAGGGGACGCTGCTCCCGGGGCTCGCCAGATCGTGGCGGGCGGTGAACCCCACGACCTGGGAGCTCAAGCTCCACGAGGGGGTGCGCTTCCACACCGGCGAGCCGGCCAGCGCCGAGGCGGCCAAGTTCAGCCTGGAGCGGATGGCTGGGCCGAAGGTCCCGCGCCGGTACGAGGTGGGGTCCGTGGCCCGGGTCGAGGTCGTGGACCCGCTGACGGTCCGGGTGGTGACGAAACGGGCGGACCCCATCCTGCTCGAGTCCCTCGTCAACGTCCAGATCGTGCCTCCGCGCTATCTGCGCGAGGTCGGCGAGGAGCGCTTCGGGCGCGCCCCGAGCGGGACCGGCCCGTACCGCGTGACGGAGTGGGTCAAGGGGCAGCGGCTCATCCTGGAGGCGAACCAGGACCACTGGCGCGGGAGCAAGCCGGTCCCTGCCATCAAGACCGTCCTGCTCCGCCCCATCCCCGAGAAGGCGACCCAGATCGCCGAGCTGCTCAGCGGTGGGGTAGACATGATCATCAACGTGCCTCCCGACCAGATCCCGGTGATCACAGCCTCCGGCCGGGCGCGGGTCACCACCGCGGCGACCCTGCGGACGAGCTTCCTCCAGCTCAACGTGTCGCGCGCCGGATCGCCGGCGCTGCAGAACCCCAAGGTCCGGCAGGCGATCAACCACGCCATCGATGGCGACGCCATCCACAAGAACCTGATGGGCGGCCTCGGGCACCGCACCGGCTCGATCAACCCGTTCCAGTTCGGCTACGACCCCGCGGTCAGGCCCTACCCCTATGATCCGGCGCGGGCCCGGCAGCTCCTGCGTGAGGCCGGATACGCCGGCGGCCTGGAGCTCCGGCTGGTCTCGTACTCCGGGACCATGGTCAACCCCGAGCTGGCGGCGCAGGCCATCGCCGACTACCTGACCAAGGTCGGGATCCGGGTGAAGCACCGCCACGTCGAGGACCTCGCGCTACTGGCCAAGATCTGGCTCGGGGCCCAGGACGTGGACCTCATGTACGCGAGCTGGGCCAGCCGGGGGATCTTCGACGCGGACGCCATCATGCGCCCGCTGTTCGGTTCGGGAGAGCGGTATGCCTACGTGGCAGACCCCCAGATCCACAAGTGGCTCGACGAGGCCCGCTTCAGCATGGACGCCGCGGCGCGCAAGGTGATCTACAGTCGGATCCTGCGCCACATCCACGACCAGGCCCACTGGGTCCCCCTGTACACCAGCTTCGTCACGTACGGGGTGAGCAACCGGATCCACTACGAGGCCCCGACCGATGAGAACCTCCGCCTCTTCGACGTGACGTGGCGTGAGCGGCCGTGACAGGGTACGTCCTCCAGCGGTTGCTCCAGGCCCTCCTGGTCTGCCTGGGGATCTCGGTCATCACCTTCGTCATGCTCCACGTGGCCGGAGACCCGGCCCAGCTCCTGGTCCCGATGGAGGCCTCCCGTGAGGACGTGGAGCTGCTCCGACGGCAGCTCGGCCTCGACCGCCCGCTCCCGGTCCGCTACCTGATCTTCCTCGGCGGGATCCTGACCGGGAATTTCGGCCGGTCGTTTTTCAGCCAGGATCCCGCCCTCGGCCTGGTGCTCGATCGCCTGCCTGCGACCCTGGAGCTGGCCCTCGCCGGGCTCGGGCTGGCCCTAGTGGTCGCCATCCCCCTGGGGAGCCTGGCAGCCCTCAAACGCGGGACGCTCTGGGACCGCGGGACGACAGCGCTGGCAGTGGGCGGGCAGGCCATGCCGGCCTTCTGGCTGGGGCTCATGCTCATCATCGTCTTCTCAGTGAAGCTCCGTCTCCTCCCCGTCTCCGGTCGCGACAGCCCCGCCCACCTGGTCCTGCCGGCCGCCACCCTGGCGTCCTTCCTCCTGCCCGTGCTCATGCGGCTGACCCGATCACAGATGATCGAGATCCTTGGGCAGGACTACATCCGGACGGCCCGGGCCAAAGGGGTGGGGATGGCCGCGCTCATCTTCCGCCACGCCCTGCGGAACGCCTGGATCCCGATCGTGACCGTGGTGGGGCTTCAATTCGGGCGACTGCTGGGCGGCACCATCGTGACCGAGACGGTCTTCGCCTGGCCTGGGGCTGCCAACCTGGCCGTGCGCGCGATCCGGAACCTCGACTACCCGGTGGTCCAGACTGTCGTCATCCTCCTGGCGTTCTCGATCGTCGTGGTGAACCTGCTGACCGACCTGGTCGTCGCCAGGCTCGATCCCCGCGTCCGGCTCCAGTAGGCGATGGTCGTGCAGGCGAGCGCGGGCCGCCCGATGCCCCGCGTGTCGGACCGAGGCGCGGCGCGCTGGATCCGCCTCGCCTGGCAGCTCAGGGTGCCCATCTGCGGCGCGCTGCTGACCGGGGTGATGGTGGTCGCGGCCCTCGGCGCCCCCTATCTGGCCCCCCACGATCCCCTCCAGCAGGAGATCACCGCCCGCCTCCGGCCCCCGGCCTGGATGGAGGGCGGGAGTCCGACCCATCTGCTGGGGACCGATGCCCTGGGCCGGGACCTCCTGAGCCGGATCGTCTACGGGGCGCGGGTCTCCCTGACGGCCGGGGTCCTGGCCGTCGTGGTCTCGGGCATCATCGGCGTCGGGCTGGGGCTGCTGGGCGGGTACTTCGGAGGACGGGCGGACGCCGTGGTCAACGGCGCGGTCAGCATCATGATGGCGTTCCCGTTCATGCTGCTGGCCCTCACGGCCATCGCGGTGGCCGGCCCGAGCTTCAGGAACATCGTCATCGTGCTCGGGGTGACCACCTGGCCGATCTACACCCGCGTCGTCCGCGCCGAGACCCTGGTGATCCGGGAGAGGGAGTTCGTGCTGGCCGCCCGGGCCCTGGGCGGCGGGGCCGGACGCATCATGCTCCGCCACATCCTGCCCAACCTGGCCAGCACGCTCCTGGTGCTCGGGAGCCTCGAGGTGGCGCGGATGATCATCCTCGAGTCGTTCCTGAGCTTCCTCGGGCTCGGGGTCCCGCCGCCCACGCCCTCGTGGGGCGGGATGCTGGGCGAGGGACGCATCCACATGCTGAGCAAGTGGTGGATCGCCACCTTCCCGGGCCTGGCCATCTTCCTGGCCACGCTCGGGATCACGTTCGTCGGCGACGGACTGCGGGACCTGCTGGACCCGCGGCTCAAGGACAGCCTGCTGGGGCGGGAGGCGGCGGGCCAGGGCTAGGCCCGGATCGGTCAGCCGCGTCTCAGCTCGGGCAGGAGCTGCCCGGCGAACAGGCGCATGGAGGCCTGCACCGCCTCCGGGCGCAGCCCCGGGAAGTGCATGCGGCACATGAGGTGCGTCACGCCCACGGCGCCCCGGTAGCGCTCGATCTCCCGCAGGACCTCGTCCGGCCCGCCCACGATGAACCGGTCCCGGCCCAGCGCGGCGACTTCGGCCCCGGCGGCCTGCACGGTGCCGAGCCCCCACTGGACGTACCGCTCCCGGTACATCCGGGCCAGGGCGGCCTCGGCCTCCTCCCGGCTCTGGTGATCGGTGGCCACGAACAGCTCGCGCATCAGCGGGCGCTCGCGCGCCTCGACGCGGCCCCCGGCCGCCTCCACGAAGCGGGCGTACCGCTCGAACGCCCGCGCGACCGTGGTCAGGTCGCCCGTCGGCCCGGGGAGCCAGGCGTCACCCAGCTCCGCCGCGCGCCGGAGCGCCGCCTCGGCCCAGCCGCCGACCCAGATGGGCGGGCGCGGCTGCTGGACCGGGCGCGGGACGACCGGGAGCGCCTCCCCCTGGAAGCAGCGCCCCCCGTACGGCCCAGCCTCGCCCGCCCAGGCCCGCAGCAGGAGCCGGAGCCCTTCCTCGAACCGCCGCCCGCGCTCGCCCCGGGGCACTCCGAAGTGGGCGAACTCCTCCGGCCGG
>JACPFL010000117.1:7527-10737 GCA_016183025.1 Deltaproteobacteria bacterium | reverse complement strand
TCGTCGACGACCACGGGCATCCCGATCCTCCGGCTCCAGGGGGTGGGGGCGTGCCCCACGACGAAGAACTTGAAGCTGGTGATCCCGTGCTCGCGCCGGTACTCCGGGATCTCCCGGGCGTGCTCGTCCGACATGATGATCGGGGTGAGGGCCACGTCCACGCTGGCCGAACGCTGGATCGCCGCGACCGCGGGGGGAAACACCTTGTGATAGGAGACCACGTCGTCGGAGTCGGTGTAGGGCTTGTACGGGCTGCCCAGGCGGGTGGACTTCACCGTCCCGATGAGCGTGGTCACCCCGCCGGCGGCTGCGCTCAGGGTCTCCGAGGCGATCTCCTCCTCGAAGCTCCGGTAGTTTCCAGGGTGGGTGTGCGGATCCACCAGCCCGGGGAGGACCGTGCGCCCCTGCGCATCGAGGATGGTCGCGCCGGGAGGGTGTGGGAGCTGGCCGATCGCTGCGATCTTCCCCGCCCTGATGCCCAGCTCCGCCCCGACCAGGCCCGCAGGGGTGACCAGACGGCCGTTCACGATGACCGTGTCGAACACGGGGGGAGGCATGGGGTCCCATCCTACCCCTCCGGACGCTGAGGTCAAGATGGTACCAGACGCCAGCGAGCCGGACTCCGGCTCTCGTCGATCGCGGCCCCGACGGCCCTCACGCGGCCGTGCGCAGGTAGCGGTCAATAGCCTCCGCGGCTCGCCGGCCAGCCGCCATCGCTTCGACGACCGTCCGGGGTCCTGTGACCACATCCCCCCCGGCGAAGACCCCCGGCAGGGGTGTGGCCAAGGACTCCGGGTCCGCAGCGATGGCCTTGCCCTTGGTGAGCGCCGTGACGGAGTCGGAGGGCAGGCAGGAGAAGTCCGGCTCCTGACCGATCGCGGCCAGCACGGCGTCCGCCGGGATCGTGAACTCGGAGCCGGGCACCGGCACAGGCCGGGGGCGCCCGCTGGCATCGGGCTCGCCCAGCGTCATGCGCTGGCAGACCGCGCCCGTGAGGCGTCCTGCTTCTCCGAGCAGGCGCACGGGCGCCGCCAGGCACTCCACAGCGACCCCCTCGTGCTCCGCCTCCTCGAGCTCCCCAGGGTTCGCGGGCATCTCCCGGCGACTCCGGCGATAGACGATGGTCACCGCCTGGCTCCCCAGGCGCCTGGCGGTCCGCGCCGCGTCAATGGCCGAGTCGCCCCCGCCGATCACCAGGACCCGGTCGCCAGGCTTGCTCCGCTCGCCGAGGTTGACCGCCCGGAGGAACGTGAGCGCCTCCTGGACGCCGCTGTAGGCATCCTCGCCGGGGATCCCCATCCGCTTTCCCCGATGCGTCCCGATCCCGAGGAAGATGGCCCGATACCCCTCCTGCCGCAAGGACTCGATCGTGACGTCCCCCCCGAAGCGGGCGCCCAGGCGGAGGCGCACGCCGAGCGCCGTGAGGGTCGCCACCTCCTGCTGGATCACCTCGCGCGGCAGGCGATACTCGGGGATGCCCAGCCACAACAGCCCACCGGGGACCGGGTGCTGCTCGAACACCGTCACCTGCCAGCCCCGTCGGGCGAGATCGTATGCACACACCAGCCCCGCCGGTCCGGCCCCGATGACGGCGACCTCAGCGGGGTCCGCCACCGGGTTGGCCGCCAGCGGCCCACGGCTATGGCCGTGCAGGGCATAGAAGCGATCCGCGGCAAAGCGTTCCAGGGCGGCGATCGCCACCGGCTCCGCCTTGATCCCCACCGGGCAGGCCGCCTCGCAGGGGCGGTAGCAGACCCGTCCGCAAATGGCGGTCAGGGGGTAGCTGTTGCCGAAGAGGGCCTCGTCAGTCCGGCCATCCAGCAGGGCCTGCAGGTGGGCGGGGATGTCGTTGTGGACCGGGCAGGCCTCCACGCAGCGCGCCTTCTTGCAAAAAAGACAGCGCCAGGCCTCCCGCTGCGCCAGCTCGGCGGTGAACCCGAGAGCCACCTCCTCAAAGCCGGTCGCCCGCGTCGCCGCCTCCAGCATGGGCATGCCCTGCCGCGGGATCTTCCGCCGCTCCTTGAGCGCCTCCCTCTTCTCTTCCGCCTGCGCCGCCCGCATCCTGGCTCCTCCCCTGCACCCTCACCGCGCCATCAGCCAAACCCAGGGGATTCGCACGAAACATGCCAGGGGAACCCGGTCCCCTCGGTGGTGCAATGGCTTAACTTATTGGCGATTCCGTGGCTTTCTCCGGAGGGAGAGGCAAAAAGCGCTACGTACCTGACAATTTGTCAATCCAAAGCGAGCAAGATGGGAGGATCAGGAAAACTCGATCAGCCTACCGCAGGGGCGTGGGTTTTGGTGAGCCCTGGGCAGCGGGCGGCAAGAACTGGTGGAGCAGGAGTCGGCCGTACTCCCCGATCGCCTCGGAGCGGGTGTCATCGGCGTCGGTGAGCAGGCCGATGGCCATGACCCGTGTCGGTGCGGCGCCGTAGAGCCTGCGGTAGTCCTCCGCCAGGTTGACCCGCGCCTCCACCCACTCCCCCCGGCGCGCCTCCCCGCTCTCCACCACCACGATCTTCATCCGGCCCGAAACGTGGACCACCGTGCCTGCGGGGAGGCTGCTGCTCCAGACGTACTTGATGAACCGCGGAATCGGGAGCAACCCGCTGCGGAAGGCGACGAGGACCCCGAGCACGCTATCGTTGCGTTCCCAGACGGCCTCGTTGCCGGCGGAGGGGAACTTGATCGCCCGCCATTCCCAGTTCAGGAGCGGGTGCTGGTGGGGATCAAAGCTGAACTCCTTCCCGATGATCGCCGCGTTTCCCCGCGCGTGCGCCCGGAGGGCCGGATGCCCGCCCCGGCCGGTCAGCGAGTACACTCCCCGCGCCTCCCGGTCGTCCTTCAGGGCTCGCCATCCGGCCGGCCAGGTCCCACCCTGCTCGGCCTGCAGGAAGTCCTCGAACACCAGGGCGGGGGGTAGCGCGGCGCGGGCCAGCGGCACCGGCGTCTCGGCCGCCGCCGGCGTGACGGCGAGGCCGGAGAGCCCGAGGCCGATCAGCAGGAGAACGACGTTGCCGAAACTCATGGCACCGCAACGCTGAGCAACGGCCATGCCCACCAGTCCGAGACGGCGTTTGGCCCGCTGCGCCTGCTTCCCGTTGTGCGGGCCGGGGTTACGACGGGCCTCCTGCGACGCCGCAGACGGCGTCCTCCGGCTGTGGCGAAGCGCTCACAGTGGCTGTGCCGGGGACGCACGCAACGAGGCGC
>JACPFL010000117.1:0-7477 GCA_016183025.1 Deltaproteobacteria bacterium | reverse complement strand
CCGCCTATATGAACCGCATGCCCGAACCTCCCGCCATGCCCCGTGACTGGACCACCGATCTCGACCCCCTCCTGATCCCCCGCTCCATCGCCATCCTGGGCGCCTCGGCCTCCGAGAGCGCGTACTCCAGCCGGGTCTTCCGCAACCTCCGGCGGTACGGGTACCCCGGGGCCATCTATCCGGTGAACCCGAAGTACCCCCCGCTGTGGGGGCTCCCCTGCTTCCCCAACATCCGGGCGATTCCCGGGCCGGTGGAATGCGTCATCTTCACCGTGGCCAACCGCCAGGTTCCCGGGGCCCTTGAGGAGTGCGCGGAGAAGGGGGTGAAGGCCGGGATCATCTACGCCTCAGGCTTTGCGGAGAGCCGCGAGCCGGAGGGCAAGGCCCTGCAGGAGGCCCTCACCCGAGTGGCGCGGGCCCACGAGATCCGCCTGTGTGGCCCGAACTGCTTTGGGACCATCACGCTCACCCCGGCGGCCACCGTCCTGGCGTCGCCCAGCAAGGCCCCGGACCCCGGGCTCCTCGCCCCCGGGGGGTTGGCCTTCGTCTCGCAGAGCGGCGCCCAGGTGATCGAGCTGTTCAACCACGCCCCTGCGGACCGGGGTCTCCAGTTCTCCTATCTCATCTCCTGTGGCAATGAGGCCGTGCTCGAGGCGGCCGACTACCTCCTCTACCTGCTGCGCCGGCCCGAGGTGCGGGTGATCGGGGGCTTCGTCGAGGCGTTCCGCACGCCGGCGAAGCTGCGGGAGGCCGCGGCCCTCGCCCGCGACCTCGGCAAGCCGCTGATCTTCTGCAAGCTCGGCCGTTCCGAGCGGGCTGTCCGGGGGGCGCTCACCCACACGGCCGCGCTGGCCGGGTCCGACCGATTCTACGACGCCTTCTTCACCCAGCAGGGAATCGTCCGGGTGGATGACCTCGACGACCTCCTCGACGTCGCTGAGCTGTGCCTGTGGGGACGGCCGCCCCGGCACGGGCGGGTCTTCATCTTCAGCACTTCGGGGGGACGGAGCCTGCTCGGGGCCGACCTGGCCGAGCTCGCAGGCGTGACGCTCTCGGACCTCTCTCCCGCGACTGCCGACGCGCTGGAGAAGGTCCTGCCCCCGTTCGCCGCCATCTCCAACCCCCTGGACGCCACCGGCGTGGCGGCAGGCGACCCGACGCTCTTCTTCGACTGCCTCGACATCGCGCTCCGCGACGAGGAGAGCGATGTCCTCCTTGCCAACATCGCGGTCCCGAATGAGCCGGGCGTGCCGGCCGAGGAGGAGCGTCTGCGCCGGGTGGCGGCGGCCGCGGCACGGAGCGACAAGCTGATCGTCGGCTTCGATGTCTACTCCCGCAGCTACACCCCCCACGCCCTGGCCCTGCGCCGGGATGCGCCGTTCCCCTTGCTCAAGGGGATGAAGCGTGCCCTGGTCGCCCTGTCACGGTACCTCGGCTACACAGCCTTCATGTCGGAGCAGCCCGCGGCGGCGGGTCCGGCGGGGCCGCCACAGGCGCCCGCCAATTCGGCGCAGGGCGTGGCGCCGCCCCCGATCGGGCGGACGGCGACGGCGCCTGCGGTCATCACCGTCCCGCCGGATGCCCGCGCGCGGGCCGAGGCGATCCTGGCCGCCTCCGGGACCGTCCTGGACGAGCACGCGAGCAAGCAGGTGCTGCGGGCCTACGGGATCCCGGTGACGGCCGAGCGGGTCGCGACCAGCGCGGCGGCCGCCGTGGCTGCGGCGCGGGAGCTGGGCTTCCCGGTGGCCCTGAAGGTCCTCGCGCCCGACCTCCTCCACAAGAGCGAGGCCGGGGCCGTGCGCCTCCACCTGCAGGACGAGGCGGCGGTGGCCAGGGCCTACGAGGCCTGTCTGGCGTCGGTCCGCCGATCCAGGCCGGAGATCGAGATCCGCGGGGTGCTGGTTCAGGAGATGGTCCAGGGCGTGGCCGAGGTGATCGTGGGGGTGACGCGAGACGACCAACTGGGGCACGGACTGCTCTTCGGGCTCGGGGGTGTGTTCGCCGAGGTCCTCGGGGAGACCAGCCTGCGCCTGACGCCTCTCACCTCCCGCGAGGCCGAGACCATGGTGCGGGAATGCCGGGGCGCACCGATCCTCGCAGGCGCCCGCGGGCGCCCGGCCGCGGACCTCGCGGCCGTGGTGGACGTGCTGCTGCGGCTGTCGACCCTGGCCACCGGGCTCGGAGACGAGATCGCCCAGCTCGACGTGAACCCGCTGATCGTGGGCGCCTGCGGCCGGGGGGCGAAGGCGGCGGATGCCCTGATCATCCGGGAAGGAGCCTGACGCGATGTCCATCCTCTACGACAGGCAGGACCGGATCGCCCGGATCACCCTGAACCGCCCCGACGCCCAGAACGCCATTGACCCCGAGACCGACGCCGAGCTGGCCCGGACCTTCCAGGAAATCATGCAGGATCCCGACGTCTGGGTGGTGATCGTCACCGGAGCGGGGGAGAAGGCCTTCTGCTCCGGGGCTGACCTGAAGAAGCTCATCCCGATGACCACGGCGATGGGGGTGGGGGAGTCCGTGGCCTGGCGCCAGCGGCCCGAAAGCTGGCACAGCGTGATGGCCCGGGTCTCCAAGCCCATCGTCGGGGCCCTCAACGGCTCCGCCTTCGGCGGGGGGCTTGAGCTGGCCCTGCTCTGCGACATCCGGATCGCCGCCGAGCACGCGAGCTTCGGGCTCACCGAGGTGAGCTGGGGAATCATCCCGGGCTGGGGCGGGACCCAGCGGCTCCCGCGCCTCATCGGCCCGGGCAGGGCCATGGAGCTGATCCTCACGGCCCGGCGGATCGACGCCAGGGAGGCGCTGCAGATCGGGCTGGTGAACCAGGTGGTCCCGGGGCCCCAGGTCCTGCCGGCGGCCGAGGAAGTGGCGAGGACCATCGCCTCCCGGGGGCCCCTCGCCGTCCGCTTCGCGAAGGAGGCCATCCTGAAGGGGCTGGACATGTCGCTCGACCTCGGGCTGGCGACGGAGGCCTACCTGTCCACGCTACTCCGGCAGACCGAGGACAGCCGCGAGGGGCCACGCGCGTTCGCGGAGAAACGGCCGCCGCGCTTCACGGGGCGCTGAGGAGTTCCCATGCCCTACGACAGCCTGAAGGCATTGATCGCGGACCTCGAGAAGGACGGCTCGCTCCAGCACGTCCCGATCGAGGTGGACCCGGCGTGGGAGGTGGCGGCGGTCATGCGCCGCGTGTTCCGCATGCCGCAGGCCCAGCGCCCGGCGGTCCTCTTCGACCGCATCAAGGGCTCGGACCTCCCGCTCGTGGTCGGGCTCTACGGGAGCCGACGGACCTATGCCCGGATCCTCGGCGTCACGCCGACCCGGATCAACGAGCGCTGGCTCCACGCCCTCGCCCACCCGGTCCCGCCGGTCTTCGTCTCAGGGGGGCCGTGCAAGGAGGTCGTGCTCCGGGGCGAGGCGGTGGACCTCACCCGGTTCCCGGTCCCGACCTGGACCCCCGGGCGGGACATCGCCCCCTACATCGCCGGGGCCAGCGTGGTGACCCGGGATCCCGAGAGCCACGTCCGTAACGTCGGGATCTACCGACTGCAGCTCAAAGGGCGCGACCGCACCGGGCTGAACATCAACCCGCCCCAGCACATCGGCATCCACAGCCGGAAGTACCGGGCCCGGGGGCAGCCCATGCAGGTAGCCATGGCCCTGGGGGCAGACCCGGTGGTCTCCATGGTGGCCGCGGCCAAGTTCCCGCCGGACACCGATGAGTTCGCCATCGCGGGGGGCCTGCGGGGGGCGCCCCTGGAACTGGTGAAATGCGAGACCGTGGACCTGGAGGTCCCCGCCACGGCCGAGATCGTCATCGAGGGGACCGCGGACCTGGAGCATCTGGAGCCCGAGGCGCCCTTCGGCGAGTACATGGGATACATGAGCCCCCAGCGGCTGAACCCGGTGCTCCGGGTCACGGCCGTCACCTGTCAGCGTCGGGCGATCTTCCACGCCCTGCTGAGCCAGAAGCCGCCCAGCGAGTCGAGCATGCTCCGCGGCATCTCCAACGAGGCCTCCCTGCTCGGCGCGCTCCGGGGCATGGGGGTCAAGGGGGTCACCGACGTCCACGTGACGGAGCCGGGGGGTGCGGTGATGCACGTCGTCGTGGCCATCCAGAAGCTTCACCCGGCCCACCCCCGGGAGGTCATGACCGCCGTCTGGGGCGTGCGCCCGTACTACGGCAAGCAGGTCATCGTGGTGGATGACGACATCGACATCCGGGATCCCTTCGACGTCGAGTGGGCCGTCGCCACGACGGTCCAGGCCCGGCGGGACCTGGTCATCATCCCGGACCACACCGGGCGCCGGTCTGACCTGTCGGTGGAGCCGGAGCGGCGGGACCAGGACCGCTCAGACAAGCTCGGCGTGGACGCCACCCGCAAGTGGCCCTACCCGGCGCCGGCCGGGGCCGGGCCGGAGCATCTGGCCCGGGTGGAGGCCCGCTGGCCGGAGTACGGGATCCGCGAGGTCGAGCGGGAGTAGCAGGGAGTCAACGGCGCCGTGGCGAAGCGGTGGCTCAGCCGGATCCTCGAGGGGCTCGGCCGGATCACGTCGGTGCTCCTCCTGCTGGGCGTCTGGGAGCTCCTCGGGCGCTCGGGGCTCATCGAGCCCCTCATCCTCCCGGCGTTCTCCCAGGTCGTGGGCACGCTCTGGCAGACCGCTGCCGAAGGCGAGCTCACCCGCCACCTCGTCGTGAGCGTGTTGCGGGCCCTGACCGGTTTCGTGCTGACGGGGCTCCTCGCCGTGCCGCTGGGACTCCTGATGGGCTGGTCCCGCAGGGCCGAGGAGTTCTTCGACCCGCTGGTCTCGGTCGCCTATCCGGTGCCCAAGGTGGCGCTCATCCCGCTGTTCATCCTGTGGCTCGGGATCGGGGAGGCCTCGAAGCTGGCGGTCATCGCCGTGGCCGCCCTCTTCCCGCTGGCGGTCAGCACCTATGCGGGGGTGAAGGCCACCCGGAAGCTGGCGGTCTGGTCGGCGCTGAGCATGGGGGCCACCTCGGGGGAGATCCTCCGAAAGGTGGTCTTCCCTCATGCCCTGCCGCAGATCTTCACCGGCCTGCGGCTCTCCATGGCGATCTGCTGGATTCTCCTCTTCTCCGCGGAGATGGTGGCCGGCGGATCGGGGCTGGGCTATCTCATGGTGCAGGCCGAGAACGACCTGAAGACGGACCTGGTCATGGCCGGGCTCATCGTCATCGCGGTCCTGGGTCTCACGTGCGATCGCCTGATCCGCGTGGCCGGGGCCCGGGCCTGCCGCTGGTACTTCGCCATGGGGCTGGGCAAGGTCTCGTGAGCCCTGGCGCCCCGACCGGGCGCCCGTCATGGGAGGGACATATGAAGAGAAGACAGCACGGACCGGAGCTGACCCGGCGGGAACTCCTGCGCTGGGGCGCACTGACCGGCGGGGCGCTGGCGGGCGTGGGAGGGCTCGGCCCGGCAGGCGACCTGGCGGGCCGGTGGGCGCCGTCCCTGGAGGGGCTGGCCAGAGCCGCGGAGCCGCTCAAGGTCCGCATGGGCTACGCGCGGATCTGGACCATGCCGGGGATCTTCGTGGGGATCAAGAAGGGCTGGTTCGACGGGCCGAAGCTCAAGGTGGCCTGGACGGACCTGGCGGCCTCGATGAAGCAGATCGAGGCGATCGTGGCGGGCGACCTGGACGGCGGGATCCTCACGGCGACCGGGACCACGATCGCCGTGGCCCGGGGGCTCAAGGTGCGGGCGGTGGCGGACCACAACAGCTACAAGCACGGGGCCGGCGAGGCCATCGCCTGGTACACCTGGGCGGGCTCGGGGATCAAGACACCGAAGGACCTCCGGGGCAAGCAGATCGCCATCAGCTCCTACGGCTCGAGCCTCGACCTGAAGACCCGCGTCCTGCTGGCCGATCACGGGATCGACCCGAAGACCGGGGCCCAGCTCATCGAGATGCCCATGCCCACGGCCGTGAAGTCGATCCTGGCCAGGCGCCTGGATGCCTCGGCCTTCCCGCCCGCCTTCTGGATCGGCCTGCCCAAGGACCGGGTCCACAAGCTGGCTGACCAGTGGTACCGTGAGGACTACCGGAAGCACACCACCCCGAACTTCGTCATCGTCTTCTCCCAGGAGTTCCTGCGGACGCAGCGGGCCGCGGCCGTGGAGTTCCTCCGGGTCTACCTCCGGGCCGCGGGCTTCGTGAACGACCACCCCGATGAGACCAATCAGATCTGGGCGGAGTGGGCCAAGGCGCCGCGCGAGATCCGCCACCTGTACATCCCGCGGGACGGCCGCCTCGACGTCTCGGGGATCCAGCTCCTGGCGGACCAGCTCCACCAGTTCGGCTACATCAACCGCAAGGTCAGCGTGAAGGACGAGGTGGTGGACATGAGCGTGCTGGAGGAGGCGCTCAGGCCGGCCTAGCGCCGGCCGGACGTCGATGCGGCTCAGGCGGGCCTACTCGCTCCTGCTCGTCGTCGTCCTCTGGGAGGCCCTGGGGCGGTCGGGGTGGGTGGAGCCGGTGTTCCTCCCGCCCCTGACCGGCGTGCTCGCCAGCCTCTTCGGCCTCCTCCAGAGCGGCGAGCTGCTCGGGCACATCCGGATCAGCATGCTCCGGGCCTTCCTGGGGTTCGCGGCCGCGGTCGCGGTGGGGGTCCCGCTGGGCCTGCTCATGGGCTGGTCGCGCCCGGTGGAGCGCTTCTTCGACCCGCTCATCTCCCTCATCTATCCGATCCCCAAGGTGGCGTTCATTCCGTTGCTCATCATCTGGCTCGGGATCGGCGACGCCTCCAAGGTGGGGGTGATCTTCCTGGCCACCGTCTTCCCGCTTCTGATCAATACCTATGCCGGCGTGAAGGGGACGGATCGCTACATGATCTGGTCCGCCCTCTCCATGGGTGCCACCCGGCGGGAGCTGCTCCTGCGCGTGGTCCTCCCTCACACCCTGCCGGCCATCTTCACCGGACTCCGGATCTCCATGGCCCTGGCCTGGGCGCTCCTGTTCGTGGCCGAGATGGTCGGGGCGAGCCGCGGGCTCGGATTCCTCATCCTCTTCTCCGAGCGCATGCTCAGGACCGACGCGGTGTTCGCCGGCATCCTGACCATCGCCGCCTTCGGCTTCACCTTCGACCGCCTGATCCGCTGGATCGGCGGACGGGTCTGCCTCTGGCACGCCCGGACCGGCATCGAGGCGCTGTGAGCCGCACAGCCCGCTCCATCTGCGCGCCAGCCGCCGAAAACGTCGTCGGCCTCGTGCGGGGCTCCCATCGTGCAAAGGCGCGGCCGGGGATCCCACGAGAGGTGCACCACCGGGGCGGCCCCTTCGCGTCTTTATCGCGGAACCCACCTCCCCCCAGACCCGCGGCGATGCCTGAGGCAATCGGTAGCGCAGCTCCATCGGGAACGCGCCCTAAGGACCTGGACTGAGACGCGGCGCTGTAACATTGCAGCGCCGTCGGATCCAGTCCGCTGTTACGCGGCGCCACTTGGCCCTGGCC
>JACPFL010000115.1 GCA_016183025.1 Deltaproteobacteria bacterium | reverse complement strand
CCGATCCGCATGGACGAGTTCGCCATCGCGGGGGGGCTCCACGGGAATCCGGTCGAGCTGGTCCGGTGCCGGACCGTGGACCTCGAGGTGCCGGCCGACGCGGAGATCGTGCTGGAGGGGGAGCTGCTCCCCATCGGATGGACCGAGGACGAGGGGCGCTTCGGGGAGTTCAGCCACATCCAGGGGGACGTGAAGTGGAACCCGGTCTTCCGGGTCCGCTGCATCACCACCCGGCGCGATCCCATCTTCTATATCCTCCAGATGCCCTGGGAGAACGACTGGCTGGCGGGCCCGGTGATCGAGGCCGCCGCCCTGCGGATCCTGCGCGAGGCCAGCGTCGAGCCGGTGGCGGTCTACGCCACGCCGGGGAGCTGCTGCTACTGGGAGCTGATCGCCTCCATCCGGAAGCGGCCGGGGGAGGGGAAGAATGCGGTGCTGGCCCTGCTCGCCCTCGCCGAGGTCAAGCTGGTCATCGTCACCGATGACGACATCAACATCTACGACCCTCACGAGCTGGACTGGGCCCTGACCTTCCGGGTCCAGGCCGACCGGGACGTGATCATCGTCTCGGGGGCCCGGGGGAAACATATCGACCCCAGCCTCAAGTCCTGGGAGGTGGGGAAGGCGGGGCTCCCGACCACGTCGAAGCTCGGGATCGACGCCACCATTCCCGAGGGGGTCCCCAGGGAGAAGTACGAGCGGCTCCGGTACACGTTTCTCGACGCCGTGAAGCTGGAGGAGTACCTGTGAGTGCGGAGCTCGGGGGCCTGAGCCCGGTGGCGCGACGGATGGTGGAGATGCTGCAGGTCAGGCCCCTGTTCTTCTACGACCTCTGCCTGGAGCTGGGGGACGTGCCTTACCGGGAGATCCTCCAGGCCTGGGGGGAGGTGCGGGAGCGCTGCCGGTTTGGGCGCGACGAGGACGGCCACTACATCCTGCAGGAATAGGACGCGGGAGCGCACCACCAGCGGCGGGGCCGACCATGACGAGCGTCCGGAGCGCGGAGGAGCTCACGCGGGTTGTCGCGGAGGCGCGGGCCCGGGGGGAGCGTGCAGACCTGAGCGAGAGCGACCTCGAGGGGGCGGGCCTGGCCGGCCTCGATCTCGCCGGGGTGAGGCTCCGGGAGGCCATCCTGCGGGGCGCCGTGCTGGGGCGGGCCAACCTGCAGGGGGCGGACCTGAGCCGCGCGGATCTGAGCGGGGCGGACCTGCGGGAGGCCAACCTGAAGGGGGCGAACCTAAAGGGCGCGGTGCTCGTCAACGCCGACCTGAGCCGGGCCAACCTGACCGGCGCCGATCTGGAGGAGGTGGACCTCCAGGGGGCCACCCTGGAGGAGGCGAACCTGGCCGACGCGAACCTGGACTACGCCAACCTGAGCGAGGTGAACCTGCGCGGCGCGAACCTGGTCGGGGCCAACATGGAAGGGGCGACACTGAAGGACGCGGTGTTGGAGGGGACCAAGAGCTGAGCGGAAGCGCGGCTGGGAGCACCGGGAAAGAAGCATGAAGCCGTTCGAATATCGGGCGCCGCGCTCCCTCGACGAGGTCGTGGAGCTGCTCGGGGCACGCCGAGAGCAGGCGCGTGTGCTGGCTGGCGGGACCGACGTCTACCCCCGGATGGAGCAGGGGGTGATGCGACCGGAGCTCCTTGTCGATCTCAAGCGTGTCCAGGGGCTGGCCTCCGTGGCGGTGGACGACGGGCAGGGGGCGCGCATCGGGGCCCTGGCCCTCATGGCGGAGCTGGTGGATTCCCGGGAGCTCCGGGCCCGGTACCCGGCCCTCATCGAGGGGGCGCGGTGGGTCGGCTCCCTGCAGATCCGCAACCGCGCCACGCTGGGCGGGAACCTGTGCAACGCCTCCCCCGCGGCCGACACGGCGATCCCGGTTCTGGCCCTGGGAGCGCTGCTGCGGACACGGGGTCCCCGGGGGGAGCGGACGATCCCGGTGGACAGCTTCTTCCAGGGGCCGGGCCGGGCGGCCCTGGAGCCCGATGAAGTGTTGACCGAGGTCATCCTGCCGGCGCTTCCGCCCCGCTCGGGCCAGGCCTTCGAGCGTCTGACGCGGACCGCGATGGACATCGCGGTGGTGAGCTGCAGCGCGGTGGTGAGCCTGGACCCGCGGGGACGCTGTCTCGGGGCGCGCCTGGCCCTCGGCGCGGTGGCTCCGGTGCCATTGCGGGCCACGGCGGCCGAGCAACTCCTCCAGGGGGAGCGCCTGACGCCGGCGGCGATCCGTGCCGCCGCGGCGCAGGCCATGGCCGAGGCCCGGCCCATCACGGACGTGCGGGCGTCGGCCGAGTACCGGCGCGAGATGATCGAGGTGCTGGCACGCCGGGTGNNGACGGGGGCGTGACGGGCTGGGGGAACGGAGAGGTGACAGGGATCGCGGGAGACGGCACGCGAGGGGCGAGCGGATGAAGGGCACCTGGGTGGCCGGGACACGGGTCACGGCCATTGACGCGGCGGAGAAGACGACCGGGCAGACCAAATACCTCCAGGATCTCCGCCTGCCCGGGCTGCTGGTCGGAAAGGTTTTGAGGAGCCCGCACCCCCACGCGAGGCTCCGCCGGGTGAGCGCCGAGCGAGCGAGGCGAGTCCCAGGGGTGCGCGCGGTGGTGACGGGGGCGGACACGCCCGGCATCAAGTTCGGCATTGTGATCCCGGACGAGTGGGCCCTGGCGGTGGACCGGGTCCTCTATGTGGGCGACGAGGTGGCCGCGGTGGCCGCGGTGGACGAGGAGGCCGCCCGGGAGGCGCTGGCCCTGATCGAGGTGGAGTACGAGCCGCTCCCGCCGGTCTTCGACGTGGAGGAGGCCCTGCGGCCGGGCGCGCCCCGGCTCCACGACGACAAGCCCGGGAACCTCGCCACCGGCTTCCTCATCGATCGAGGGGATGTGGACCAGGCATTCCGGGAGTCCGATGTACTCCTGGGGGGGACGTACCGGACGCAGATGCAGCATCAGGGGAACCTGGAGCCGATCTGCTGCATGGCGGAGTACGCTGGGGGCCGGCTGACGCTGTGGGGGCCGCTCCAGTCACCCTTCCTGGCGCGCCAGTACCTGCTGGCCAAGCCCCTCGGGCTCTCCGAAGGGCAGGTGCGGATCATCCAGACCCCGGTGGGCGGGGCGTTCGGCGGCAAGCTTGACGAGAAGCACTACCTGATCTGTGCCCTGCTGGCCCTGCACGCCGGCCGCCCGGTGCGCCTGGCCAACTCGTACGCCGAGGAGCTGACCACCACCCGACCGCGCATGCCGGCCATCCTGCGGATCAAGAGCGGCTGGTCGAAGGCGGGGATGCTCCGCGCCAAGCAGGTCGAGGTCCTGGCCGACAACGGCGCCTACTCCAGCCTCTCACCCTCCATCCTCTCCTCCATGGCCATGCGGACCGACTCGCTCTACCGGACGCCGGCCGCCCGCGTGGACGCCAAGCTCGTGTACACGAACAACCTCCCGAGCGGCCAGATGCGGGGGTTCGGGAACCCCCAGGCCACCTTCGCCTGGGAGTCGCACATCGATGAGGTCGCCGAGGCGCTCGGCATGGATCCGGTGGAACTCCGCCTCCGGAACGCCACGGAGGCCGGGGATGTGACGGTGCACGGCTGGGAGATCGCGAGCTGCGGCCTCAAGGAGTGCATCGCCAAGGCCGCCGAGGGCATCGGGTGGAAGGAGCAGCGGGCCAACCGGGTGCCCAATCGTGGGGTGGGGCTCGCCTGCACCATCCATGTCACGAGCAACAAGCCCTTCGCCACCTCCATCACCGGCTACGAGTTCGACGGCTCCTCGGCGCTGGTCAAGGTGGAGGAGGACGGCCAGGTCTTCGTCGCGACCGGCGAGGTGGACCTGGGAGAGGGCGTCACGACGACCCTGGCCCTGATCGCTGCCGAGGAGCTGGGGGTGCCGCTCGCCCAGGTCAGGGTCCTCCAGGTGGATACCGACAGCGTCCCCTATGGCCTGGGCACCTATGCGAGCCGGACGACCTTCATGGGTGGCCACGCGGTCCGGCTGGCGGCGGCCGATGCGAAGCGGCAGCTCTTCGAGCTGGCGGCCGACCTCCTGGAGGCGAACGTCGCCGACCTGGAGGCCCGCGAAGGGCGGATCGCCGTGCGGGGGGCTCCCGAGCGAGGGATCGCGGTCGCGGAGGTCGCCCGGGCGGGGATGAGCCGGGGGCGGCCCATGATCGTGGGGCGTGGGACCTACGAGTCGCAGGCCCGGATGCAGGACGTGACGCACAAGTACGGGAACCAGACCCTCACCTACTCCTTCGCCTGCCAGGCGGTCGAGGTCGAGGTGGACCCGGAGACGGGGCGCGTCCGGGTGCTCCGAGTGGTGGCTGCCCATGACCTCGGCCGTGCGATCAACCCCGTGGGCGCGGAAGGGCAGATCGAGGGCGGGGTGGTCCAGGCCGTGGGGCTGGCCCTGTCCGAAGAGCTGCAGCAGCGGGAGGGAAGGATCCGGAACCCCGGCTTCCTGGACTACAAGATCCCCAGCGTGCTTGATGCGACTCGGGTGGAGAGCATCCTGGTGGAGACCATCGACCCCCACGGCCCCTACGGGGCGAAGGGCGTGGCCGAGACCGCCATCAACCCGGGCGCGGCGGCCATCGCCAATGCGGTCTACCACGCCGTGGGGGTCCGTGTGCGGGAGCTCCCCCTCACCGCGGAGAACGTCCGGGCCGCCCTGGGGCGGGCGGACGGCTAGAGCGACGCGATGGCCAAGCAGCTCATCACGCTGACCGTGAACGGGGCCCGGTACGAGACCGCGGTCGGTCCCCGGACCTCGCTCCTGAGCCTCCTGCGCGAGGGGCTGGAGCTGACCGGCACGAAGCAGGCCTGCGCCGAGGGGGAGTGTGGGGCCTGCTCCGTGGTCCTGGATGGCCGCCTGGTGATGTCCTGCCTGATCTTCGCGGTGGAGGCGGACGGGCGGCAGCTCACCACCATCGAGGGGCTCTCGGAGGGGGCCACCCTGCACCCCATCCAGGCGGCCTTCGTCGAGCACGGGGCCGTGCAGTGCGGGTTCTGCATCCCGGGGATGATCATGGCGGCCAGCTACCTCCTGGACAGGAACCCCAACCCGACCGAGGAGGAGATCCGCCACGCGATCGCCGGGAACCTCTGCCGGTGCACGGGCTACGGGAAGATCATCAAGGCGATCGCCGCCGCGGCCGGCGCGGGTTGACCGCGAAGAGGAGGAGTGCTGATGCAGATCGAGGTCAAGCGAGAGGGAGCCGTCGAGCGGAAGATCATCCGGGTCCGAGGGGCGGTGGACCTCCACTGTCACTCGGCGCCGGACCTCTTCCCGCGCCTGGCGGATGACCGGGAGACCATCGTGGCGGCGCGGGACGCCGGGGTCCGGGCCATGCTGCTCAAGTGCCACCACGAGAGCACCGTGAGCCGGGCCTACCTGCTCGACCAGGAGATGAAGGGGGAGATCCGTGTCTTCGGCGGGATCGTGCTGAACCGGTACGTCGGCGGGATCAACCCGGGGGCCGTGGAGGCCGCGCTCCGGACCGGCGCCAAGGAGGTCTGGATGCCGACCATCGACGCCGAGCAGCATGGGAAGGTGTACGGGAAGCTGGGCGCCTACGGGACCGTCCAGGCGGGCGGGCGCGAGACGGGCAAGGGGATCACCGTCCTCGAGGGGGGGAAGCTCACCGATGCCATCCTGGAGGTCATCGAGCTGGTCGCCCAGTACGACGTCATCCTGGGCACCTGCCACCTCTCGCCGATGGAGATCGCGATGCTGGTCAAGGAGGCCCGGGCCCGGAAGGTGCAGCGGGTCCTGATCACCCACCCGTACTGGATCGTCCCGAAGCTCACCCTGGACGACCTCAAGGGGCTGGTGAAACTGGGGGCCAAGGCGGAGTTCGGCTACTGCACGGTGTCGCCGATGTGGAACTATGCCACCGTGGAGCAGATCAAGGAGGCCATCAAGGCCATCGGGGCGGACAACTGCGTGATCATGAGCGATGCCGGCCAGCGCCACAATCCAATCTCGCACGAGGCGCTCCGGATCTTCGCCCAGTGCCTGTACGAGAAGGGGCTGACCGACGGGGAGCTGATGAAGCTGATGGTGGACAACCCCCGGGCGCTCCTGGGCATCTGAGGGGGCCCGGGGCGGACCGGGCGAGGGCAAGGCCATGCAATACGCGGAGCGGATGAGCCGGCTGGGCACGGAGACGGCCTTCGACGTGCTGGTGCGGGCCAAGGCCCTGGAGGCCGCGGGGCGCTCGGTCGTGCACCTCGAGATCGGCGAGCCGGACTTCGACACCCCGGCCCACATCGTCGAGGCCGCGGTTCGGGCCCTGCGGGAGGGGTACACGCACTACGGACCGGCCGCCGGCCTGCCGGAGCTGCGCGCGGCGATCGCCGAGCACGTGACCGCCTGCCGCGGCGCGGCGGTGCACCCCGACGAGGTGGTCGTCACGCCCGGGGCCAAGCCGATCATCTTCTTCGGCATCCTGGCCTGCGTGGAGCCCGGCGATGAGGTCATCTACCCGAACCCGGGGTTTCCCATCTACGAGTCGATGATCGAGTTCGTCCGGGCCAAGGCCGTGCCGCTCCCCCTCCGGGAGGGGCACCAGTTCCGGTGCGACGTGGACGAGCTGCGCAAGCTCATCACCCCCAGGACCCGGATGATCATCCTCAACTCCCCGAACAACCCCTGCGGCTCGGTCCTCCCGCGGGAGGACCTGGAGGCGATCGCCGCCCTGGCCCTGGAGCACGACCTGGTCGTCATGGCCGACGAGATCTACAGCCGGATCCTCTACGACGCCAAGCACGAGACCATCATCCGCGTGCCGGGGATGAAGGAGCGGACGATCCTGATCGATGGCTTCTCCAAGACCTACGCCATGACCGGCTGGCGGCTCGGCTACGGGGTGGTCAACCGGACGCTGGCCGGGCACCTCGTGCGCCTGATGACCAACTCCAACTCCTGCACCGCGACGTTCGTCCAGCAGGCGGGGATCGCGGCGCTCCGCGGCCCCCAGGAGGAGCCCGAGCGGATGGTGGACGAGTTCCGGCGGCGCCGCGATCTCATCGTGGCGGGGCTGAACCGGATCCCCGGGATCCGCTGCCTGCAGCCGGCCGGGGCGTTCTACGTCTTTCCCAACGTGCAGGCCCTGCCGCTCCCCTCGCAGGCGCTGGCCCACCGGCTGCTGGAGGAGGCAGGCGTGGCCACCTTGTGTGGCACGGCGTTCGGCGCCCACGGCGCCGGCTACCTGCGCCTCTCGTATGCCGCCTCCTTGGAGAGGCTCGAGGAGGCGCTCGGCCGCATCGCCCAGTTCGTCGGCCGGCTCTGAGCGTCGCGCGTGCCCTCCCGCGCGCCACCGGCGCGCTCCCGGCCGGGAGGGCGGTTGACAAGGCGCGGCGGTTCTCATTATGTTCGGGAGACATTCCACGGGGGGAGCCATGCCGGGAGAGCCACGCCAGAGCCTGCGCGCCTTCCTCGAGCTGCTGGAGGGGCGCGGCGAGCTGCTCCGGATCAAGGAGGAGGTGGACCCGCGCTTTCAGATCACGGCGCTGGTCATGGAGCTGGAGCGGCAGCGCCAGCACCCGGCCCTGCTCTTCGAGCGCCTCAAGGGCCACGCCCTGCCGCTGGCCACCAACGTCAACGCCGGGCGCGATCGGCTCGCCCTCGCCATGGGGGTGGAGCCGGCGCGCCTGATCCCCGAATACGGGGCCCGCGTCAAGCAGTACCTCCCGCCCCGCGTCCTGGAGGACGCCCCGTTCCGCCGCCGCACGGTGAGGGGGGAGTCGGTGGACCTGTTCGGCCTGCCGATCCTCACTCACTTCAACGAGGATGGGGGTCCGTACGTCACGGCCGGCCTGGTGGTGGCCCGGGACCCCTTCTCGGAGACGGTCACCTGCGGCTTCCACCGGTTTCACCTCAAGGAGCGGACGAAGATGGGGGTGAGCCTGCACTCCCGGCGCCGGATGTACGAGTACCACCGGCGGGCCGAGGAGCAGGGGACGGCCCTGCAGGTGGCGGTGGCCAACGGGATCCACCCCATGATCTCGCTGGGCTCGCTGGCCCTCCTCCCCTACCAGGTCGGGCAGTACGACCCGATCGGCGGACTCTTCGGCGAGCCGGTGGAGGTGGTGCCCTCGCCGCTCTACGGCCTGCCGGTGCCCGCCTGGTCCGAGCTCGTGATCGAGGGGGAGATCCTGGCCGGGGTCCGCGAGCCGGAGGGGCCGTTCGGGGAGTTCACCGGCTACGCCTCCACGCGCAGCACCCAGAACGTCTTCATCGCGAAGGCCATCAGCCAGCGCGAGGACGCCATCTACCAGGACATCTGCCCCGGGCTCTCCTGGGAGCACGACCTTCCCCTGGCGATCGCCCGGGAGGTCGAGATCGGCAACGCCCTGTCGCGCGCCTTCCCCAACGTCCGCGCGGTGCACGTCCCCATCTTCGGGTGCGGGAGCTTCATCTGCTTCATCTCCATGAGGAAGACGGCCGAGGGGCAGGCCAAGCAGGCCATCTTCACCACGCTCGGCGTGGACCACTACCTGAAGCTGGTCGTGGTGGTGGACGAGGACGTGGACGTGTTCGACGAGGCCCAGGTTCTCTGGGCCATCTCCACCCGGTGCCAGCCCGACCGGGGGGTGTTCGTCGTCCCGGAGACCATGGGGACGCTGCTCGATCCTTCGGCCACGGACCTCGCCACGACCGCCAAGATGGGGATCGACGCCACCAAGCCCCTGAGCGGCTTCTCCAGCTCGCTGACCATCCCGGAGCGCGACCTGGACTGGGCCCGGGCCCTGATCAGGGGGCTGGGGTCTCGGTGAGCGAGAGAGGGGAGGACGGATGAAGCACGGGTTCCGCGACTTCCTCGACACGCTGGAGAAGCATGACGAGCTGCTCCGGATCAAGCCAGAGGTGGATCTCCGATACGTCTCCGCCCTGATCAACCGGGCGGACACGGCGGTGCTGTGCGAACGGGTCGCGGGCTACGACATCCCGGTGGTGGGCGGCATCCTCGGGAGCCGCCGCCGCCTGGCGCTCGCCATGGGGGAGGAGTTCGACAAGATCGTCCACCGGCTCCGCCAGGGGCTGCAGCGGCCGATCGACCCGATCCTGGTCGACCGGGCCCCGCTCCAGGAGGTGGTGCTGACCGGGAAGCAGGTGGACCTGACCACGCTCCCGATGCCGGTCTTCGCCGCCAAGGACGGCGCCCCCTACATCCCCTCCGGGATCGCCCTGGCGCGCGACCCGGAGTACGGCCTCAATGCCGGGGTCTACCGCCTGATGTTCCGGGAGCGGGACCTGACCGGGATCGACATCGTCACGCCCAACAACCTGAACCTCTTCTACAAGCGGGCCCTGGAGCGGAAGACCCCTCTGGAGGTCTCGATCTCCATCGGCACCCACCCGATCGAGATGATCGCGGCCGACTACAAGGCCGCGGCGGGGGTCAACGAGCTGGCCGTGGCGGGCGGGATGCGCGGGGAGCCGGTGGAGCTGCTCCCGGGCGAGACCGTCAAGGTGGAGTGCCTGGCCGACGCTGAGATCGTCCTGGAGGGGGTCTTTCTGCCCGACGGGTGGGTCTTCCCCGAGGGGCGTTTCGGCGAGTTCTCCCGTCTGATGGGGGGGATCCACATCAACCCGAACCTGCGGATCACGGCCATCCGCCGGCGGCGCGACGCCATCTTCTACGCCCTGTCCATGCCCTGGGAGAACATCTGGATGAGCGCCCCGATCTTCGAGGCCGCGGCCTGGCGGGTGCTCGCCGAGGCGGGGGTGGAGGCCACCGCGGTCAACGTCACGCCGGGGGGCTGCTGCCACTGGCAGGTGATCGCGGCCATCAAGAAGAAGCCGGGGGACGGGAAGAACGCCATCGCGGCCCTGCTCTCCATCGCCGACATCAAGCACGTGGTGGTGACCGACAGCGACATCGACATCTTCGACCCGGTGGAGGTGGAGTGGGCCATCGCCACCCGCGTGCAGGCGGACAAGGACGTCGTCATCCTGCCCCGGGCCCGGGCCAAGCCCCTGGACCCCTCCATCCCGCCGCTCGGCCCGGGCGTGACGACCGGGGTGACCACGGCCAAGATGGGGATCGACGCCACCATCCCGGAGGAGGTCCCGAAGGAGCGCTACGAACGGATCACCTACCCGTTTTTCGACGAGGTCCGGGTGGAGGAGTTCGTCGAGGGGCGACGGGCCCCGGCCCGGTCCCGGGTCACGCCCGAGGCGCTCCAGGGGAAGATCCTGGCGATCCTCGCGCCCGGGCCGCTCTACTTCGCGGAGCTGCTGGACGCGCTGCGCGATGAGGGCTATCGGGAGATCGTGCAGGCCTTCGGGCTGCTGAACGAGCAGGGGCGGCTCGCCCGGGATGGCGTGGGGCGGTGGAAGCCAAAAGAGGCGTGACGCCGAGGGGCGCGAGGCCGATCGGCGTCCGATCAGGAGGGACGAGGATGAGGTGGGGAAGGACACGGCTCGTCTGGGCGATGGCGCTTGGGGCAGTCCTGGCCGTGGGGGCGCAGGCCACCACCGCGCGGGCACAGCAGCCGGCGAACGTGCGCATCGCCGCCTGGGGGCTGGGCACGGCCTGGTATGTCTACGGGGCCGTCATGGCGGACCTGATCCGGAAGGCGCTGCCGCCGGGGTCCAAGGTGGATCTGCTCCCCTTCGCTGGGGGCGTGGGCAACCCCAAGACCGTGGCCCAGGGGAATGCCGAGATCGGCATGGCGTTCAGCGTGACGGCCAAGTGGGCGTATGAGGGGAAAGTCGCCTACGACAAACCGATGCCCAACCTCCGGGGGCTGGTCGGCGGGCTCGACCTGTACTACCTGCAGGCCATGGTCACGGCCAGGTCGGGGATCACCTCCCTGGAGGAGGTGAAGCGGAAGAAGATGAAGGTCCGCCTGGCCACCATCTCCGTGGGCGGGCTGGGCGAGTTCGGGACCCGGCAGCTCCTGGAGGCCTACGGGATCGGCTATGGGGACCTCAGGGCCTGGGGGGGCTCGGTGACCCACACGGGCCTGCCGACGGTCGCCCAGATGATCAACGATGGCCGGGCTGACCTGTTCATCCACGTGATCACGCAGAAGCACCCGACCGTGGTCGAGATCACGACCACGACGGAGCTCCGCTTCCTGCCCATGTCCGAGGCGGTGATCAAGCACCTGGAGGAGGTCGGCTACGAGCGGGGGGTCCTGCCGGCCAAAAGCTTCAAGGGCCAGAATGAGGATGTGCCCTCGGTCATCTTCCCCACGACCCTGATCGCGCGGGCCGACCTGCCGGAGCTGGTGACCTACGCGATCACGAAGGCCATCGTCGAGAACAAGGACGCCCTGGTCCGGGCTCACGCGGCGCTCCGGGATTTCGACCCGAAGGCGGCCTGGCAACCGCAGAAGAACGGGCTCCCGCTGCACCCCGGCGCCATCCGGTATTACCGGGAGAAGGGGCTGATGCAGTAGCCCGTGCTGCCGGGCGAGCGCGCTGACCGCACGGGGAGCCGGGCCGCCCGAGACCCGACCGATGAGAGAGTTCCTGCGGCTGCCGGCCCTGGTGGCCATCCTCTGGTCCCTGTTCCAGCTCTTCCT
>JACPFL010000011.1 GCA_016183025.1 Deltaproteobacteria bacterium | reverse complement strand
GGGGCGGTCGTGGTGGACGGGACCGGGATCATCCTCAACAACCGCATGATCGGGTTCTCCCTCACCCCCGGTCACCCGAATTGCCTGGCCCCGGGCCGGCGGACCGCCCACACCCTCAACACCTACATGCTCTTCCGCGATGGCGAGCTGCAGATCGTGGGCGGGACGCCAGGCGGGGTGGGGCAGATCCAGACCAACGTCCAGGTCATCTGCAACCTGGTGGACTTCGGACTGAACGTGCAGCAGGCCATCGAGGCCCCGCGGTGGCTCTGCGAGTCGGGGGTGACGATCGCCATGGAGGGCCGGATGGCCCCCGCGACCGTGCGCGGGCTCGAGGAGCGGGGACATCAGGTCCGGCTGGCCCCGCCCTGGCACTTCCCCATGGGCGGGGTGCAGGCCATCGTCCGCCACCCCGCCGGGGACTGCTTCATGGCCGGCGCCGATCCCCGCCGGGAGGGGTACGCCCTGGCCTGGTAGCGCCATCACACCAGTCTGCCCCCGACTCGTTGACTGTCGGCCCGCCGCGACGGCAGCTGACCCCGCTGGCCCCGCCGCCGCTCGCCGGGTCGTTCTTCGCCGGCGGAGTGGGCTTGTCTCCAGCGCCCCGGAGCCGGATGAGGGTGACGGTCTACGCCTCGAGGAGAGCGGCTACATCGACAGCCTCTACCGCTGAAGGAGGACGACATGGACCAGGGCGTGTACGGCGCATTCCAGCAGGGCCTCATGGGCCTGGCCCACGGGGGACATCAGGTCGTGGCCGAGATGGACCCGGGCTATTTCGCCACGTTGAAGCAGTTCTACATCGATGGGACCGTCCAGCGGCCGGATGGGGTGCTCCCCCGGGCGACCAAGGAGCTGATCATCATGGCCGTGTGCGCCGCCATGGCGCGCTTCCGGGGGTGCCGGCTTCACATGGAGCGGGCCCTACGGGCCGGCGCCACATTCCGCGAGGCGCTGGAGGCGCTTGAGACCGCGGCGATCCCAGGGGGGCTGCCCGTGCTCTGGAACGGGGCCGAGATCCTGGGGGAGCTGATGACGGCCTTGGGGCCGGAGGACGGGGCGCAGGGGGAGGGCGGGAGTGCGCCGGCCGGCTCCGGCGACCGGTCCGATGTCCGAGGAGGGCGCTGAGGTCCGGGCGGAGCGTTGCTGTCGCGGAGCCGCATGAAGGCACTCTGGGGCATGGGAGGAGAAGCGACATGGGGATGATGGACGAGGCCCGCGCAGGGCATAGTCTGTACGCCACGTTCGAGACCTCGATGGGGAACCTCGTGGTCGAGCTCCTGCCCGCCGAGGCGCCGAAGACCGTGGAGAACTTCGTCGGCCTGGCCAGCGGGGAGAAGGAGTGGACCGACCCCCGCACCAATAAGAAGTCCGTTGCCCCGCTCTACGATGGGACCCGCTTCCACCGGGTCATCCCGGAGTTCATGATCCAGGGCGGCGACCCTCTGGGCAACGGGCGCGGGGGGCCGGGCTACCAGTTCGAGGATGAGTTCCAGAGCGGGCGCACGTTTGACCGGCCCGGCCTGCTGGCCATGGCCAATGCAGGCCCCAATACCAACGGCAGCCAGTTCTTCATCACCGAGGTCCCCACGCCCTGGCTCAACGGGAAGCACACGATCTTCGGCGAGGTCCTCTCGGGCCAGGAGCTCGTGGGGAAGATCGCCCGGGCGGGAGACGGCAAGGTGATCCTGACCCGCGTGGTCATCACGACGGGCGCCCCCGGCTGAGCCGGCCCCTGTTGTTGGCAAGTGAAATGTCCGCTCGCGGTTGACAGCCTGGTGGACCCGGTGTATGGCCGATCCTGAGGGCGAACAGGACGGCCGCGACAGGGCTCCGAAGGAGGTCGCGATGGTGATCCCCGTGGTGCTGGTGATGGGGTTGGTCGGGATCCTCGGGTCGGCAGAGGCGCAGACGCGCGTGTACGTGAGCGCCTCCGCGAAGACCCTGGGGACGAGCCCGTTCTTCGCCGCGGCCCAGCAGGGGTTCCTGGAAGCGGAAGGGCTGAAGGTCCAGATGGTCTATATGCGAGGGGCGGCCCCTGCCGTGCAGGCCCTGGTCGGCGGCTCGGTCCAGTTCAGCACCGGGGGGGTGGATGCGATCCTGGAGGCGGCGGACCGGGGGCTCCCGCTGGCCGTGATCGGCGGCGGTCTGAGCCGCCTGACCTTCGCGGTGGTGGGGGCGAAGGGGGTCCGGAGCTTCGAGGACCTCCGGGGCAAGACCCTGGGGGCCTCGACGTTGACCTCGGGCTCCGGCCTGGCATTCCGCTGGGTGCTGGCGGCCAACGGGCTGCAGTACGGGAAGGACTACCGGCTGCTGAACGTGGGCCCGTCCGTGGAGGGGTTCGCGGCGCTGCAGACCGGGCAGGTCGCCGCGGGCTTCCTGGCCCTCCCGCTCCCCTTCGTCCTGGCGGATCAGGGCTATCCCATCCTCGGCTGGGCGGCGGACTTCGTGCGGGACTTCCAGCTCACCTCGATCGGCGTGGAGCGGCGCTGGGCCGCGGCCAACCGCCCGGTCGTGGTGGGCTACCTCCGGGGGATGGTCCGGACCTTCCAGTGGTACTATCAGGAACGGGAAGCGGTGATCGCCTATCTCATCAAGGAGTTCAAGCTGCAGCCTCGCTACGCCGAGCTGGGCTGGGACTACTACACGAAGCAGGATGTCTGGCCCCGGGACGGCGGCGTGAACGTGAAGGGGCTTGAGAACGTCATCCGGATCCTGGCGGAGCGTGACGGCAGGCGGCCGCCCCTGCCTGGCCCGGAGCGCTACCTGGACCTGAGCTACTGGCAAGAGGCGAAGCAGGTCAGCGTGGAGAAGGCACCGGGGCGGGAGAGATGAGCGGTGGCCTGCAGCTGTGGCCCGGTGGGGCGGAGGGTCTGTCCATGAACGTTCCGCGTCTCTCGCGCGTCGTCGGCTGGCTCACGGTCGTCGCCCTGGCTGGAGGGGCTGCGCTCCCGGCATGGGCCGGCGAGCGGCTCTACATCGGCAACGTCACCCGGAACGTCGAGCAGCTCCCCACCTATGCGGCCGTCGAGAAGGGCTTCTTCACCCAGGAGGGGATTCGGGGCGAGGTCATCCTGATCGGCTCCACGGACACCCTGATCCAGGCCCTGGTCGCGGGGTCCATCCAGGGCGCCGTGGTGGACCCGACAGGCGTGATCATCGCGACGGAACGGGGCGCCTCGCTGAAGATCATCGGAGGGACCGTCCCGGTCGCCCCGTACACGCTGCTGGGCTACCCGCGCTACAAGAGCATCCCGGAGCTCAAGGGGACGACGATCGGGGTGGTGAGCCTGGTCTCCGGCAGCACGGTCTTCCTCCGGGAGATGCTCAAGGCCCACGGCCTCCAGGCCAACCGGGACTACACCATGCTCCAGCTTGGCCCCACCGACCAGCGCCTCGTCAGCCTGCAGACCGGCCGCATCTCGGCCACGATGATCCTGGGCGGCGACCTCTACCGGGCCCTGGAGCTCGGGTTCACGAACCTCGGACGCCTGCAGGACTACATACCGAATCTCCAGTTCCACAGCCTGAACGTGGACGGCCGCTGGGCCGAGGCCAACAGCCAGCTCGTGGTCCGATACCTCCGGGCCATGCTCCGGGCGCTCCAGTGGGTCCACACCCACAAGGATGAGGCGGCGGAGCTCGCGACGAAGCGGACCGGGATCGACCGCAAGTACACGCGGCCGACCGTGGAGGAGTACACGGCCCGTGGGATCTTCAGCCGGGATGGCTCGGTGAACCAGGAGGGCTTCCAGCGCCTCATCGACCTGCTGGGAGAGAGCCTCTTCAAACAACGGCCTTACCCGCCGCCCGACAAGTACCTGGACATGCGGTACCTGCGGCTCGCCCAGCGGGACCTCGGGCCTCCGGCGGGCCGTTAGTGCAGGTCTGAAGCCAGCGGCGCCGCCCCGCGCTACGTGGGCCAGAACCACCGCGTAAAGGCCCGGGCCGTCTCCGGGTTTCCTTGCACCTGCAGGCGCCCTGCCTGCCGTGCTTCGTCGAAGGGCAGCCGGCCCATCGCCATCAGCACGTAGGTCTCGGGGTCCGCGTGGAGGAGCACATCGGCGGTGGGGCCGGCCGGGGCCCCGACCTGTGCGGTGAGCCCGTCGACGAGCGCGTCGTGCAGCGCCCGCCCGTTGATCTCGACGCGGTAGCGGATCGGGCGGGGCAACTGCTCCCCCGGGTGGAAGATGAACGGCAGCCAGAACCCGAGCCATTCGGCCAGCACCTCGGCCGCGGCGGGATCGAGGCGCGCGCCCGGCGCCAGGCGGGAGCGGACGTCCCAGGCGTGCAGCTCGACCTCGGCCAGGCGTTGGTTCAGGAACTCCCCCATCGGCATCGGGCCTCGCCGGATGTGCATGGCGGTCTTGCCCTCGTCCTCCGGCCGGAAGGCCCCCACCAGCGCCCGCACCGGGGGGAGGCTCTCCAGGTAGTAGGCGCGCACGCGCCCGCCCAGCTCCTGGCGCAGGCGGATCGCCTCCCGGGCGATCCGGGCCGAAGGGCTCTCTCCGCCCGCGGCCGGCGGGGGCGGCGGGGGGCCGGACTCGCCGCGCCGGCCCCGGTCCATGCTCTCGGTGGACCAGCGGATACCGCCAGCCAGGTGGGCAACCACATCGGCCACCGTCCACTCGGTGCAGGCGCTGGGGTGCGACCAGGCCTCGGGGGAGAGCGTGCCGAGGTACTCGCCGAAGGCATCGCACCGTGACAGGAGCAATCGGACGCGGTCCATGAACGGGCGGAGCATGCCAGGCCTCCTTTCCGTCGAATCGGCGGACCGAACTGTAGCACGCGGTCGTGCGGCCAGCAACGCCATCCGGCAGACGCATCTTCCTCACAGGTGTGGCGCTCTTGCGCCGTGCGCCAGCGCCGCGCCGGTGAGCTGTTGCTAACCAGTGAGATGTCCGCTGTTGGTTGACAGCCCCGAAGATCCCGTGTTAGCGTTCTTCCATCCTCGGATCCTCTGCGTAAACCCTGTGGCCTTTGGAAGAAGGAGAACGCCCAATGAGCCTGACCCGCACGCTGACGGCCATCGCGTTGCTCGGCCTCGCCCTGACGGCCTCCCCGGCCGCCGCCCAGCGGGCCACCATCAACGTCGGCTACATCCCGCTGATCTCGTATGCCCCGTTCTTCATCGCGCTGGAGAAGGGCTACTACCGGGAGCAGGACCTGGAGGTGAACCTGGCCCGCTTCGGCCACGCCGGGCAGATGATGGGGCCCATGACCTCCGGGGAGATGCACGTGGGGTCGGGCGGGATCGCGGCGGGGCTCTTCAACGCGGCCGCCGAGGGGCTCCGGCACAAGGTGGTCGCGGACAAGGGGTACATGTTCAGGGGGTACGGCTTCAACTTCGTGGTGGTGCGCAAGGACCTGGCGGACGCGATCAAGGACCTCCGGGATTTCAAGGGTCGCACCATCGGCATGAACGCGCCGGGAAGCCCGGTGCGCTTCTATCTGAACACGATGCTGAAGCGGGCCGGGCTCACGGAAAAGGACATCCGGCCCCTGTACCTGGACTTCGCCAAGATGCCGGTGGCCCTCAAGGAGAAAGGCATCGACCTCGCGGTGATCGTGGACCCGCATGGGACGCGGGCGGTGCAGGCCGGCTACGGGACCATCTTCCGGAACACCAACCAGGAGCCGTTCATCAACCAGCAGGTGGCGGTGATCTACTATGCCGAGTCCTTCATGAAGCAGAAGCCGGACCTGGCCCGGAAGTTCATGGTCGCCTACGTGAAGGCCTGCCGGTACTACAACGACCAGCGGAACCTCCCGGAGCTGGCCAAGATCATGGCGAAGCACACCGGCGTCCCCGAGGCCTCGGTGCTCCAGGGGACGCTCTCGGGGATCCACCCCGAGGGGCGGGTGGACGTCGAGAGCATCATGGCCCAGCAGGAGTTCTGGGCCTCCCTCGGTGAGATCAAGAAGAAGGTGCGGGCCGAGGACATCATCGACATGAGCTACGTGGAGTACGCGACCAAGGTCCTCGGCCCCGCCCGGTAGCCCGCGCCGCGCGGGAGCTGCGGGAGCGCCTGGGGTGGGGGCCCTGATCGCTGCCCCCGGTGAGGTGGCCAGATGAGAAGCACGACACTCGTGGCAGGGCTGGCGGCGAGCCTCGTGGTGGCGGGCCTCGTGGCGGGGAGCCGGCCGGCGGGCGCCGGCGAGATCATCCTGGGCTTCAGCGCGATCGTGGGGAACCAGTCCGCGAGCTGGGTGGCCTACGAGTCGAAGAGCTTCGAGCAGCAGGGCCTGAAGGTCCGGCTGGTCTATATTCAGAGTGGGGCTGTTTCGTCGGCCGCCATGCTGGCGGGGGAGGCCGAGTTCGTGCTCCAGTCCGGGCCTGCCGTCGCCCTGAGCAACCTGGGGGGCGCCGACATCGTCATGATTCTGGGCGTGACGGATCGCTTCATCTACCAGATCTACGGCGCGAAGGGGATCCGTCGGGTGGAGGAGCTGAAGGGGAAGATCGTGGCGGTGCAGCGGATCGGCGCGGACATGAGCTACATCGGCCCGCGGTATGCCCTGCGCCAGGCCGGGCTGGACCCCGACCGAGACGTGGTCTACCGGGCGATCGGCGCTCAGGGGGCGAGGCTGGCGGCCCTGCAGACCGGACAGGTCCACGCGACCGCCCTGGCGCCGCCGGTCAACCTGCAGGCGCGCAAGCTCGGGCTGCCCCTCCTGGTGGACATGATCCCGCTGAAGATCGAGTACTTCATGAACGGGGTCGCGGCCCGGAAGAGCTACGTGGAGGCCCATCCGGAGCTCACCCTCCGGTTCGTGAAAGGCTTTGCCGCCGGGATCCATTTCTACAAGACGCGCAGGGAGGCCAGCCTGGAGATCATCGGGAAGTACATGCGGATCCGGGACCAGGAGGTCCTGGAGGAGGCCTACCGGATCTACGCGCAGGAGCTGCTCGCGCGGAAGCCCTACCCGAGCGTGAAGGCCATGCAGGCCGTGCTCGACGACCTGGCCCAGAGCGATCCCCGCGCCCGGACGGCCAGGGCCGAGGAGCTCGTACACGACCGGTTCGTGCGGGAGGCGGACCGGAGCGGCTTCCTCGACGCGCTGTATCAGCCCTCCAGCCGATAGCTCCCCGCATCAGGCGTATAGGCCCGTGGCAGCCAGAGCGGGCGGCGCAGGTTCCCCGGGCCCGGCGCCGGGCGCGTGAGGCCGAGCCAACGGCGGTAGGCCTCGTGTGCCTTCTCCGTGTCGACAAGGATGTCGCCGTACCGATCCTCGGCCCCCGCGCGCTCGACCCGCACCTTCTGATGCCAGCAGTGCTGCCCGCTCACCGGGTCGGGCTGGACGGGGAAGGTGAGGTTCTGGTGCACGCCGGCGTCCTCCCAGAAGATCCGGCCGGAGTCCGGGTCCTCGCTCGCGAAGGGACGGACGCCGTGGACCTGGCGCATCATCCACTTGCCAGCCGTCACGCGCTTGAGGTCCACCAGGGCCGTGGACCAGCGTTCGCCGCCGGACTCCTCGGCCAGGCGCCAGCGTCCCAGGTGATGCGAGCAGGCGACGATGCCGGGACGGATGGATTCGGTCACCCAGGCTTTGTCCACGAACCAGCCGATCTCGGTGTGCACCTTCAGGAGGTCACTGGTCCGGACGCCCAGGCGCTCGGCATCGCTCGGATGCATCCAGAGCGGATTCGAGTGGGAGATCTCGTTGAGCCACTTCGCGTTCCCGGACCGGGTATGGATGAGCGTCGGCAGGCGGAAGGTCGGGAGCAGGAGGAACTCGTTCCTGGCCCGATCGATCTCGGACCAGTGCACGTGGCTCCGGATATACCCCGGCAGCGCGTGCTCGGGCCACTTCCAGTCCTTTAGCGTCTTCGAATAGAACTCGAGCTTCCGCGACGGCGTGGGAAAGCCGAGCATCGCCCGCCCGTCCGCCTCAACGCCGATCGCCGCGCCGTTCCTGGTGATGACGCCCGAGACCGGGTCGACGGTCGTGCCCTCGACCTGGGCCGGGGTCAGCGGGGTCTCATGGGTGCGGTAGACGCCGTCCTCGATGAGGAAGGCGCCGTATTTCCGCATGTACTCCAGCGGGGTGAGGCGCTCCCGCGCGGCCGCCTCCGGCAGGCCCGGGACCGAGTGCTCGAAGATCCAGCGGTAGAAGTCCTCGACGGTGAGCTTCTCCCCCGGCCGGAACGGCGACTCGAAATACCGGCGGATCCCGAGCGCGCCGTCCGGATCGATCCGCCAGGACAGCTCGATCCAGAACTCGTCCTCCTCCCAGACCTCGCCGATGCCAGCGTCCCGGTGCGCCTCCCAGGTCGTGGCGAAGCGCCGACCCTGCTTCTCGAGCGCCACCCGCAGCACGGGCTGGCGGAAGCCGATCCAGCGCGCCGCGTGGGTCTCCTGGCTCATGAGGTCGTGCCGCTCCGATCCGTGCCCCATCGGCAGGACGTAGTCGGCAAACCACGCGGTCTCGCTCCAGATGGGGGTGAGGCAGACGTGAAGGCCGACCTTGGCCTCGTCGGTCAGGGCCTCGAGCCACGAGAGGCCGTCGGGGTTCGTCCACACCGGGTTGTAGACGCGGGTGAAGTAGACCTCGAGCCGCCCGCGCCCCTCCTTGAGGAAGTGCGGGAGGAGGAAGCTCATCTCGAAGAAGGCCAGGGGGTACTCGCGCGGGTAGAGGAGCTCGCTCCAGACCTTCGCAGGCGGGGGCATGAGGGGCGGGGGCGGGACCGTCTTGTGCCAGAAGCTCGGGGCCGTCCCGCCCGGGGTTGCCACCGCCCCCACGAGGACGACCAGGAACTCGAGCGCCCGCGCCACCTGCCAGCCGCCGAGGTTGCCCGCTGCCGCGTTGCGCCAGACGTGGGTGGCCAGGGCGGAGCCAGCCCGAGCGGCCTCCCGGGCCACCTCCACGATGGTCGCGGCGGGGACGCCTGACTCCCGCTCGGCAAACTCCGGCGTGTATGTCGCGTAGAGTGTCTGGAGGATCGCCTCGAAGGTCTCGAAGGTGCACGGGCGATCCGGGTGCTCCTCGCGGAGATACTCCGCCCAGTTCACCCAGCGGAGCAGGAAGTCCCGGTCGTAGAGCCGCCCCCGGATGATCACCTGGCACATCGCCAGGAGCAGTGCCGCCTCGGTCCCGGGCCACGGCGACAGCCAGTAGTCCGCCATCGAGGCCGTATTCGACAGCCGCGTGTCGACGACGCAGAGCTTCGCCCCGCGCTGCTTGCCCTCGATGATCCGCTGGGCGTGTGGGTTGAAGTAGTGTCCCGTCTCGAGGTGCGAGGAGAGGAGGAGGATGAAGCGCGCGTTCGCGTGGTCGGGGGAGGGGCGGTCAAGCCCGTGCCAGAATGCATAGCCCGCCCGGGCGGAGGCCGAGCAGACGTTGGTGTGGGAGTTATGGCCGTCGATCCCCCAGGCGTGGAGGATGCGCTGGTGGTAGACCAGCTCATGCCCAGGCCGGCCGACGTGGTACATGATCTCGTTCCGCCGCCCCTCGGTGAGCGCCCTCCGCACCCGCGCCGCGATATCGTCCAGCGCCTCGTCCCAGCTCACCCGGGCCCACTGCCCCTCGCCGCGCTTCCCCAGACGCTTGAGCGGATAGCGGATCCGCTCCGGGTCGTAGACCTGGTTCAGGGTCGCCGGGCCCTTCGCGCAATTCCGCCCGCGGCTCCCCGGGTGCGCGGGGTTGCCCTCGAACTTCTGGATCTTCAGGGTCTGCGGGTCGACGTAAGCGAGGAGCCCGCACGCGGCCTCGCAGTTGAAGCAGATCGTCGGCACGAGCCGGTAGCGGCGCGGGACCTTCTTCGGCCACGCCGCGGCGTCGTACTCCTCCCAGTCCTCCCAGCGCTCGGGGGGAGGAAAGCTCTGCAGGCCGCCGGCGGGCGCCGACAGGCCCTGCGCGACGGGGTGGAGGGGTTCCGAGGGAGCATGCGGGGGCATCGGGTCGGTCTCCGTCTCCTAGCTCAGTGGGGGGGATTGTCCGGCCTTGACCCAGCAGTTCTCGTACGCGCAGAGGCCCGCCAGCGCGAGCAGGCTGGCGAGCCCGGATGTGGCGGGGGAGGCCGGGAGCAGCAGGAGCCCGGGCACGAGATGTCCGCTGAGCACGACGCCGCCCCAGAAGGCGAGGCGCCAGGGGCCATGGGTGATCAGTCGCGCCGCGGCCTCCGCGTCCAGGTTGGGGTGCGGGGTGAACAGCTCGGCCAGGACGAAGAGCAGGTTCACGCCGAGGCCCGCGAGCAGGAGCGCGCGCAGCGCCCCCGAGGGCCCGTGGCTCAGCAGCCCCACCGCCGCGCCAGCAGTCACCGTCGCGACCAGGAGGTGCGGCAGGAGCAGCGGGCTCTGCCAGAAGTCGTGCCCCTCGGCCTGGGCGAAGAGGAACGCGCTGTACCCTGCGGCGGCGAGCGCCAGCGCGATGAGGGGCCCGGCCAACAGGACGAGCAGACCCGGCCAACCCAGCAGGGCCCCGGCGAGCCAGAGCCCGGTGAGTGCGCCAAAGGCCATCAGGATCCAGGCCCCCCAGACGAGCCAGGACTGGAAGTTCGGTCGGAGGAGGATGTAGTGAAAGCGGTCCGGCCGCTTGAGGTCGCCGATGAGGAGCACAATGGTCGCGAGGAGGAACACGAGCCCAACGACCGGGAGGGTGACACTCGCCACCGGCGTCCAACCGAGCAGCGCGCCGAGCGCCGCGACCAGCACAGCCCCGGCCGCCACCGACTTCGTCCACAGGTAGGTCGAGACCGGCCAGCCCCAAGGTCTCGGCAGGTGCGGGACGTCGTAGACTGTCCGGCCCAGTGCCTCTACCGCCTTGGGGGTCGCCTGGGCCGCCGACACCCATAGCGCTGCTGGGGCGGGGGTGCTCTCTATTGCCAGTGACCGCTGCTCCCTCGGCCGCTCCCCCCAGAGGTAGGTCTCCGCCGGCCGCTGAAGCTGAGGAGTGAGGGCGGCCTCGTCTGCACCCACGTAGAAGACTTTGGGCTTCGTCCCCTGCTCCGGCTTGCGGACCAGCACCTGCTCCCGCGCCAGGACCCGGGCCACCTCGCTCGCCGGGTCGTCAAGGTCACCCGCCAGGATCGCCCGCTCCGGGCACACGATCACGCAGGCGGGCTCGAGCCCCTTCTCCACCCGGTGGGCGCAGAAGTGGCACTTGGCTGCGGTGTGGGTGTCAGGGTCGATGTAGAGCGCGTCATAGGGGCAGGCCTGCATGCATGACTTGCAGCCGATACAGACTTCTTTGTCGAAGTCGATGATGCCATCTTTGCGTCGGTAAAGGGCCCGGGTCGGGCAGATGGTCACACAGGGCGCGTGGTCACAGTGGTTACAGCGCAGGACGGCGAAGTAGCGGCGGGTGTTCGGGAATTCCCCTTTTTCGATGTACTTGACCCACGTCCGGAAGGCGCCGAGCGGGACCCCGTTCTCCTCCTTGCAGGCGACCGTGCACGCGTGACAGCCGATACATCGGTTCTGGTCGATCACGAAGCCGTAGCGCATGGGGTGAGTTCAGGACGGTCAACCAGGCTTTTGGGGGCGAGTCATGGGCGGCATGCTAGGCTTGGCGTCTATAGCCTGTCAAGGCACAAGCGCGTGAGCATCGAGGCCACAGTCCTTCGAGGCCACAGCTCAGTTCCGGGCAAAATTGACTTCGAGCGTGGCCTGGTGTATAGCTCGCGAACAGAATACGGTCCGGGAGCCAACGGTGGGCTCTCGACGGGGGGCCATGCAGCGTGGAGGAGGCCATGAAGACCGTCGATGTGGTTGATGCCGATTCGCACGTGATGGAGATCCCGGAGACCTGGGAGTACCTCGACGAGGAGTTCCGGGATCGCCGGCCGGTGGTGGCCCGGGCCGAGGGGCTGACCACGATGCCCCACATGGATGCCTGGTGGCTCATCGATGGCCAGATCCACCCGCGGCTCTGGGGCCGGGGGACGACGGTGAGCGGGACCCCGTTGACGATGACGTTCGCGCGGGGGAAGACCTTCACCCTGGGGAGCCAGGGGCTCACCGACATCGAGGCCCGGCTCCGGGACATGGACGCCTACGGGATCCAGATCCAGGTGCTCTTCTCCTCCATCCTGTTCCATCGGGTGACGGAGGACCCGCGGTTCGAGGCCGCCCTGATGCGAAGCTACAACACCTGGATGGCCAAGCGGTGTGGCGAGCGGCCGGACCGCCTCAAGTGGGCCGCGGTGATCCCGATGCGGGACATGGATGCGTGCGTGGCTGAGGTCCGACGGGCGCGGGCCCTGGGGGCGGTGGGCCTGATGATCGGAGGGACAGCCGGGGACCGGTTGCTCCACCACCGTGACCTGGATCCCTTCTTCGCCGCCGCCTGCGACGTGGACCTCCCCGTCTGCGTGCATACGGGCTGGAGCTGCCCGGGGCTCACCCAGACCTGCGAGGACCCCTATGCGGCGTTGCTGTTGAGCTTTACGCTCCCGGTGCTCATGGCCTTCTTCAGCCTGACCGCGGGCGGGGTGCTGGACCGCTTCCCCCGACTGCGGGTCGGGTTCCTGGAGGCCGGGGCGGAGTGGATTCCCTACATGGTGGGGCGGATGGACCACTACCACCCGGTCATCCGGGACATCGGGTGGGGGCCCCACTCGAAGAAGCGGCCGAGCGAGTACCTGACCGAGGGGCGCCTGTACGTGACCTGTGAGGCCGAGGAGCCGTTGCTGCCGCAGGTGCTGGAGCTGGTCGGCGAGGACCACGTGCTGATCGAAGGGGACATGCCCCACGCCGAGGCCCGCGACACGGGCATCCAGGAGCTCCGTGAGCGGGCGGACGTCAAGGAGGACGTGAAGCGGAAGATCCTGCGAGACAACGCGATCGCGTTCTACAAGCTCTCGTAACGCGCCAGATTTGAAACGCCTGACCGACGTTCTCTTTTCTTCGTCCTCTTGCCCCCTACGCGGGCTCGCCACCCGAGGCCGGTATGATAGAATTCAGATCGAGGCGATCATGCGGATCATCCTTTACACAGGCAAGGGCGGGGTCGGGAAGACGACCGTCTCGGCGGCCACAGCCCTCGCGTCAGCCGCCCGCGGACACCGGACCCTGGCCATCAGCACGGACCCAGCCCACAGCCTGGCGGACGCCTTTGACCGGCGGCTGGGGAGCGACCCCACGTCGCTCGCGAAGAACCTCTGGGGGGAGGAGGTCAACGTCCTCGAGGAGATCGAGCGCTACTGGGGGGACGTCCACGACTATCTGAGCGCCCTCTTCGCCACCCGGGGGATGGACGAGGTGGTGGCCGAGGAGATGGCGGTCTTTCCGGGGATGGAGGAGATCTGCAGCCTCCTCGAGATCTGGAAGCACGACCTGGACAGGCGATTCGACGTGCTGGTCGTGGATTGTGCCCCCACCGGGGAGACGCTCCGGCTCCTGAGCTTTCCTGACGCCGCCCGCTGGTACATGGAAAAGCTCTTCCCTTGGGAGCGGCGGATTGTCACCAGCCTGGGCCCGATGGTCCAGCCATTCGTCCCTGTCCCGCTTCCCAAGGCAAACGTCTATGCGGCCCTCGAGACGCTTTTCAAGCGGGTGACCCGGATCAAGGAGATCCTGACCGACCAGAAGCGCACGAGCATCCGGCTGGTCCTGAACCCCGAGCGCATGGTGATCAAGGAGGCCGAGCGGGCCCTGGCCTATACAAACCTGTACGGGTATGTGACGGATGCGGTGATCAGCAACCGTATCCTCCCGGACGAGGCCCGTGGCTACTTCGCGGGCCCAGGCCCTGTTCGCCGACCGCGACCCGCCGGCGATTTACTTCAAGGGGGTCGTGCAGACGGTGAAGAAACAGGGGGGCGAGTTTGTCCTGCAGCTCAAATTGCCCTTCCTGCACAAGGAGGACGTGCACCTGCTGAAGCGCGGGGAGGAGCTGGTGGTCTCGGTGGGCAACTTCCGGCGCAACATCGTTCTGCCCCGAGCACTTGTCGGGCTTGAGGTCCGGCGGGCACGGCTGGAGGAGGGGGTCCTGACGGTCTGTTTCGGCCGGGACAAGGAGGCGCGCGATGGCCAACCAGCGTAAAGAGCGATGCCCGTGGGAACGGCTCTGCCCCTTCGCCACAGTTTTTACCGCGGCGGCCGGGGTCTCCCGTGGTGTCAGGGGCAGCCTGCCCGACGAGTTCTGGGAGCACACCCGGGGGGCCCAGCGAGAGAGCCTGCTCGCGATGCGGAGCATCCTCGACCGGCTCCTTGCTCGGGTCGAGAGCCGACGGCCGCGGCGCCCCCAGCGGATCAAGGTCGAGTAGGCTCCTCAGATCCCGGGCGCTCGCGACGTTCCGGAACCCGGCATGCCTTTTTTTGTGCAGGCCCCTGACCCCTATGGTAAGATGCGCCAGCAACGCAGGGAGGGTGGGCGATGTCTGGCCACTCGAAGTGGGCGCAGATCAAGCGGAAGAAGGGCGCCGAGGATGTCAGGCGTGGCAAGATTTTCACCAAGCTCATCAAGGAGATCACGGTCACGGCGCGGATGGGCGGGGGGGACCCTGACGGGAACCCCCGGCTGCGCAAGGCCATCGCTGATGCCAAGGCTCAGAACATGCCGCAGGACAACATTGTCCGCGCCATCAAGCGTGGGACCGGTGAGCTCGAAGGAGTAGCGTACGAGGAGGTGGTGTACGAGGGGTATGGCCCCGGCGGCGTGGCCGTGCTCGTGGAGAGCATGACCGACAACAAGAAGCGCACCGTCATGGAGATCCGGAGTGTTTTCACCAAGAACGGGGGGGGGTTGGGCGAGGCGGGCTGCGTGGCGTGGATGTTCCACAAAACGGGGGTCATCACCTGCGCAAAGGGGGCGGTCCCCGAGGAGCGCCTCCTCGAGGTCGCCCTGGAGTCCGGGGCCGAGGATGTCCGGGAGGAGGAGGACACCTTCGAGGTCATCGTGGACCCGGGCAAGCTCGAGCGCGTCCGGCAGACCTTCGACGAGCTGCGGATGAAGTACACAGCGTCCGAGGTGTCCATGCGACCGCAGAGCACCATCAAGCTGCAGGACCGCAAGCATGCCGAGCAGGTCCTCCGGCTCATGGATGCCCTGGATGAGTGCGAGGACGTTCAGCACGTCTACGCCAACTTCGATATCCCGGCGGAGCTCATGGAGGAGATCGGAGGGTAGCGCGCCCGGCGCGGGACCATGCGGGTGCTGGGGATCGATCCAGGGAGCACGGTCACGGGCTACGGGGTGGTGGAGGCGCGGGGGAGCGAGGTGGCCCTCGTCGCCAGCGGAACCATCGAGGCGCCCCGCCGGGATCCGCTCCCCCAGCGCTTGAAGCGCATCCACGACAGCCTGCTCATCGTGATTGACCGGTGGGCCCCTGACCAGATGGCGGTCGAGGGGCTTTTTTTTGCGCAGAACCCCCGCAGCACCCTGGCCCTGGGGCAGACGCGCGGGGTGGTCCTGCTGGGGGCGGCCACCGCCGAGCTCGCGGTCTTCGAGTACTCGCCCATGGAGGTCAAGCAGGCCGTGGTGGGATTCGGCCGGGCCACCAAGGAGCAGGTGCAGGAGATGGTCCGACGGCTGCTTGGGCTGCGCGCCCCCGTGCCGGCGGACGCCTCGGACGCTTTGGGCGTGGCCCTCTGTCATCTCCAGACCTGCCGTCTGGCCGAGCGGCTGCGGGGGGCGCGATGATCGCCCGCCTCGCCGGGCAGCTCCTCCAGAGGTCCCCTGAAGCGATCGTGGTGGACCTCCAGGGAGTGGGCTACCAGGTCTTCGTCCCCCTCTCCACCTTCTACCAGCTCCCGCGCGAGGGAGAGCGGGTGGCGCTCCACATCCACACCCATGTCCGGGAGGATGCCCTCCAGCTCTACGGCTTCCTCACCGAGGAGGAGCGCCAGGCCTTCCAGCTCCTCATCGGGATCTCGGGGATCGGCCCCCGGCTGGCCCTGAACGTGCTCTCCGGGACGACAGTGGACGAGCTGGCCAAGGCGATCGCGGACCAGGATGTCCGGCGCCTGTCCGCCGTCCCGGGGATCGGCCGGAAGACCGCGGAGCGGATCTTCGTGGAGCTCAAGGATAAGATCGGGGCGGGCTGGCTGGGCCCGGGGAGGCCGGGGAGCGAGGCCCGGGGGGGCCCGGACCCCCTGACCCGGGATGTCCTCTCGGCCCTCGTGACTCTCGGCTACCGTCGCGTCCAGGCCGAGGCGGCCCTCGAAGAAGCGCGGCGTGGCGTGGCGACGCCCACGGTGGAGGTCCTGCTCCGTGCTGCCCTGCGGATCCTCTCCCGGAGCTGAACGGATGGCCACTCCCAAAGTCTCCCCGCAGCGGATGGAGGATGACCTCCGGTTCGATGCCACCCTGCGCCCGCAGCGACTCGAAGAGTACATCGGCCAGGAGAAGCTGAAAAAGAACTTACGGGTCTTCATCGAGGCGACCCGGGCCCGACGGGAGGCGCTGGACGCTCCAGGTCAACATCAGGGCCACGTCGGGCCCGGTGATCGAGCGGGCCGGCGACCTGGCCGCGCTCCTGACCAACCTCGAGGAGCGCGATGTCCTGTTCATCGACGAGATCCATCGACTGAGCCATGTGGTCGAGGAGGTCCTCTATCCGGCCATGGAGGACTTCAAGCTCGACATCATGATCGGACAGGGGCCCACGGCCCGGTCGATCAAGCTGGATCTCCCGCGCTTCACGCTCGTGGGGGCCACGACCCGCGCGGGTCTCCTGACCTCCCCGCTGCGGGATCGGTTCGGGGTGATCGGCCATCTGGACTTCTATGCCCCCGAGGAGCTGGTGGAGATCGTCAGGCGATCGGCGGGGATCCTCGGGATCGCCCTGGAGGAGCAGGGGGCGCGCGTCATCGCCAGCCGGTCCAGGGGCACGCCCCGGATCGCCAACCGGCTCCTGCGCCGGATCCGCGACTTCGCCGAGGTGGAAGGGGATGGCGTGATCAGGGCCTCGACAGCGGAGCAGGCCCTCGAGCTGATGGAGGTGGACCGGAGCGGCTTCGATATCATGGACCGGAAGATCCTCCTGGCGATCATCGAGAAGTTCGGCGGGGGGCCTGTGGGGGTCGAGACGCTGGCCGTGGCGGTGAGTGAGGAGAAGGAGACGATCGAGGACGTCTATGAGCCGTACCTGATCCGGGCGGGCTACCTGAACCGCACGCCCAGGGGGCGGACCGCGACCAGGCTCGCCTATGAGCACTTCGGACTGGGTGTGCCACGGCACCAGGGGAGCCTGTTTCGGGAGGCGGATTCCTGAGGGCGGGGGATGGGGGGCCTAGGGAAGCTGCTGGTCTTACTCGGTGGGCTCCTCGTCGTATTGGGCTTGGCTCTGCAATTCCTTCCTCGGGTTCCATGGTTGGGCCGCCTCCCCGGTGATTTCTTCATCAAGACGGATCACGTCACCATCTACATCCCCCTGGCCACCAACATCGTGGTGAGCCTCCTGCTGACCCTCCTGCTCAACCTCTTCATCCGTCGCTGAGATGCCGGTGTGCCGCGCGCATTACACCCTGTGATGGCAGCGGCACAGGGCCGGCAGCAGGAAGCTGAGGGCAGGCCGGATTCGGGCGGGCGTGGAGCTCCTAAGAGGCTGTGGAATCCGGCCAGGATCCCCTGTGATTAACAGGAGTTCCGGAGGTCGGCCTGTCGTCCCGCTTTGGGAATCGGAGCCGGCGGCCGCCGTAGGGCATCCCCGTTGCTTGAACAGGGGGGATTCCACGCGGAGGGAGCTTTGTACTTCCAGCAGACCATCCATGACGTGGCGAGCTGTACGGATGTGGGGCTGCATACAGGAAAGCGGGTGCGTATGACCATCCGACCCGCCCCCCCCGATCATGGTATCGTCTTTGTGCGGGTAGACCTCGCGGGCCATCCCCGCATCAAGGCCTGCCCGGAAGCGGTGGTCGCCAGCAAATATGCCACGACGCTGGGACAGGATGGGGCAATGGTGGGGACGGTGGAGCACCTGCTGAGCGCCTTCGGGGGTCTGGGGATCGACAACGCTCTGGTGGAGCTCGACGGGACCGAGGTGCCGATCATGGATGGCAGCGCGGCCCCATTTGTCGCGCTCATCAAGGCGGCAGGCATCCGGATGCAGCGGCGGCGGCGCCGATTCCTGGTGATCAAAGAGCCCATCTCCGTGAAGGACGGGGAGAAGGAGGCAGCGCTCCTGCCTTTTGGCGGCTTCCGGGTCTCCTACACCATCGAGTTCGACCATCCCTTGCTCAGCAACCAGACTTACCTGCTGGACTTCGCCCAGGAGATCTATGAGCGAGAGATCGGCCCCGCCCGCACGTTCGGCTTCCTCGATGAGGTCGAGGGGATGCGCGCCAACGGCCTGGCGTTGGGGGGATCGCTGGAGAACGCGGTGGTCGTGGGCGCGGGGCGGATCCTCAATGAGGAAGGTCTCCGGTTCCCCGACGAGTTCGTCCGGCACAAGATCCTGGATGCCCTGGGCGATCTGTGGCTGCTCGGCCGTCCGCTCGTGGGTCAGTTCCGGGCGTTCAAGGCCGGGCACAGCCTGAACCACCGGCTGCTCCGGAAGGTGATGGCCGTGGCTCGTTCCTGGGAGGTCCTGGAGTTCCCCAGCAGGCAGCACTGGAGGGAGTTCATGCTGGGCCGGTCCGCGGCGGCCATGGCCTGAGCCCGGCCCCGAGACCCCCACAATCCCGCCCCGCTCCCGCTGCCGCGCCAGCCCCCGGGGCTCTGCCGCTGGCCGCTGCTCTTCACCGCGGCCTCTCTTTCACCGCGGGCCCTCTTGATCGAGTCCCTCGGGCCCGGAACGTCGGATTCCCAACTCTGCTGCGGCCGGCAGCGGCCACGCCCGCCTTGCCTTCCCCGGGGTCTTCCAGTAGAATTTTCGGCATCATGGCGACACCACTGTTTCCGATCGGCGGCGAGCGCAGCGCCCCGGACCCGCGGCTGGCGCTCGAGCAGAAGCGGCGGCGACGGGAGATGTACATCATCGCCGGCGCCCTGCTGGCCCTCGTCTTCCTGACCTACCTGGAGACCAGCATCTCGCGCTTCTCCAAAGGGCTGCCCATTGCGAACAACATCCTGGTGTTCGGCCTGATCAACGTCAACATCATCCTCCTCATCCTCGTGATCTTCCTGGTGCTCCGGAACGTCGTCAAGCTGTTCTACGAGCGGAAGCAGAAGGTGCTCGGGGCGCGCCTCCGGACCAAGCTGGTGGTGGCCTTCGTCAGCCTGTCCCTGATCCCCACCATGCTGCTGTTCTTCGTGGCCGGCGGGTTCATCACCAACAGCATCGAGAACTGGTTCAGCTTGGAGGTGGAGCAGTCGCTCCAGAAGTCTCTGGAGGTGGCCCAGACCTATTACACGACCCAGCGGAACAACGCCATCACCTATGCCCACCAGATCAGCCGCAGCATCGCGGAGAACCGGCTTCTCGACGATGAGCGTTTCGAGTTCCTGGAGGAGTTCGTCCGGATCAAGCTGCTGGAGTACAGCCTGTCGGCCGTCGAGATCTACGGCGCCCAGCAGGACGAGCTGACCCGGGGCCTGAACGCGTCCGTGCCCGTCGCCCAGTTCACAGGGGCGGAGCCTACTATGTCCCCAAGAGCCTCCGGGGCCAGATGCAGGAGATCGCCAAGACGTTCGACGAGTACAAGCAGCTCAAGGTCTTGAAGAGCCCGATCAAGTCCAGCTACCTTATCACGCTGCTCATGGTGACGCTGCTGATCGTCTTCGCCGCCACCTGGTATGGCTTCTACCTGGGGCGCGGGATCATCGTGCCGATCCAGGAGCTGGCCGAGGGGACCCAGCGGGTCGCCCATGGGGATCTGGACTTCCGGATCGAGCTGCAGGCCGAGGACGAGATCGGGACCCTGGTGGGCTCCTTCAACAAGATGACCCAGGACCTGCGGGCGAGCAAGCAGGCGCTCGAACGGACCTACGGGGAGCTGCAGAAGAAGGGGCAGGAGGCCGAGCAGCGGCGGCGGTACATGGAGACGGTGCTGCGGAACGTCACCGCCGGGGTGATCTCGGTGGACCGGGACGGCGTGATCACCACGATCAACAAGTCCGCGGAGCGGATGCTGGAGATCGATGCGAGGCCGCTCATCGGCCGGCACTTCCGGGAGGTGCTGAAGCCCGAGCACCTCGAGCTGGCGGGGGTCCTCCTCGACCGCCTGCAGGCGGCCCGTACGGATGCCATCGAGCAGCAGGTGCGCCTCCCGCTCCCGGGAAGGACCCTCGTGCTCCGCATGAGCCTCAGCGCGCTCCGGGATGACGAGAACGCGTACCTGGGGATGGTGCTGGTCTTCGACGACCTCTACCATCTCCTGAAGGCCCAGCGGATGGAGGCCTGGCGGGAGGTCGCCCGGCGGATCGCCCACGAGGTGAAGAACCCGCTCACCCCGATCCAGCTCTCGGCTCAGCGCCTGCGGCGCCGGTACGCCGAGCGGCTGGGCAAGGACGGGGCGGTGTTCGAGGAGTGCACGCAGACCATCATCCAGCAGGTGGATGAGCTCAAGCAACTGGTGAACGAGTGCTCGAGCTTCGCCCGCATGCCCGCGATCAAGCCGGCCCCTCACAATCTCAACGAGGTGATCCAGGAGGCCCTGGTCCTCTACCAGGAGGGGCACCGCGAGATCACCTTCATGTTCGTCCCCGACAAGGAGTTGCCCGAGGTCGAGGTGGACCGCGATCAGATCAAGCGGGTGATGCTCAACCTGCTGGACAACGCGGTGGCCGCGATCGAGGGGGCGGGGGAGATCACCGTCGAGACCTTCTTCGACGCGCCGCTCCGCATGGCCCGGATCGAGGTGGCCGACACGGGGTGCGGGATCCCGCCCGAGGACCGGGGACGGCTCTTCGAGCCGTACTTCTCCACGAAGAAGTCCGGGACGGGGCTGGGCCTGGCCATCGTCTCGAGCATCGTCGCGGACCACAACGGGCACATCCGCGTGAGGGACAACGAGCCACGGGGCACCCGGTTCATCATCGAGCTCCCGGTGGCCCGTGAGGCGGCCTCCCTGGCGGCCTCACTCCCGAGGGAGGGGTAAGGGGGCATGGCCCGGGAAGTCCTGATCGTCGATGACGAGCCCGTGATCCTCGACACCCTGGGGAAGGTGCTCCGTGACGAGGACTTCGAAGTCACCACGGCCCGCACCGGGGAGGAGGCGCTGGCCCGGGTGCAGGAGGAGCCGCCGGACGCCGTGCTCCTGGATATCTGGCTGCCCGGGCTGGACGGGCTTGAGACGTTGAAGGGCTTGCGCGGCCGGGCCCCCGGCGTGCCCGTGATCATGATGTCCGGCCACGGGGACATCGAGACGGCCGTGCGGGCGACCAAGCTCGGCGCCTTCGATTTCCTCGAGAAGCCGCTGGACCGCGACAAGGTGATCCTGTCCCTCAACCACGTCCTCGAGCTCCACAAGCTGGAGGAGGAGAACCGGCTCCTCCGCCAGAAGATCGACCGCCGGTACGAGATCACCGGGGAGAGCCGTGCCATCCGTGCGCTGAAGGCCCAGATCCAGGTCGTCGCGCCCACGGACAGCTGGGTCCTGATCGTGGGCGAGAACGGGACGGGCAAGGAGCTCGTGGCCCGGACCATCCACCGTCTCAGCCGGCGCGCGTCACAGGCCTTCGTCGAGGTCAACTGCGCGGCCATCCCCGAGGAGCTGATCGAGAGCGAGCTCTTCGGGCACGAGAAGGGCGCCTTCACCGGGGCGAGCTCGCGGAAGCGGGGAAAGTTCGACCTGGCCCACGAGGGCACGCTGTTCCTGGATGAGATCGCGGACATGAGCCTCAAGACCCAGGCCAAGATCCTCCGCATCCTCCAGGAGCAGAAGTTCGAACGGGTCGGGGGGGACCGCGCTATCGAGGTGAACGTCCGGGTGCTGGCGGCCACCAACAAGAATCTGGAGGAGGAGATCCGCCGGGGGCGCTTCCGCGAAGATCTCTTTTACCGGATCAACGTGATCCCGCTGCATGTCCCGCCTCTTCGAGAGCGCCGGGAGGACATCCGGCCCCTGGTGGAGAGCTTCCTGGGGGAGTTCTCGGGGATGGGGGGCCGCGAACGGAAGCAGATGAGCCAGGAGGCGCTGGATCTGCTCCGACAGCACGGCTGGCCCGGCAACGTGCGGGAGCTCCGCAACCTGGTGGAACGGCTGGTCATCATGACGCCGGACCCGATCATCAGGGCCGAGCACCTCCCGGACCTGTTCCGGCCAGGCGGCCGCGCGGAGGCCGCCGGCGACCACTTCTGGGGGATCCCTCTGCTCCGGGCCGCGCGCTCCGAGTTCGAGAAGGCCTACATCGTGCGGAAGCTCCGGGAGCACCGGGGGAACATCTCCAGGACCGCCGAGGCGATCGGGATCGCCCGGGAGAACCTGCAGCGAAAGATCAAGGCCTACGGGATCGAAGCCGGGGGCTGACCCATCTCGTGGCGACCATAGGCGGACCTCTGGGGGCTGTATGGACGAGCTGATCCAGAAGATCAAGGAGCGATCGGCCCGGGTGGGAATCATCGGGCTGGGGTACGTCGGCCTTCCATTGGCGGTCGAGTTCGCCAGGGTGGGATTCAGGGTGACGGGGATCGACACGGACCCCGACAAAGTCCAGAAGGTGTTGGCCGGCAGCTCCTACGTCGGGGACGTGAGCGAGGTGGAGCTTCGGGTGGCCGTGCGAGATGGGCGCCTCCAGGCGACGTCGGATTACGCCGCGCTCGAGGAGCTGGACTGCGTGTCCATCTGCGTTCCCACCCCGCTCCGGAAGACGAAGGACCCCGATATCTCCTACATCCTGGCCGCCACTGCCGAGATCAAGCGGCGCCTGCGCCCGGGCCAGCTCATTGTCCTGGAGAGCACGACCTTCCCCGGGACGACCGACGAGATCCTCCGGCCTGAGCTGGAGCAGTCCGGGCTGAAAGTGGGGGTGGACTTCAGCCTGGCGTACTCCCCCGAGCGCATGGACCCCGGGAACCGGCAATACACCACCCGGAACACGCCCAAGATCATCGGGGGGATCACGCCGAGCTGCACGGCGGCGGCCTTCGCCCTCTACGAGCAGGTCATCGAGCGGGTGATCCCCGTGAGCTCCACCCGCGCCGCCGAGATGGTGAAGCTGCTCGAGAACACCTTCCGCGCGGTGAACATCGCGCTCGTGAACGAGATCGCCATGATGTGTGATCGCCTGGAGATCGACACCTGGGAGGTGATCGACGCCGCGGCCACCAAGCCCTTCGGCTTCATGCCGTTCTACCCGGGGCCTGGTCTGGGGGGCCACTGCATCCCCGTAGACCCCCACTACCTCTCGTGGAAGCTGAAGACGCTCGACTACACGGCCCGGTTTATCCAGCTGGCGAGCGAGATCAACGCGGCCATGCCGCACTATGTGGTGGACAAGGTCGCTGACGCCCTCAACGCCCAGGAGAAGAGCATCAAGAACGCGGCCATCCTGGTCCTGGGGATCGCCTACAAGCGCGATGTCGATGATGTCCGGGAGTCGCCGGCCATTGACATCATCAAGAGCCTGCTGGCCAAGGGGGCCCGGGTTTCTTACAGCGATCCCCTGGTACCGGTACTTGTGACGGATGACCTGGCGCTCACGTCGGTCGAGCTGACGGAGGACCTCCTCGCCTCGGTGGATTGCGTCATCATCGTGACGGATCACAGCGCCTATCCATGGAACTGGATTGCGGAGCGGGCCCGGCTGATCGTCGACACCAGGAACGCGCTGCGGGGCTACGGCCCGGACAATGTCATCCGGCTCTGAGGGGGAGCGGCCCGGGGCTGGAGCGGGGTCCTGCGTGCACGGCCGGCGCCGGGCGGCCCTCCTGGTCGTGATCCTGCTCGTGGCGGTCGGCGTCCGGATCGCGGCAGGCCTGGTGGAGACCGGGGTCACGGGGCCGGACGCCGGGCGGTATCACGGCTCGGCGGTCCGCCTGCTGGAGGGGCGGGGCTTTGGCACCACCTATAGCCCTCCTGTCTATTCGCTCTTCGTCGCGCTGGTTTACCAGGTGCTCGGTAAAGGAAATGCGCTGGGAGTCAGGATGG
>JACPFL010000114.1 GCA_016183025.1 Deltaproteobacteria bacterium | reverse complement strand
CATCCCCACCATCGCGAAGAACAGGCCGATCCCGCCGGCAATCAGGCCCTTGAGGATCGCCTCCCCGCTCAGGGAGGCGACGAACGTGATGCCCAGCAGGGCCAGCATGAACATCTCGGGCGAGCCGACCGAGAGGACCAGGGGCTGGACGACCGGGATGGCCAGCGCCAGGGCCAGGGCGCCGAGGATCGCGCCGACGAGCGAGCTCATCAGCGCCGCCCCCAGGGCACGCCCGGCCTCGCCTTTCTTCGCCATCGGGTGGCCGTCCACGATGGTCGCCGCGGTGGTCGCCTCGCCGGGGACCCCGAAGAGAATGGAGGTGATGTCGCCGGTCGTGGAGACGACAGCCGCCATCCCCAGGAGGAAGGCGAACGCCTCGACGGGCTGCATCTTGAAGATGAAGGGGAGCATCAGGGCCACGGTGGTCGGCCCGCCCAGCCCGGGCAGGATGCCCACCACGAAGCCGATGGCGATCCCGACCAGCATCAGGCCGAAAGTCGGCCAAGTGAAGACGAGGTAGAGGCCTGAGACGAAGGCCTCGGCCATCTCGATCATGGGCAAAGCCTCGTCGGGGACATGGGGGCGTTCGCCGCACCCCCCAGGTCAGCCGTTAACTGCCAGCTCTCCTGGGACTGGCCGCCAGCTCATTTCTTCGGGAGGAGAATCTCCTTGAGCTTGGCGAGCAGGGCCGGGCTCATCTCGTGGTAGCTGGCCACGATCTTCGCCACCTGCTCGCCCGTCACGGGATCGATGTCCAGCTTGGCCTTCTTGGCTTCGGTCAGGAACTCCGGGTCCTTCAGGGTGTCCATGAAGGCCTTGCGGAGGATCTGCACGCGCTCCTTCGGAGTCCCCGGCGGGAGCGCGTAGGGGCGCGTGATGGCAGCCGGACCATGGACCCCGACCTGGAGCAACTGGCGCGCCTCCTCGGTCTTGGCCAGCTCGATGGCCGTCGGCACGAGAGGGAGATCCGGATGCCGCTCCGGCGTCGTCTGCAGCACGACGACCACGTCACCCGTATCCAGCCCCTTGCGCCAGGTCACCTTGATGGACTCCCAGGCCCAGCAGCCCCCGTCGATCTCGCCAGCGTCGGCGGCCAGCCGGATCTTCGCCGTCCCCCCGTACCCTTCGATGACCCTGAGCGGGAGGCCAATGGCCGCCTTGAGGATCCTGGGGACGTCGTCGGTGGTCGAGCCCGGCGCGGTCCCGCCGAGCTTGACGAGCTCTTTGGCGGCGAACCACTTGTCGGCGCTCGTGATCCCGCTCCTCGTGGTCAGGGCGCAGACGGGGCTGTCCTTCACGGGAACGCCGATCCACTCGAACTTCCGGCCATCGAACTCCATGCCCGGACGCCCGAGGACCTGCGCCAGCATCAGTCCCCCGATGAAGTTGCCGACGGTCAGGCCATCGGGTTTGCTCGCCTTGTACAGGAAGTTGGCGGCGATCAGGCTGCCGGCGCCGACCTTGTTCTCAACGATGGTCGTGGGATTGCCCGGGATGTGTCTGCCGATGTGGCGGGCGATGGCCCGGGTGTAAGTATCGAAGCCGCCCCCGGCGGCGAACCCCACGATGAACCGGATGGTCTTCCCCTGATAGAACGGCGCGGCGGTCGCTGCCGACGCCGCCAACAGGACGACGCTGAGGGTGACGATCGCCGTGGCGCTCAGCCACCAGAGCTTTTTACCCATGGCTTCCTCCATGCCTGGATGTCCGGAGTGTCCATCTGCTCGTTACGGGCTGCCGCGCTCAGGCTGGGCCAGCGGGACGCGGTGGAGCGCCGTGCCGTTCCACTCCCACAGGACAAAGAAGAGCCCGAGGGCGAACCCGACGATGTTCGCCGTGAGCCACGCGGGGCTCGACGTGGGAGGGATCAACAGCAGCCCGGCCAGGCTGATGATGGCACGCTTCCCCCAGCCCAGCGGGCGGAAGAGGTAGCCGGCACAACCGACTCCGAGAAGGATCACCCCGAGTGACGCGGTGGCCGCGGCCAGGATGATCTCGCCGGCCGTACCCTGGAGGATCAGGGCGGGATGGAAGGCGAACACGAAGGGGACCACATAGGCCACGATCCCGAGCCGCATCCCGGCCCAGCCGGTCTTCCAGAAATCGGAGCGGGCGATGGCAGCCGCCGCGTAGGTGGCCAGGCAGACGGGCGGGCTGATCATGGAGAGCATGCCGAAGTAGAAGAGGAAGAGGTGGGCTGCGAGCGGGACGATCCCGAGCTGGGTGAGGGCGGGCCCGACGAGGACGGCCAGCATGACGTAGATGACCGCGGTGGGCATTCCCATCCCGAGGATGATGCAGACGATCGCGGTGAGGGCGAGGAGGAGCAGGGCGTTCCCACTGGCCACGGTGACGAGGAGGAGCGAGAGCTTGAAGCTGAGCCCTGAGAGCTGGAGCGCCCCGATCACGAGTCCGGCGAGCGCAGTGATCGCCACGAGATCCAGCATCGTCCGCCCCGTCTCCTCGATGCTGGCCAGGATCCCCCGGAGCGTCGGGCGCGTCGCCTTTTGAAGCGCGCCGACGACGAAGGTGGTGATGACCGCGGCCATCCCGGCCTTGCCCGCCTGCCAGTGGTCGATCATGAGGGTGTAGATCAACACCAGGAGCGGGATCAGGAAGACCCAGCCCCGGCGCATCACACTCCGGAGTCTCGGGAGCTGCTGCACGGGGAGGCCGGCGAGGCGGTGCTTGGCCGCCTCCAGGTCCACCTGGGTGAAGAGCGCCAGGTAGTAAAGGGAGGCCGGGATCGCCGCGGCGAGGGCCACCTGGCCGTAGGGGATGGCCAGGTACTCAGCGATGAGGAAGGCCGCCACCCCCATCACGGGCGGCATGATCTGGCCGCCGGTGGAAGCCACGGCCTCGATGGCTGCGGCGAGATGGCCAGGATAGCCGGTGCGCTTCATCATCGGGATGGTGATGGCGCCGTCCACGACCACGTTGGAGACCGCGCTGCCCGAGACGGTCCCGAAGAGGCTCGAGGAGACCACGGCGACCTTGGCCGGCCCGCCCCGGTAGCGGCCCATGGCCACCAGGGCCAGGTCAGTGAGGAACTTGTCCGCCCCCACGGTATAGAGGGCCTGACCGAAGAAGATGAAGGCGACCACGATGCTCGCGGTCACCGCGATGGGGAAGCCGAGGAGACCGCTGGCATCCAGGTAGAGGTAACTGGCGATCCGCTCCCAGGAGGAGCGGCGTGCAGCCAGCGCTGGGCCCCGATCCGCTGGCGCGCCGTGAGAAAGTGGGCGTGGGCGGGCTTGTACGAGCGGACCTGCTGCGCGGTGACCAGGAGGTCGAAGCTGACGTGGAAGTGCCGGCACGTGGCGGCCAGCAGGTCATCGTCCACGTTGGAGAGGATGCCGAGCCGGTAGGCGATGGTGGGGTAGAGGACAACCACGTAGCCGCCGACCAGGAGGCCGCCTCCCGCCAGAAGCCAGTCGTACCACGGCACCCGGTCCCCCTGCTCCCGGGTATGGGCCTTGACGGAGAGGAAGATGCTGCCGAGGGCCAGGGCCAGGAAGAGCCCCAGGTACTGCTCCTTGAAGAAGGCCCAGGAGAGGGCGTTGTGGACCTCCAGCGCCCAGAGCGCGCCCAGCACCGTGAGCGCAGAGATGAGCACCCTGACGACGGCTCTGGGCGGCCCGCTCAGCGACCTGAACTTCATGGCGGAGCGACGGCGTCAGCCACTCACCCCTCCTCAGGAGTGCCGGTGGCCTTGCTTATCCAATCAGCCATCTACGGGTTCAACGCCAGCAGCTTCCGCTGCGCGTCGTCCATCCTGGCGGACCAGAGCCCACGCTCCTTGTAGAACGCGATTGCCGCCGGGTGATAGGGGATGGTCACGTCGGGGTGCACGGCCCGCTCCCGGGTCCACTCCTTGAACACCGGGTGGAGCGGGGGGAGCTTGTCCACGTTGTCCCAGACCGCCTTGAGGAGCGCCGCGACGACCTGTTCGGAGGCAGCCTTGTGGCTCAGGAGGTAGATGTCGTAGGCGTTCACGCAGGTATCTTCCAGGACGGCCGCGGCGCCTCCTGCCTTGATCCACCGGGGCCCGTAGCCGGGGACCGCTTTGCGCAGCCGCTGCTCGCCCTCGGGGGAGCAGTCGATGGAGATGTGCCGGACCCCCACGGTCGCGTCCGCCTCCCTGATCTTGGCGGAGTTCAGCGCGTGCAGGGCGGCATCGGCGCGGCCCTGGACCAGGGCATCGACCCCTTCATTCACCGCGGGCACCGGCACCACCTTCACGTCGTCCCAGGTCAGCCCCGCGCTCGCCAGCGCGGCGAATATGTTGATCCAGACCGCGAGGTGCGCCGGGTATTCTCCCGTCACCCGCTTCCCCTTGAGCTGGTGGACGCTCTTGATCGGGGAGTCCTTCCGCACGAGCAGGCCGGTGAGCAGCGGCGCGCCCCGCATCACCAGGCGGGCATTGGGGGTGTGCGGGAAGGGGTTCCGGCCGCCGACCTTCAGACGCCCGGGCCCCTGGTAGGCGAACCCCATGTCCACGCCGTTGACGATCCCGAACTCGAGCTCCCCGCCGTTGAGCATGGGCAAGAACGTGCTGGTCCCCGTGTAGGGCTGCACGACGAGCTGGAACGGCACTGCCCCGCTCGCGACCTTGGCGATGCCGCTGGCCAGGGCGTAAAAGACCGTCCCCGGAGGGATCGTCGCAAGGGTCGCCGAGCGAGGTAGCGGCTGCGCCTGGACCGGGCCGGGCTGGAGCAGGGCGGCCGCGAAAAGCGCGGCAATCAAGGAACCGACTACGAGCCATCGGGTACGCATCTCTCTCCTCCCCATTAGTGCCCAGAATTCGGGCGGGGCCCTCCCTGGGCTGTTAGGGGTTCGGGGCGAGGAGCTTGCGTTGCGCCTCGTCCATCTTGGCGGACCAGAGGCCGCGCTCCTTGTAGAACCGGATCGCCGCCGGATGGTAGGGGATCGTCACATCAGGATCCACGGCCCGCTCCCGGGTCCACTCCTTGAAGGTGGGGTGGAGGGGTGGGAGCTTGTCCACGTTGTCCCAGATGGCCTTGAGGGCGGTCGTGACGAGCTGGTCAGCGGCGGCCTTATGGGTCGTCAGGTGGATGTCGTAGGCGATCACGCAGGTGTCCTCCACGACGGCCGCGGCGGTGCCCGCCTTGATCCACCTGGGGTAGTAGCCGGGCACGGCCCGCCGGAGCCGCTGTTCCCCTTCCCGGGAGCAGTCGGTGGAGAGGTGGCGGACTCCCACGGTCGCATCAGCCTCCCTGATCTTGGCCGAGTTCAGGGCGTGCATGGTGACGTCCGCGCGGCCCTGAACCAGGGCATCGACGCCCTCGTTGACGGCTGGGACCGGGACCACCTTCACGTCGTCCCAGGTCAGCCCGGCGCTGGACAGGTGGCCGAACAGGTTGTACCAGACCGCGAGCTGCGCCGGGTAGCCCCCGGTCGTCCGTTTGCCCCGGATGTCGGAGATCGTCCTGATCGGGGAGTCCTTCCGCACGAGCAGGCCGACCGTCAACGGCGCGCCCCGCATCACGAGACGCACGTTGGGCGTGTGGGCGAAGGGGTTCCGCCCGCCGATCTTCAGCCGCGCCGGGCCCTGGTAGGACAGGGCCATGTCCACGGCGTTGTTGATTCCGAAGTCCATCTCCCCGACGTTGAGCAGAGGGAGGAAGGTGCTGGTCCCCGTATACGGCTGCACCACGACCTGGATCGGGGTCGCTCCGCTCACCACCTTGGCTACCCCGCTGGCCAGCGCGTAGAAGACCGTCCCCGGGGGGTTGCTCCCAATGGTCGCCGAGCGGGGGAGCTGCT
>JACPFL010000113.1 GCA_016183025.1 Deltaproteobacteria bacterium | reverse complement strand
GCGTCACCCTGCGCGCGGGCGGGTGCGGCGAGGGCGTGCTGCAACGGCTGCACTGGATCCGCAAGGAGCTCGCGCCGGTGCTGGGAGCGGCGCTGGAGCGGATGGGCGGGCTGCCGCTGGACGAGGTCTTCCGGTGGGCCCTGCAGATGGGCGACGAGCTGCACAGCCGCAACGTCGCAGCCACCGGGGTCGTCATCCAGAAGCTGCTCCCGCACCTGGCCGCTGCGGCCTCGGGCGCAGGCCTGGTTGACGTCTGCCGGTTCCTGACCGAGGACAACCCGCAGTTCTTCCTGAACTTCGGGATCGCTGCGGCCCGGGCCATCCTGGACGCCGCCCGAGACATCCCCGGGTCGAGCCTGGTCACCGACCTGGCCTCCAACGGCCTCTGGTTCGGCCTCCGCGTGAGCGGGCTCGGAGCCCGCTGGTTCACCGCACCGCTCGACCCGGCCATGCTCGACGAGGTCACCTACTTCCAGGGGTTCTCGAAGGCCGACGCCAACCCGCTGATCGGCGGGAGCTTCCTCATGGAGGCGCTGGGCCTGGGGGCGCTGGTCCAGGTCAATGCCCCGGCGCTCCTGAAGTCGACCGCCGGGCTGACGATCGCGCAAGCCCTGGCCCTGGGCGAGGAGATGGCCGGGATCACCTGGGGGCGCAACCCCAATTTCCCCGTCGGGGCCCTGGACTTCCAGGGCGCCCCGCTCGGGATCGACGTGATCAAGGTGGTGGAGCGCCGCTGCCCGCCGATCATGAACTTCGCGGTCTGCAGCCGCCATCCCGGCCAGGGGCGGATCATCGGCTACGGCAAGAGCCGGGCTCCTTTGGCCTGCTTCGAGGCGGCGTGCCGGGCGCTCCAGGGGGAGGGACCATGAAGCGCTTCGATCTCGTGCTCAAGGGCGGTCAGGTCATCGACCCCGCCCAGCGGCTGAACGCGCGCCGGGACGTGGGGATCCGGGACGGTCGGATCGCCCTGGTGGCGCCCGCGATCAAGGCCGAGGCGGCCCGGGAGGCCGTGGATGTCCAGGGCCAGGTCGTGACGCCGGGGCTCATCGACCTGCACACCCACGTGCTGGAGCACTTCACGGACTACGGGCTCAACGCCGACCGGGTCGGGGTGCACTCCGGGGTCCCCACCGTGGTCGATATGGGGAGCGCCGGACACCTGACCTTCCCCGGCTTCAAGAAGTTCGTGGCGGAGAGCGCGAAGACCCGTGTCCTCTGCTTCCTCTCGATCAACGCCTACGGCGGGATCAACGGCTCCGCCCGCCTGGACATCCAGCACAGCCCGGCCACGGTGGAGCCGGAGCTGACAGCGGCCACGATCAAGCGCCACCCGGACCTGATCCGGGGCGTCAAGACCCACGCGGAGATCGGCGGGGCCTCGCGCTGGGGCCTGGCCGTGCTGAAGCAGGCGGTCGAGGTGGCGGAGGCGGCGGGGGTGCCGCTTTACGTCCATACGGGCCAGCTCATGCCGCCGGTCCCGGGCTCCCGGCTCCACCCGGACGACGTGCTGCCGAAGGCGCTGCCGCTCCTGCGCCCCGGGGACGTGATCGCGCACCCGTTCTCGATGATGCCCGGCGGGATCCTCCGGAGCGACGGGAAGGTCCACCCAGCCGTGAAGGACGCGGTCCGGGCCGGGGTCCGGATCGATGTGGCGCACGGCCTACACTTCAGCTTCACCGCCGCGCGCCGGGCCCTGGACCAGGGGGTCCGCCCCTTCATCGTCAGCACCGACGGCCACGGGGAGACGCCGCCGTACCAGGGATCCATCGACAACAGCCTGGCCACGACCATGTCCAAGCTCCTGGCCCTGGGGTTCACCCTCCCCGAGGTCGTGGCGATGGCCACGGCCAACCCCGCCTCGGTCCTTGGGCTCGCCGGGACCCTCGGGACGCTGAAGCCGGGCGCGCCGGCCGACGTCTCGGTCCTCCGGGTGCTGGAGGGACGGTGGACGTTCCGCGACCAGAAGGGGGAGACGCTGAAGGGGAGCCGGAAGCTGGTCCCCACGCTCGTGGTGCGCGGGGGCGAACTGGTCGGGATCAATCCCGCCCTCTTCCCGAACCCCGACCTCGTGCTCGGCCGGGTCTGACAGGCCCCGGAGAGCGAGGAGAAGATGATGCCCGAGGGAGCAGTCAGTCGCCGTTGCGTGTTGAAAGGGGCGTTGGGGTCGGTGTTCCTCCTCGGCGGGCCGACCTTCATCAGGCACGCCGGCCCCTTTACTCTGAGGAAGGTGAGGTTCCAGCTTTCGTGGATCCCGTCCGGCGATTACGCGTACGCCTTCGTGGCTAAGGAGCTGGGGTTCTGGTCCGAGCTGGGACTGGACGTGCAGATCGATCGAGGGTTCGGCTCCAGCAGGACCGCGAGTGATGTCGCCGCAGGGCAGTATGAGGTGGGCGAGGCCAGCTTCAGCATGGTCGCCAATACGGTCTCAAAGGGAGGCGCGCTGGTGGGCTTGGGCGCCCGATACCAGAAATCGCCCATCGGGATCATGGCCCTGAAGAAGAAGGGGCTGAAGAGGCCCAAGGACCTGGAGGGGATGACGGTGGGGAGCGCACCCGGCAGCGCGGCCTCCGTGCTCTTCCCGGCCTTCGCCCGGGCGACGGGGATCGACGCGTCGAAAGTGACCTTTCAGGCCCTCTCGCCGGGCGCGGGCCCGCCGTCCATGCTGGCGGGCAAGGTGGACGCCCTCGCCACCTTCTATAACTCGTCGGCCCCCTCCTTCATTGCCAAAGGCATCGCCTTCGATTTCCTCTTCTTTGCGGATCACGGCCTGGACATGCTGGACCAGACCTTCATCACCCAGCCGAGGACCCTGAAAGAGAACCGCGAAATGGTCGGGAGGTTCGTGGAGGGAGCCCTGAAAGGGGCGGCCTACACGTACCTTCACCCCGAGAAGGCTGTGGAGATCACCCTGAGACACCTGCAGGGGCAGACCCGGGAGATCGTCGAGGTGGCTTTGGGGGTGGCGACGGCCCTGGGCCTTTCTTCGTTGGTGGAGCAGAAGGGGATCGGCTGGATGGACCCCGCCCTGGTGGGAGGCAGCGTGGACAAGGTGGTCCGCTACATGGGTGGGAGGGAGATCCGAGACGTGGGGGGCCTCTATACCAATGAGTTCATCGGGAAGGTGCAGCTCACGGCTGATCAATGGGAGAAGGCCCGGAGCTATGGCCAGAAGTACCTCCCGTCGTAGGGGACATGGTGGCCGGCACGTCGAGGGGTTCCGAGCGCAGATCTTCGGGGCCGGGCGGGCCCTCCGGCCATACCCCCGGAGGTGAGCGTCCCTCGATGGCGCTCCATGAGGTGACGATGGGCGACGATGAGCTGTGCTATATGTCCGCCACTGAGCTGGCTCAGGCGATCCGCGCGCGACGGGTCTCCCCCGTCGAGGTGACCTCTGCGATCCTGGCCAGGATCGAACAGGTTAACCCCAGGGTGAACGCCTACTGCACGGTGGTGGCCGAGGCCGCCCTGGTCGAGGCCCGGAAGGCCGAATCCGCCGTGATGCGGGGGGAGGGCGACAGCCCGCTCCTCGGGGTCCCGATCTCGTTCAAGGACCTGACCCCCACCGCCGGCATTCGGACCACCTTCGGCTCGAAGATCTTCGAGGACCACGTGCCCCAGGAGGACGCCATCGTGGTGGAGCGGGTCCGCCGCGCCGGCGCGGTCATCCTCGGCAAGACCAACACCCCCGAATTCGGCTGCAAAGGGGTCACCGACAATCGCATCTTCGGCCACACCCGGAACCCGTGGAACCTCGATCGCGTCGCAGGCGGGTCGAGCGGCGGAGCGGCCGCGGCCCTGGCGGCCGGCCTCGGGCCCCTGGCCGAGGGGAGCGATCTGGCCGGCTCCATTCGCATCCCGGCGAGCTGCTGCGGGGTGGTCGGTCTCAAGCCGAGCCTCGGGCGGGTGCCACGGTATCCAACCTTGAACGGGTGGACGAGCCTCTCGGTCCACGGGCCGATGGCGCGAAGCGTCCGTGATGTGGTCCTGCTCCTGAGCGTGATGAGCGGGCCTGACGACCGCGACCCCCAGTCCCTCCCGGCCACAGGCGAGGACTTCGCACGGGCAGCGGAAGGAGGCGTGCGCGGGCTCCGCGTGGCCTGGAGCCCCGACCTCGGCTATGCGGCGGTGGACCAGGAGGTGCGCCAGATCACCGAGGCCGCGGCCAAGAGCTTCGCGAACCTCGGCTGTGTCGTGGAGGAGGCGTATCCCGGCTTCGAGGATCCGGAAGCTCTCTTCCTCGATCTGACTGCCCCCTACCGGGCGGCTGGCTGTGGCGACTACCTGCCCGAATGGAAGGACCAGATGGATCCCATCCTGGTCAATCGGCTCCTCCGCGCGGAGGGCTCCAGTGCGGTCGCCTATGAGAAGGCCACCCACCGCAGGACCGCGCTTTGGCAGATCGTCCGGCGGTTCTTCGAACAGTGGGACCTGTTGTTGACCCCGACGGTGGCGGTCCCTCCCTTTGCCATCGGGATCTCGTTCCCCAGTGAGATCGCCGGGCGGCGTGTGCAGTCGCCGATCGCCTGGATCCCCTTCACGTTCCCGTTCAACATGACCGGACAGCCTGCCATCTCGGTCCCATGTGGCTGGACCGCCGAGGGCCTGCCGATCGGGCTCCAGATCGTGGGCCGGCGCTTCGCGGACGCGACCGTGCTACGGGCGGCCGCGGCCTTCGAGGCGGCCTGCCCGTGGGCCCATCGCCGGCCTCCGATCTGACGGCACGCAGAGCGGTGCGGTGCGCCCACGGCTGTCCGGCCGCCTGTGGACCGGCCTGGCGCGCATTTGACACACCCGGATCCCCTCATTAGCATTACATGAAGGGGGCTTCCCAGATCGGGGGCCACAGCGGTGACTCCCGAGCGCCTTTGGGACCATGAGGGGGGTGTGGAGCAGGGTGTCCATCACGGGGTCCACCACTGACATGGTGGACGTCACCGGACTCGCCAAGGTGTTCAACCGGGTGCGGGCGCTGGACGGGATTTCCTTGCGCGTCCGCCGTGGCGAGACCCTGGCCCTGTTCGGCGCCAACGGCGCGGGCAAGACCACCCTGCTGAAGACGCTGGCCACCCTGGTCCGCCCCAGCGCCGGCGGCGGGCGCGTGGCCGGACACGACCTGCTGACGGAGCGCGAGGCCATCCGGGCCCGGGTCGGCATGCTGGCCCATGGGCATCACCTCTACGAGGAGCTCACCGCCACCGAGAATCTCCGGTACTACGGCGTGATGTACGGCGTGCCTGACCTCGGGGCCCGCCTGGGACAAACCCTCAAAGAGGTGGGGCTGGAGCAGGCCGCGACCCGCCGGGTCCGGACCTTCTCCCAGGGGATGAAGCGGCGGCTGGCCCTGGGGTGCCTCATGCTCCGGAACCCCGACCTGCTCCTGCTCGACGAGCCGTACGTGGGGCTCGACCGCCAGGCGACCGTGCTGCTGAACGACTACCTGCTCCAGGTCCGGGCGCGTGGGGGCACCATCCTGCTCGCCACCCACAACCATGCCCAGGGCCTGGCCCTGGCGGACCGGGTCGTCGTCCTGGCTGGCGGCCGCGTGGCCCTCGAGCGACAGCGGGGGGAGATCACGGCCGAGGAGCTGCGCCAGACAGGGCTGGACCCGGAGGGGGGGCACGGGTGAGCTTTCTGCGGCGGGTCTACATCATCGCCTGGAAGGACGTGCTCCTGGACCTGCACACCCGGGAAAACGTGACCACCCTGGTCTTTTTCTCGGCGCTGATCCTGCTCGTCTTCAACTTCGCCCTGGGGCCGGACCGGGAGCTGCTGGCCCAGGTCTCGGCGGGTGTGATCTGGCTGGCCTTCCTGCTGGCCGGGATGCTCGCCCTGGGCCGCTCGTTCCTGCTGGAGCGGGAAAACGAGTGCCTGGAGGGGCTCCTCCTGATACCGGTGGACCGGAGCGCCATCTACCTGGGGAAGCTCGGGGGGAACCTCCTGTTCATGCTGGTCGCGGAGGCCATCCTGCTTCCGCTCTTCGCGGTGTTCTTCAACCTGGACCTCTGGGCAGCGCTGCCGCGGCTCATCCCGGTGGCGGTGCTCGGGACCCTGGGGTTCGCCGGCCTGGGAACGCTCTTCTCCGCCATGGCCGTCCACGTGCGGGCGCGGGAGGTGATGCTCCCGCTCCTGCTGCTCCCCGTGGCCGTGCCCGTCATCCTGGCCACGATCCGGAGCACCGAGGTGATCCTCCGGGCGGGGCCCTGGGCCGAGGTGGCCCCCTGGCTCCAGCTCATGGCGGGGTTCGACGTGATCTTCCTGACGGTGGGCGTGCTGGTCTTCGACTTCATCCTGGAGCAGTGACGGGGGCGGAACGGTGAGCGGGAGGGGAGCGCGAGAGATTGCCGGGGGCGGGCCGGGCGCGAAGCTTCTCGGAGGCGCCGCCCTGGTGCTCCTGGCGGTCGGGCTCTACGTGGGCCTGGTGCTCGCCCCGCCGGATGCGGTCCAGGGCGACGTCCAGCGGATCATGTACCTGCACCTGCCCTTCGTCCTGATCGCCTACCTGGCCTTCGCCATCGTGTTCCTGGCGGGGATCGCGTACCTGTGGAAGCGGGACGAGTGGGCGGACGTCCTGGCGCACTCGGCCGCGGAGATCGGCGTGGTCTTCACCGGGCTCGTCCTGGTGACCGGCAGCATCTGGGGGAAGCCGACCTGGGGGGTCTGGTGGACCTGGGATGCCCGCCTGACCACCACGCTGCTCCTCTTCTTCATCTTCGTCGGCTACCTCATGGTGCGCGCCCTCACGGAGGAGCGGGGCCGCGGCGCGCGGTACGCGGCGATCGTGGGGATCATCGGGGCGCTGGACATCCCGATCATCCACATGTCGGTGGTCTGGTGGCGGACGCTGCACCAGCCCTCCACCTTCCTGCGGGCCCAGGGGCCGGCCATCGCGCCCGCGCTCATGATCCCGCTCTTCGTCAACTTCGGGGCCTTTCTGGTCCTCTTCCTCTTCCTGCTGGTGCGGCGAATGCGGCTCGAGCAGGCCCGGCGGGAGGCCGAGGCCCTCGAGGCGCTGACCTGAGAGGTCGCATGGGCCCCTGGGGGTACATCGCGGCGGCATACGGGATTGCAGCGGTGGTCCTGCTCGGGTACCACCTCGTGATGAGCGTACGGCTTCGGGCGTTTGCCCGGCGGCTGTCGGCGCTCCGGGCCACGGCGGCCTGGATGCGGAGGGCGGCGTGATACGCCGGAGGCTGCTGGACGCCGACGCCGGACGGTTCGACGCGAGCCCGGCCCTCGGGGCCCAGTGGCGCCTCGGCCCGTACCTGACCCTGACGCCGCGCGCGGCGGTGCGCGAGACGGCCTACACGCAGCGGGGCGACGAGCGGGAGGGCGGCACGAGCCGCGAGCTGTTCAGCCTCGAGGCCGTGGCCGAGTCCCGTCTCGCCCGGCGGTACGGCCGGGGCCCCGGGCCCCTGGCGCTGAGCTTCCGGGTGAGCGACGGCGCCGCGAGCGTCCCCGTCACCTATAACGGGGTGCCGCCGGACCTGTTCAAGGAGGGGACGGGAGTCGTGCTGGAGGGGAAGTACACGCCTGAAGGGGTCTTCCGTGCGACCCTGATCATGGCCAAGCACTCTGAGGAGTACCGGCCGCCGGAGAAGTTCGAGAAGGCGGCGGCCCAGAAGCTCTACCAGACCCTGTCCAAGGAGCCCGAGAAGCGATGATGGCGCAGGTCGGGACGTTCAGCTTGTGGTTGGCCCTGGCGCTGGCCGCCTACGGCGCGCTGGCGGCGCTGATCGGGGCGCACACCCGGCGGGCGGAGCTGTGGGAGAGCGCCAGGCAGACCGCCATCGCCGGGTTCGCCGTGGTCACGCTGGCCGCGGGGGTGCTCTTCTACGCCCTGCTGGCGCGGGACTTCAGCGTGCACCACGTGGCCTTGAACTCGAGCCGGGGCCTGTCCACGTTCTACACGATCACCTCGTTCTGGAGCGCGCACGAGGGAGCCCTCCTCCTGTGGGAGTGGATCCTCGCCTTCTTCATCTTGCTCGTCGCAGTCCGAGGGCGGCGCTCCGAGCTGCATCCGTACGTCCTGGCCGTGCTCCAGGGGCTCTCGCTCTTCTTCCTGTTCATCCTGGTGACGTTCTCCAACCCGCTGGCGCCGGTGCCCAGCCCGCCGGCCAACGGCCGGGGGATGAACCCGCTCCTGCAGGACCCGGGCATGGCCTTCCACCCGCCGATGCTCTACCTCGGATACGTGGGCTTCTCCGTCCCCTTCGCCTACGCGATCGCGGCCCTGGTCACGGGGCGGTTGCACGAGGAGTGGATCACGACCATCCGGCGCTGGACGCTCTTCGCCTGGTATGCCCTGACCATGGGGATCACCCTGGGGGCCTGGTGGTCGTACCACACGCTGGGGTGGGGCGGGTACTGGGCCTGGGACCCGGTGGAGAACGCCTCGTTCATGCCGTGGCTGGCGGGCACCGCATTCTTGCACTCGATCATGGTCCAGGAGCGCCGGCGCATGTTGAAAGTCTGGAACCTCGTGCTGATCATCCTGGCCTTCTCGCTGAGCCTGTTCGGGACCTTCCTGGTCCGCAGCGGCGTCCTGTCGAGCGTGCACTCGTTCGCGCTCTCGCCCTGGCTCGGCTCGTTCTACCTGGGGTTCATCGCCGTGGTCCTCTTCGGCTCGCTCGGGTTGGTGGCGGCGCGTGGCGAGCGGCTTCGGGGGGACCAGGAGCTGGATGGGGTCATCTCCCGGGAGGCGGGGTTCCTGCTGAACAACCTCGTCCTGGTCGTCCTCACCTTCGCGGTCTTCATCGGGACCATCTTCCCGATCATCTCGGAGGCGATCCGGGGGGTGAAGGTGAGCGTGGGGGCGCCGTTCTTCAACAAGGTGGCCTTCCCGCTGGGCCTGCTCCTCCTCTTCCTCATGGGGGTGGGGCCGCTGCTCCCCTGGCGCCGGGCCTCCGGCGCGCAGCTCCGGCGGAACTTCCAGACGCCTCTGGCCTTCGGCGGCGCGGCCGGGCTGGCGCTCGTGCTGGCGGGCGTGCACCAGGGGTACGTGGTGGCCACGGCGGCCCTGGGGGTGTTCGTCGTGCTCACCGTGCTCCTGGAGTTCGCCAGGGGGGCGCGGGTGAAGGGGGAGCTGCTCGGGGTCTCCGCCCTGGAGGGGCTCACGGCCCTGATCATCCGGAGCCGGAAACGGTACGGCGGGCTCCTGATCCACGTGGGCGTGGCCGTGGTGTTCGTGGCCATCACCGGCGGGGCCTTCATGGTGGAGCGGGAGGCGGCGGTCCGGCGGGGGGAGTCGTTCCGGATCGGGCGCTACGAGCTGCGCTACGAAGGGCTCCGGTCGCGCGGGGACGAGGAGGTCATGACCTTCGCGGCCGTCTTCTCCGTGTTCAACCAGGGGGAGAAGGTGGCGGAGATGCGACCGGACAAGCGCTTCCACTTCAACCAGAACGAGCCCACGGGAAAGCCCGCCATCCGCTCCACGCTGCGCGAGGACATCTACCTGACGCTGGCCGGGTTCGAGCCGGACGGGAGCCAGGTCACGGTGAAGGCGCACGTGAACCCGCTGATCATCTGGCTCTGGATCGGCGCCTTTGTCATGACGATCGGGACCCTCCTGGCGGTCATGCCCGACCTGGCCGCGGCGCCGCGGCGGGTCTCCGCCCGCGAGCGCGCCGGGGCGGCGGCGCGGGGCGGCGGCCGGTAGGCGGCCTGGGAATGCCCGTGTCGATCAAGCGCCTGCTCCTCCCGCTCTCGGTCCTCCCAGTGATCGCGCTGATGGCCTACGGGCTCACGAAGGACCCCAAGGCGATCCCCTCGCCGCTCATTCGCAAGCCGGCGCCCGCCTTCGAGCTGGGGCTCTTCGAGGGGGGGCGTCTGAGCTCCCGGGAGCTGCAGGGGAAGATCGTGCTCCTGAACTTCTGGGCCTCCTGGTGCTACCCGGCCTGCTGGAACGAGGCGCCGCGCCTGGAGGCGGCCTGGCGGAAGTACCGGGACCGGGGGGTGGTGGTGCTGGGGGTGAACGTCCAGGATACCGAGGAGAAGGCCCGGGAGTTCATGCGCCGGTTCGGGAAGACGTTCCCCAACGGCCCGGACCGGACGGGCAAGCTCTCCATCGACTACGGGCTGTACGGGGTGCCGGAGACGTTCTTCATCGACCGCGAGTGGCGGATCTCGCACAAGCACGTGGGGGAGCTGACCACAGATGTCCTCGAGCGCGAGATCGGCGTGCTCCTCGGGGCGGCCCGATGAGGCCGGCCGGCAGGCGGAGGATGGGGACGCGTGGGGTGGGGTGGCGGCTCAGCAGTCCGCTGAGTCTGGACCGGGGCCCCTGGGAGGGGACGCGTTGCCTCCTGG
>JACPFL010000107.1 GCA_016183025.1 Deltaproteobacteria bacterium | reverse complement strand
CGGGTCAGCCGGCTCAAGGTGGATCAGCCGGTGACTTTCCAGTACCCTTGGAAGGACCTCAACTCCACCAACATCGAGGTGAAGCTGGGGATTCCAGCGGGGGGCGGGGTCGGTCCCGATCAGGACATCGTGGCCTTCTCGGCCCTCTGCACGCACATGGGCGGGCCGCTGCTCGGGCAGTACAAGGGCCTGTACAAGGTGCTGGGCCCTTGCCCCTTCCACCTCACCACCTTCGACCTGACCAAGCATGGAATGGTGGTGGCGGGACAGGCCACCGAGAGCCTCCCGCAGATCCTTCTGGAGACCAAAGGCGATGAGATCTGGGCCACGGGGGTCATGGGCCTCATCTACGGCTATCACTCAAACCTGGCCCGAAAGACATAAGGGAGGAGCGGGCAATGGCCAAGGCTGTCCACCACTTTTACCTGCCCGAAGACAAGGTCCCCCTTCCCCCCCGGGATGCCAGGGTTTCGACGACCGCCTGCGACTACTGCATCGTGGGGTGCGGCTACAAGGTCTACACCTGGCCGCTGGGCAAAGAGGGGGGCCCCAAGGCGACCCAGAACGCCCTCCAGGTGAATTTCCCCGCCCCCATCAACAGCGGGAAATGGATCAGCCCGAACATGCACAATATCGTCAACGTGGACGGAAAGCCCCACCATCTTGTCGTGATCCCCGACGGTGACGCCACGGTGGTCAACCTCGCCGGGAACCACTCGATCCGCGGCGGCGTGCTGGCCCAGAAGTGCTTCAACCCGAACAAGCCCTCTCAGGAGCGGCTCCTCCACCCGATGTTGCGCGTGCGCGGGACGCTGCAGGCGATCCCGTGGGAGACGGCGTTCGAGGTCATGGCGGGGGTCTCGCGCCACGTCCTCGACCGGCATGGCGCTGAGGCGTGGGCGATGAAGACGTACTCCTACCAGTACTTCGAGAACACGTACGCGATCTCGAAGCTGGCCTTTGGGGCCATCGGGACCCCTGCCTACGCCCCCCACGATAAGCCCGGCCCCGGCGCCGATACGCCGGGGCTCGACTGGGCCGGGATCGACGCTTTCAGCGCCTCCTATGAGGACTGGGGGGAGGCGGAGGTAATCTACTTCGCCGGGGTAGATCCCTGGGAGACCAAGTCGGTGCTGTTCACGACGTGGATCATGGGCGGCAAGAACCCGGGCAAGAAGCTCATCTTTGCCCTGCCGCGGAAGACCACGGGGGCGGCCTACGGCGAGGCGAATGGCGGGCTCTTCCTCCCCGTGATTCCCGGCACCGACGTGCTCCTGCAGCTGGCGATCATCCGGGTCATCCTCGAGAACGGCTGGGAGGACAGGGAATTCATCGAGAAGTGGGTTGCAAACGGCTGGGAGATCGACACCGGGATGGGGCGCGGTCCCCGGAACACCCCCTCGGAGTGGTTTACGACGTGGGGGCGCTACGGCGTAGGTTTCGCCGAATACAAGAAGTGGATCCTCGGGTACAAGTACGCTGATCTGAAGACCGCCGAGCAGATCACCGGTGTCCCGGCCGAATTGATCCGGAAGGCGGCCGAGATGCTCGCCAAGCCGCGCCCCGATGGCACCCGGCCCAAGGCCTCCTTCATGATGGAGAAGGGGATCTACTGGTGCAATAACCTCGGCAACACCACCTCGTTCGCCGCGTTAGGGCTGATCTGCGGCGCGGGGAACCGCCCGGGTCGGGTCATCGGACGCGGCGGGGGCCACCAGCGGGGGTGGATGGGAGCCGCTGGCTACCCGCGGATCTTCTCGCCGGAGAAGTTCCCCGGACGGCGGAAAAAGGAGATCGACCTGGACCGCTGGGTGGTGGACGGCCACGTGCGCTTCGCCTGGGTCATCGGGACCACCTGGCTCCAGGCCATGGCCGCCTCCCAGGGGCTGATGGACGCCTTCGAGAAGGTGACGCGGGGGAATCCGAACCAGGTCACGCGATTCGATCCCAAGTCCGCGATCGCGGCGCTGACAAAGCGGGTGGACTCAGGCGGGATGGTCGTAGTCGATCAAGACATCTACCCCGTGGACCCGATCGGGACCCGGTTTGCGGACCTCGTTCTGCCAGCCGCCACGTGGGGCGAGGAGGACTTCACCCGGTGCAACGGGGAGCGCCGCCTCCGGCTCCACTCCAAGTTTTACGACCCTCCGGGGGAAGCACAGCCTGACTGGTGGATCATCGCCGGGTTCGCCAGGAAGATGGGGTTCAGGGGATTCGACTGGAAAGGCTCGAACGAGATCTTTGAAGAGGCAGCCCGCTTTGGCCGGGGCGGAGTCCTCAACTACCACCCCCTCGTCGTGAAGGCCAAGCAGGAGAGAAAGAGGGCCCATGACCTCCTCCGCGAGTACGGGACCGAGGGGATTCAGACGCCGCTCCGAATGGTCGGGGGGAAGCTCGTCGGGACCAAACGGCTTCACGACTCGACGCTCCGCCTCGGGCCGCCCGAGGGCCCCACAGTCCATCCCAGGTGGCTCACGTCGTTTGACACCCACACGGGGAAAGCCATCCTCCTCCGAAGCTACTGGGAAGACTTCCAGGACTTCCACGAGGCGGTAAAGCCCCTGGGGGACGAGCTCTGGGTCACCAACGGCCGGATCAACGAGCTCTGGCAATCGAACTTTGACGACCTCCGCCGCCCGTACATCATGCAGCGGTGGCCCTATCAGTTCATCGAGATCCACCCCGACGATGCCAGACCCCGTGGGATCGAATCCGGCGATCTTGTGGCCATCGAGAACGACCACGTCCTGGTCCAGACCGGGGGCTATCTCGGCGTGGACGACCACGAGCTTTCCTTCACCGAGCTTCAGAGGGCGGGCCACATCACGTCCACGACGGGGAGCTTCAACGCGGTAGCCCTCGTGACGGACAGCGTGCGGAAGGGCGTGACCTTTGCTTACTTCGGATTCCCGGGCAATCCTGCGAACTCCGTGGTACCCCGGGTACCAGATCCTGTGACCAACCGCTATCGCTTCAAGCTCGGCAAGGGGCGCCTTAGCAGGATTGGCGAGTCCCCCTACAAGCGCTCCTTCAGCTCTCTGAGCTTTGCCCCACGGACCGTTATCTAGGAGGCAACGGCATGGCGACGGTGAAGAACTGGCAGATCGGCCGCGAGATGGAGTACCCGTTTCCCGAGTCCCGTCCCCAGCGGCAGTTCGCCGCGGTCTTCGACCTGAACAAGTGCATCGGGTGCCAGACCTGCACCATGGCATGCAAGACCACCTGGACTGTGGGGAAGGGCCAGGAGTACATGCAGTGGAACAACGTGGAGACCAAGCCCTACGGGGCCTACCCGATGGGGTGGGACGTCAGGATCCTGGACAAGCTCGGCCCGCAGCGGTGGCAGGGGCAGACCTACGTGGGGAAGACGGTGTTCGAGGCCGCGCCCCAGGGGGAGAAGGTGCTGGGCTACCTGCCGGAAGAGCTGGACTGGACCCACTCCAACGCCGGCGAGGACGAGGCGGCCCAGAGCCTCGACCGCGGCGCCTACGAGACCATGCCGGTCCACCGGCACTGGTTCTTCTACCTGCCCCGGATCTGCATGCACTGCACCTACCCGGCGTGTCTCGCCGCCTGCCCGCGGCAGGCGATCTACAAGCGGGCCGAGGACGGGATCGTCCTCGTGGACCAGGCCCGCTGCCGGGGGTACCGGGAGTGCGTGAAGGCGTGCCCCTACGAGAAGGCCTTCTACAACCCGGTGCTCCGGATCTCCCAGAAGTGCATCGGCTGCTACCCCGCCGTCGAGCAGGGGATCCAGCCCCGCTGCGTCACCACCTGCATCGGGAAGATCCGGCTGATGGGGTTCCTCTCGAAGCCCGACGAGGTCCGGGCTGAGCGCCCCCTCGACTTCCTCGTATACGTCCGGAAGGTAGCGCTGCCGCTCTACCCCCAGCTTGGCCTGGAGGGCAACGTCTACTACATCCCGCCGGTCCATGTGCCGAGGGAGTTTCTCCGCCAGATGTTCGGCCCGGGGACGGACCAGGCCATCGAGACCTACCTCAAGGGGAAGGACGATCCGGAGCTCCTCGGGCTCCTCCACCTGTTCGGCGACACGAAGGAGATCGTCGAGTCCTTCAAGGCGTTTCCGGCGACCGGCGAGGCGGCGGGGTACGACCGGAAGGGGCGGGAGATCGTCAGGGTCCCGTTCAGGGAGCCCAACTACCTGAGGCCGTTCTACGACGCCGCCCGGCAGGTCTACCGCCACAATATCTCATAGGGGGATGCCATGCGACGAGCCCGGCGACTGCTCCTCACCCTCCTCCTGCTAGTTGTCGCGCTGGGGCCAGGCCTCGCCGGCGCCCAGCAGAAGACGCTGAGAGCCCGCTTCATCAGGTCTGCCATCCCGGCCGACCCGGGCTGGCGCGGCTGGAGGCTGGCGCCGGCCATCGAGGTGCAGCTGGGGCCCCAGGTCATGGCGGAGCCGTGGCAGCTCACGCCATCGATCACGCGGCTCACCGTCAAGGCGGTCCACAACGGGACCTGGGTCGCGTTTCTCCTCGCGTGGAAGGACGCCACGAGGAACGCCGCGATGCAGACCGACACGTTCCGGGACGCCGTGGCGCTCATGGTCCCGGTGGGCCGGGCGGCCTCCATCACCATGGGCGCCCCCAAGGAGCGCGTCCTGATCCTCCACTGGAAGGCCGACTGGCAGGAGGATGTGGACAAGGGCTTTCAGGATGTGGCCCAGCTCTACCCGCACGCGTGGCTCGACTGGTACCCCTTCGCCCCCGGCGAGCCCCCGTATGACGTCAGGGGCTGGACCAATCCGGAGGCCCGGCGGTACCTGACGGGCTGGGTCCTCGGGAATCCCCGCTCCCAGCCCGACAAGCGCACCTCCGTGGAAGAACAGGTCGCCGAAGGCTACGGCACGCTGACGACCAACGAACGGCAGAGCGCGGTCGGCAAGGGCGTCTACACCAACGGCGAGTGGCGGGTCGTGATCGCCCGCCCGTTCGCCGCTGGCGATCCCAACGACCCCGCCTGGGGCCCCGGGAAGACGGTCCCCGTGGCCTTCGCGGCCTGGGACGGCGGGGCCGGGGAGATCGGCGGTCGCAAGTCGCTCTCCGACTGGGTCGCCGTCAGGCTCAGCCCGGCGGGGAGGTGAGCGATGGTTCGGGACCCGGCCGAGACCCTGGCACGGGCGGCGCTCTACAAGCTCCTTTCGCTGGCGTTCCTCCCGCCCTCCGGGGGGAACGCGGAGCTCGTTTCGGGACTCGACCGGATCCTCCAGGCCCTTCCCGAAGGCCATCAGACGATTCTCGGACCGATCGCCCAAGAGGTCGCAACCGTCCGCAGCGGGCCTGCGGAACGCGAGCATGCCCGGCTCTTGGGAGTCGGCCTGGCTGCCACCCCTTACGAGACCGAGTATGACCCCCTGGCTCTGGCCAGGAAGGGGCATCGCCTGGCGGACCTCCTCGGCTTCTACGAGGCGTTCGGGTTCAGGCTGGCCGATCACCGGAGGGAGTTTCCGGACCACCTCGCGGTCGAGCTCGAATGCCGTCGCCGAGGACGCGGCCGTCACGTTCCTGGCCGACCATCTCGCCGCGTGGGGCGTGGCCTTCGCCGATCGGATGGAGGCTGCCACCGAGGACGGGTTTTACCGGTTCATGGCGAAGCTGCTCAGAGGGTTCCTCGCCGCCGAGTGCCGGCTCCTCGGGGTGGACCCGCAGGCGCCGGCCGTGGCCCACCCCCGGGAGGCCGGACCGCTGACCTGCCCGTTTGCCCCAGACTGCGCCGAGGTCTCCGTGGCTTCCGACGGCTCCGGGGTCTCCTCCGGCGCGCGCGCCCCAGGGACTGGCCCTCGCTCCTGAGGACCAGCCCCCTTCAGCGCACGTGGAAAGGGCGATCGGAGCGGAGAGAGGACAGGCGGAGGATGCGGCAGTCGGCACAATACGGGCCGGAGCTCGGGCCGGCCGGCCCCCCGACCGTATTCAGCGAGCGATCGAGCTTACTGAGCAGGCGCCGGGGCGCGATGGGTGATCCGCAGTGCTGGCACCGGGCCACCTGATCTTCGGCCGCAATGGTTGCCTGTCCGAGCTGGGCGAACTCCAGGCGCCGCTCGATCCGGACCGCCCCTTCGGGGCAGACCGTCGTGCAGGCCTCACAGGCGATGCAGCGCGCGTGGTCGAAGAGAAGCTGTGAGGACTCACCTTCCTCCTGGAAGGTGAGGGCCCCGGTGGGACAGCGCGCCGGGCAGGCGCCACAGAGCGTGCAGCGCTCGGGCTCCACACAGAGCATCCCGAAGGGGACGCTGTCGCCCATCACGAACGCCGGCGGGACGGGAGCCCGGGTGGCCAGGTGCCGGAGCACGGCAGGCAGGCTCGCGACCGCCTCTCCCTCCAGCCCTGGCGTGCCCCGCAATGGATGCGGGCCGAGAGTGGCCACAGCCTCGGCAAACTCGTTGACCCGGGCCGCAGCCCGCGGCTGGTCTCGTTCGACGGCCAGGAGGCGGTCCGGCCGGATCCCGCTTGTGGCGAGGACCTCCCTGGTAAATTCGAGCGTCTCATGCCACCGGCCCTGATCGCAGCGATGCCGGCAGCCCAGGCCGCATGCAAGGATCGCGATCCCGTCAGCCCCGAGCGTGAAGGCGCGCAGGAGCAGCCAGGCGGAGACGGCCCCGATGGACGGGAGGCGGAGCGGCAGCAGGCCTGAAGGGATATCTTCTGGGACCGGCTCCCCATCGGCGACGAGGAGGAGGGATCGAGGCTCCGGCTGCTCCTCATCGGGCCGGAGAAGCCCCTGGAGTTGCGCGTCAAGCCGTTCCGGGTCCAGGAGGGGGTGCCGGATGGCGCCCACCGGGCAGATCGGCAGGCAGGCGGCACAGCCGGTGCACCGGCCCTTGTGGAGGGTTGCGGCGCTCCCCTCGATGGCGAGGGCCTGTTGCGGGCAGGCGGCCAGGCACCGGGTGCACCGCTTCCAGGCTACGCAGGCTGCTTCCTCCACTGCGGGGACGACCTCGTAGTTCAGGCTGAGGGACCTGAACAGGAGGTCGCGCCGGCTTAGCGGGCCCTCCTGCGACGGGTAGCAGAGCTTGAGGTACTTCGGGTTGATCCCGCCGAGCGACCGGGCTGGAGCGTGAGCAACCTCCGGGGTCTCCGCGGTCATGCCAGGGCCTCCTCCAGCATCACCACCCGGGCCCTCGACCACTCCAGATCGAGCCGGACAACGTCCCGGAGCAGCCCGGCCAGGCTCCAGTAAAAGGGGGACTTCGTGGAAGCCTGGACCCGGTCGCAAAAGACCGGGACCCACCTGGCCAGGTGCTCATCGAGGAAGGCCCGTGCGCGTCTCAGCCATGAGAGGACGGCGTGGAGGTCGCCGGTCTCCCAGGCCGCTGCCTCCTCTTCAGCGAGGAGTGCCAGGAACGCCAGTTCGGCCGTGACATGGTCAGGAGGGTCATGGCGCGCCGGGTCGAGGGCGTAGCCGGCCTCCTCGTACTGCCTCTGCACGTCGAGGGTGCTCTCGCCCATAACCCGCCACCCTTCGCGATAGACGGACTCGTAGGGGGGAGCCGGGAGGCTCTCGGGTCCGACGAAGAGCCGGTGGTATTCGGGGACCAGTGTCTCCGGGTCGGGCGCCTCAAGCCCGAGTGGTCCGAAGACCGGCAGGGAGAGGGAGGGCTTCACGTTCGCCATTGCATCAGCCATCTCGGCTGACGGCGGGCTGAAGCCCAGGGCCAGCAGCTCGTAAGCCCGGGCCCGTGCCCTGCCCTCCCGCGCCCCGCCCTTCCTCATGCTGTCCACCTTGCTTCCTTCGCCTCCGCCCTCCCTGCCAGGGCTCCGCTGGAGTCGTGCCCCTCCGTTGTCAGCCCTCCGCCGCGGGGTGCGCTTCGACCAGCGGGAACAGCTTCGCCAGGAGGACAAAGGCCAGGCCGCCGATGCTATACGCGCCGAGCACGATGAGCAGCTCGGGCGTCGTCGGCGTGTAGCTCCCCGCCGGGTAGGGCAGCAGGGTCTTCAGCAGTGGAGGGAGCACGATGTTGGCCCGCTCCGCCAGGACACCCAGGACAACCAGGCCGGCGGCGCAACCGATCCTGTCCACCGTCCGCAGGCGCGGGCCCGCCAGGAGCAGCAACGGGAGCACGATCGTGAGCAGGCCGATCAGGGTGTACTCCATCCAGGCCGGGAGGAAGATGCCCAGGACGTAGGGGAAGAACCGCCCGAGCGGGGTCGGGATGGCCAGCTGCAGCTGGTACGGCACCAGACTGAGCAGGAGGACGGCCGGGATGCCGACGGTCGCCACCGCCCACCTCGGCGGCCGCCACAGCAGCAGGATCGGCAGGAGCAGGCCGAGCATGAGGTTGAACCAGAAGATCGGGGCATAGCGGCCGAACATCATCTCCTGGAAGACGCTGAGGGGCGCCGGCTCGCCCGCGTACAGGACGGTCAGCATCTCGGCGAACAGGAAGTACCCCAGGACCGGGATGGCCAGGACCAGGACACGGCCCAGGTCGTGGATCACGTCGTCCTGCACCGCCACCCGGAGGAATCGCCGTGCGACCACCAGCGCGACGATCACCATGGCCAGCCCGGAGACGCTGGCTGAGACGATGAACAGGGGGGCGAGCAGGGCGCTGTGCCAGCCCGGATGGGCCTTGAGCAGTCCGAAGAGCCAGGCCGTGATCGAGTGGAGCAGGACGGCGGCCGGGATCGACGCCACGGCCAGGACCTTCAGGGTCCGGCGATCCCGCGCGAGGGCGGGCGGGGACACGTCCACGTACCCCAGGCAGAGCAGCCGGTACAGGGCCCGCCGCCGCGGCAGGGCCTCCATGCAGCGGACGAGGTCGGCCCGCGTCGAGAAGTAGCCGAGGGCCATCGCGATGGCCAGGTAGATGGCGACGATGGCGAAGTCCCAGATGAGGGGCGACTGGAAGCGGGCGTACAGGAGCAGGTGGTACCAGCGGTCGGGCCGGCCCAGGTCCAGGAAGACGAAGATCGCCGCCAGGATCAGGCAGCTGATGGCCCCCAGCTCGGCGACCCGGCCGATGGGCTTCAGCCGCTCGACCCCGACCGCGTGGGCCAGGGCCGCCACCAGGATGCCGCCGGCGCTCAGGCCGACGAAGAAGACGAAGTTCACGATGTAGAGCCCCCAGGAGACCGGGACGTTCATGCCGGTAATGGCCAGGCCTTCGATCCATTGCCGGATGTAGGTGTAGCCCCCGAGGACGATCAGGGCCAGGAGGCCGGCCACCGTCCCGTAGTACCCCCAGCCGGTCCGGATCAGAGGGACGAGATCAGGATGCTCCCGCTCCAGCGCCCGTGCTGCCACGCTGTCCATCGCCTAGCCCTCCGCCAGATAGATCACCCGAGGATGCGTGCCCAGCTCCTCCAGGAGCCGGAAGGCCCGTTTGTCGCGCGAGAGGTGGTGGACCTCGCTCTTGGGATCGTCCAGGTCGCCGAACCTGATGGCCCCCCCGGTGCAGGTCTGGGCACAGGCCGTCACGTAGTCACCGTCCTGGACCTCCCGCGCTTCCGCTTTTGCGCGAGCCCGAGCCCTCTCCAGGCGGTGCGCGCAGAACGTGCACTTCTCCACCACGCCGGCGGATCTGACCGCCGGCCCCTCCCGCCCCCCGTTGCGGCTCGTGATGCGATCGGGGTTGAGGTAAGCCGTGGCCTGGAACTGCGGGGTCCCCCAGTTGAAGGCCCGAGCGCCGTAGGGGCAGGCCACCATGCAGTAGCGGCAGCCGATGCAGCGGTCATAGTCCTGGGCCACCAGGCCGTCGGGTCGCTTGTAAGTCGCCCCGACCGGGCAGACCTGGACGCACGGAGGCTGGTCGCAGTGCATGCAGGGCCTGGGGATGAAGCGGGCCCTCAGCTTCGGGTACTCGCCCTCCACGACGCTGAGGAGCTGCATCCAGACGATGTCCCGCCCCCGTCGGCTCCCGTCGGGACCGGCGATGGGCTCGTTGTTCTCGACCTTGCAGGCCACGGTGCAGGCCTGGCAGGCCGTGCACTTGTCGAGGTCGATCACCATCCCCCAGCGCGGCATCGCCGTCACCTCCCCTCTAGGCCTTGTAGACCCGGACGCGGGTCGAGAAGAAGCCGGACAGCCCACCCAGGCGGTCGTTCTCGTGGACCAGGATCTCGTTGGGATTGACGCCTCTACCTTTTGCCCAACTTCCATAAGCCTTGTGCCCAAGTTCAAAGGGCATGTTTACGACATGGGGCATAGCTCCCGGATAGAGCTTTGCCTGGGTCTTGATCTTCCCTACCACCG
>JACPFL010000112.1 GCA_016183025.1 Deltaproteobacteria bacterium | reverse complement strand
CGAGAGGCCGAGCGGCGCACCGTAACTGCCCGACGTCGCCGGCAAACGAGGCCTCATCCGGATCCGGGCGACTCCATCACGAAAACCGCAGCAGAATAGAACACACTTCCGGCGCAGCGTCAAGCCCCCGCTGGGATCCCGCTGGGAGACGCGGAACGCTGCCTTGACGTGAGCGAGGAGGCGGACCGGGGCGGCCGCGCCCCCGACTACGCGCCCATCCTAACCACCTTCCGGCCGCCTGTCCACCCGGTTGCCCTCCCCGTGGTCGTCATCGCTCGCGGGCACGCTGGAGGATCCGTCCGGAACGAAGGCGGGCGTCCCAAGAGCATGAGGAATGCGTCCCGCGTCCCGGCAAGCGCGCAGGGCGTGGGCAAATCGCGTTGACACCCCCTCGACCCCGAGGGTAGTGTGAGGCGTCGGTTGTCATTATCGGCCTACCCCGTCAGGAGGGCGCACGTGAGGATCGAGTACCGATGGCTGATCCTGACTTCAGTCTTCATCGTCAACCTCGTCTTCTTCGGTGTCCAGTTCTCCTTCGGCGTCTTCCTGAAGCCGCTGGTCGCAGAGTTCGGCTGGTCCCGGGGCGAGACCTCCCTGGCCTACACGATCCTCATGGTCTTCTCGGCGATCTTCTCCTTCGTCACGGGCCTGCTGACGGACCGGGTCGGCTCCCGCAAGGTCGTGATCGGCGGGGGGATCCTGTTCGGGGCCGGGCTCCTGCTCTCGGGGCTGACCACGGCCCTATGGCAGCTCTACCTCTTCTTCGGGGTCCTGTGCGGGATCGGGAAGGCCTGCTTCAACTCGCCGCTGGTCGTGGCGATCGCCCGCTGGTTTGACCGGAACCGGGGCCTGGCGTTCGGCCTCAGCCTGTCAGGGACCGGGATCGGGACCCTGCTGCTGCCGCCCCTCGCCAACGGAGTCATCGCCACGGCGAGCTGGCGCGTGGCCTTCCAGGTCTTCGGCCTGCTCTCGCTGGTCCTCATCCTCGGCGCCGGGCTCCTCCTCAAGCCGAAGCCAGCCGTGGCCGGCGCGACCGGGAGATCGGACGAGGGCGAGCAGTGGAACGTGAGCGAGGCCCTGCGCACGCGGACCTTCTGGTCCATCGGGTTCACGAACCTCTTCTGCTGCTTCAGTCACGCCATCCCCCTCGTACACATCGCGGCCTATGCCACCGACCTCGGGGCCACCCCGGCTACCGGGGCCCTGCTCCTGGCCGTGATCGGCGGCGTGAGCATCGGGGGGCGCGTGCTCTGGGGGCTGCTCGCTGACCGGTTCGGGCCCGGGCGGACGCTCGTGGCCTGTCTCCTCACCCAGACGACCTCCATCCTGGGCCTGGCCCTCGCGCCTCAATTCTGGATGCTGTACATCTTTGCCGGAGGCCTGGGGCTGGCCTACGGCGGGGTCTATCCCCTCTACGCTACGGCCATGCAGTACTACTTCGGCAACAGGAGCCTCGGGGGGATCTACGGCTACTTCTCGACTGGCGCGCTGCTGGGAATGGGGCTGGGGGGGTTCCTGGGAGGCCGCCTGTTCGACCTGACCGGGAGCTACCTGTTCGCCTTCCTCGTCTCCACCACCCTCGGGGCCGTCGCCGTGACGCTGGCCGCCCTGACCCGTCGCCCCCTGCGGACGGTCGCGGTCCCGGCTGGCGTGGTGGCGGTGCCCGCCTAGACACCTCCCCCTCACCCGAAATCCATTGACGGCCCGGGGATCATGGGGAAGACCTCCATGGACCCGAACGGGGACAGCCTGAAGGAGACCTTCCCTCTGGTGGTCAAGGGGGGGAAGTGGCAGCTCGCGCGCTGATTCGGGTTGGCCCCCGACCGGCCTGATCCCGATGCGGGCCGGCGGCGGGTGGCGCCACGGCCCACCGGCACCGGGAAGCGGTCCGGGCTATGAGCGAGCGGGAGGGGCGAAGGTCCGCGGAAACCCAAGCCCCAGGGCCGTGCCCCCGAGCACGAGCAGGGCGAGCACCCCGAGGGCGATCTCGTCGCTCCACTGGATGAGGAACCCGGTGACCGTCCCGCCCAGGAAATAACCGCTCGCCTGGGCGACGTTGTAAAACCCGGTGGCGAGGCCCACTCGGCCGGCCGGAGCCGTGAGGGTCAGGATGGAGGCCAGGACGCTCACGGCTGTGGCGAACCCCATGAAGAAGGCGACATAGCCGACGAAGAGGGACAGGTAGCCTGGGGACGTGGGCAGCACCCCGCCGATGAAGAGAAGCACGAAGGCGATCAGGAGCGTGGTGCGCTGACGCCCCCGATCGGCGTAGCGGGAGAGCACCGCCACGGCGGCGACCCCCAGCCCGACCACCGGCAGGAGGAATTTCCAGAACTCCCCCATCGGGAGATACACGCGGAGCAGCAGGGGGAGCAGCAGGAACATCGACGAGCTCGCGTACGTGGCGATCAGGACGCTGCCGCTCGCCCGCACGACCTCCCGGTTCCGGAACAGCCCGCCGAATTGTTTGAGCTCGACCCCTCGCCGGCTCTCGCCCAGCTCGTGCACGGAGAAGATGATGTAGAGCGTGGTCAGGGCCCCGATCAGCGCGGCTCCCCAGAACAGCGCGCGGATCCCGAAGTGCGCGCCCAGGGTGGGCCCGAGCACCACCCCACCCAGAAAGGCCAGGCTGAAGAAGATGCTGATCTGCCCCATGGCGCGGGTCCGCTCCCTGGCCCCGGTGGTGTCCGCGACGAATGCCAGGAGCGCGGAGGTGGCCGAGCCGGCCCCCTGGATGGCCCGGCCGAGGATCAGCATGAGGATTCCCGAGGCCAGGGCGCAGATGATGCTCCCCGTGATGAAGCAGAGGTTGCCCAAAACGATCAGGCGCTTGCGGCCGACGCGGTCAGAGATCACCCCGTAGGGGATCTCCAGCGCGGCCTGTACGAAACCCTGGGCGCCAAAGGCCAGGCCCACGAGAAGGGCTGAATCGGTGAAGGTACGCCCGTACAGGGCGAAGACCGGCAGGTAGAGGGAGGTCCCCATGGCGCGCAGGGCGACGGCCGCGGAGAGCCCCAGGACGTTCGAGCGCGGCTTGGGCACCGATCAGACGAGGAGCTTCAGCTCCTGCGCCGCCCGCTCCACCTTGGAGCCCACCGGCGAGGCACAGCGCGCGCAGAGGTACTCGTACTTGTCGCCCTCCGGGAGGACGAGGAGCAGGCGCTTGCGGACCGGCATGGCCGCCCGACACCGCGGACAGAACAGGGAGGACGCCTCGAACTGATCAAATTGCTGACGCGCCATGACGGCCACTCGATCACGCTAGCAAAGGCCCTCACGGCCTGTCAACGCCGCCCGCGGTCCTCAGGCGGTCATGAGGGCCTGGCGGCGGCGCGTCAGGACCTCGCTGATCCGCCCCACATCGGCCACCATGGCCATCATCCCCAGCTTCTCCTCGACCAGCTCCGCCGGCAGCCCCTCCGTCACCTCCGGCTCAAGGATGTGATACACCGGGAGCCTCAACGAGACTCCGGCCAGTGGACCTGCGTAGCTCGGATCCCCCGCGGTCACCGTCTCCGCGGCCAGCTCCAGCCCCTCCGCCTCCGTGGCCCCCAGCACCACCACGAGGTGCTCGGCCCCGTGCTCCTCCGCCAGCCGCTTGATCGTCGCCTGGTTCTCCAGGTCCATGGCCCCCGCCGCCGTTCACACGAAGCACTCCGTCGCCTGGAAGACCACCTCGGCTCCCAGCTGCTCCAGACACTCCGCGATCACGGGGCCGGGCACCCCGTCCCGCTCCCCGATGGCAATGACCTTCTTCCCCTCGAACATGTCGCTGCCTCACCTCCCTTCGCCCGATGGTCAGAAAGCTCCCCTGCTCAGGGGCGCTCCAGCAGAAACGAGAGCCCGTCCGAGAGCTGGGTCATCCGCCCCAGAAACAGGCTCCCCTTCGCGATGAACATCGCCCGGTCCAGCTCCCCGGCCGCCATCATCGCCAGCGCATGGCCCACGAACGGCACGCCGGCCGGGATGTGCCCCTGCGTGGGGGCATAGCCGGGCATCCCGCGGGCTCGGATGAAATCCTCCATGTCGCGCGGCCCGATCTCCCGGCGCAGCACCGCCAGCGCCGCGATCATCCGGTAGTTGGTCCGCGGCACATTGCCGCTCCCCGACGGGACCGTCACCTCCGGGTTGTGCAGCTCCGCCGCGTACTTCCCCACATCGCAGAGCTTCATCCCGAGCTGCTCCAGGGGGCGGGCCACCAGCGCCTCCATGATTGCCTGGGGGGCGCTCCCGGCCGCGATGTCGTGCTTGCCAACAGCGTCCAGGCGGATCCGGGGGGCCTGGCCGTCGTCCGGGGCGACCAGGAAGGCCATCCCCCCCAGCACGTCCTCGAGCACGGGCATGCCCCGGTCCAGGTGCCCGAGGAACTTCATCCCCAGCTTCGCCAGCGACCCGCCGCCGACCACCGCGATCCGCTGGAACACCCGCGCCTCCACCAGGGCCGCGGCATGCACGAGGGCATAGATCGGGGCCGCGCAGAACGCCTTCACGTCGGACCCGGTCGCTCGCCCACACCCCGTCAGCTCTCCGATGGCCTTGGCCAAGTTCCCCCCGCCCCGGTTGTACCGATCCCCGACGGCCTCCTCGGAGCAGCTCAGGATGTACTCCACGGCGGCCGGCTCCAACCCCGTCTGCGCCAGCAGCGCCTCCAGGGCGAAGGCGCCCGTTGCCTTGGCCGCGAAGTTCTCCAACAGCACCTGAGCCGTGAGGCTCTCGTCCTGCTCGTGGGCTGGCCGGATGCAGCCCACTTGCTGCGGTCCGTCATACAACGGGAGCGCCTGCTCTGCCGCCACCGCCTGGGCGATCCGATCCGCCGGCCATCCCCTGACCCCCTCCCCGCCGGGCAGGTCCGCGAGCCAGCGCGTGTCCAGCCCGATCAGGTCGAACTGGTCCGCGCGCTTGAGCGCCCGGTACAGGGCGGGCTGGGGCAGCAGTCCGCCGAACCGGCCGTGAGGCCCGGCCTCAGGGACCGGGTGCGCATACCAGGGCTCGGGGACCTCGTGCAGGGCATCAGGCCGGAGGTTTCCCACGAAGACCTGATTGGGCGGGTAGGCGGCCGCAGCCTCGAAGGGCCGGAGGTGGCTCCGGAGGCGCTCCCCCAGGGCGGGATTCTGGGCGATCTCCCGCCAGGGCTTCGAGCCGTAGCGCACCAGATCCGGTGCATGGGCCAGGATGTAGGCCGCCGCCTTCACCACTGCCATCGGCATTCCCCCGCACGCCCGTTCGCGCCATCGAGCGTGCCCTCAGGGAGCTAACCGCATGGCCGGGCTTGTGTCAACGGCCAGGGTCCGGCGGCGGGAGAAGGATAGACGGGCAGGGGGTCAGATCCCGAGGGTCCGCTTGGCCTCCTCGCTCATCATCTCGGGATTCCATGGTGGATCCCAGACCAGCTCGACGTCCGCGTCCTTGACGCCCGGGACGGCCATGAGTCGCTCCCGCACGTCGCCGGCGATCGCCGGGCCCATGCCGCACCCCGGGGCCGTGAGCGTCATCTGCACCTTCACCCGATCTTCCTCGACCTTGACCTCGTACACGAGTCCGAGGTCCACGATGTTCACCGGGATCTCCGGATCGTAGCACTCTTTCATGGCCTCCCAGACCTGCGTCTCGTTCACCATCTCGTCTCACCTCCTTCCGGTTCCGACCCGGAGGTCATTCTAGCGTTCGGGAGGGTCGGGGTAAACGGGTTTCGGGGAGCCTCGATCAGTCCGCCGGCTCGAAGTACTCCGCATCGGGCCGGATATCGTGGACCATGATGACGAAGTCATGGGTCTCCCCCCTGAGATCCCAGACGTGCTGGGGGAGGATCGCGACCCGGTAGAAGCCCAGCTTCTCCATCAGGCGCATGGCCGCCTCCTGCTCGACCATGAACTCCGCGTCCAGCTTGGCCAGCCCGACGTCCACCGCCACCTCGATCAGCTCACGGACCAGGACGCCGGCCAGCCCCCGGCGGCGGTACTCAGGCGCGACCGCCACCCGCACCCGGCCGATGTGGCTCATCCAGCCGCGCGGCTGCTGGTGCAAGGTGGCGTCGGCCACGATCCGCCCGTCCACGTCCGCGAGGAGCGGGAGCACGCGGTCATAGTTCAGCTCGCGGCACCATGCCTGGATGACCGCCTCCTTGGTCACATCATCGTTCAGATAGAGGCGGTCCTCTTCGGGAAGACCTCGGAAGAACTGGAGCAGGGCGGGTCCGTCGTCGGGGACCATCGGGCGGATGAGCACCGGGGTATCGTCAGGGAGCGTCATCGCGCGGGGATAGCGTCCCTCAAGCAACTCAGCCAGCATCGCTTCCCCCCAGCCGGCCGGTCAGGCGGGTTCCCGGTCCGGCATGCTGGAACCCGGCCGTTGTGGAGCCGGGCTGTGCGGATGGCCAGCGTCTTTCCGAAATGGCACAGGCCGAACCCTAGCACATCACCGGGGAAATTGCGACGGTCGTGGCCGGCCCGATGCGGCGAATTGTCGAGCCCCTCGCCACTGCCTATGATAATATATATAGAATGGTCGAATCGGGAGCTGCTCTTCTCTAAAGGAGGTGGGGGCCATCGTTCAGACACGGAAGTCGACGAAGGATATCGCCGAGCTGAAGGACCAGGACCTCATCCGCATGTACTACTACCTCAAGCTGACCCGCCAGTTCGAGGACCGGCTCCGTGTCCTCTACCGCCAGGGGCGCTTCCCCGGGAGCGTCTACCTCAGCACGGGCCAGGAGGCGATCCCCGTGGGATGCGGCTTCGCGCTCGAGCCCCGGGATGCGGTGGCCCCTTCCCATCGGGACCTGGCCCTGCACTTCATCCGGGGGCTCACCCCCCGGGAGATCCTGGCGCAGTACATGGGCAAGAAGACCGGGCCCACCAGGGGCAAGGACGGCAACATCCACTTCGGGAACATGAAGACCAACACGCTGGGGTTCATCAGCTCCATGGCCGCGGGCATGCCCGTCGCGTTGGGGGCGGCCCTGGCGTTCAAGATGCGGGGCGAGGACAGGGTGGCCGCGGTCTTCTTCGGCGATGGCGCCGCCAGCACCGGCACCGCCCACGAGTCCCTGAACTTCGCCGCCGTCTTCCGCCTGCCGGTCATCTTCGTCTGCAACAACAACCAGTATGCCTACTCGGTCCCGGTCGAGAAGCAGATGGCGATCCGCGACATCGCCGAGCGGGCGAAGGGGTATGGGTTCCCGGGGGTGGTCGTGGACGGCAACGACGTCCTGGCCGTGTACCGGGCCTGCCGCGAGGCCGTGGGGCGGGCGCGGGGCGGCGGGGGGCCGACGCTCCTCGAGTGCAAGACCATGCGGATGTCCGGCCACGGTGAGCACGACAGCGCCTTCTATGTCCCGTCCGAGAAGTTCGCCGAGTGGAAGAGGAGAGACCCCGTGGACCGCTTCGAGCGCTAGCTCATCGAGCACCAGGTGGTGGACCGCGACAAGATCCAGGAGATCGTGAACGAGATCAACAAGGTCATCGACGACGCCATCGCCTACGCGGAGTCGAGCCCCTACCCCGATCCCGCGGAGGTGCAGGAGGGCGTCTATGCGTGAGGTGACCTATCTCGAGGCCATCCGGGAGGCGCTCTGGGAGGAGATGGAGAAGGACGACTCCGTCTTCATCCTGGGCGAGGACGTCGGGGCCTACGGGGGGGCCTTCAAGGTCACCGACGGGCTCCTGAAGCGCTTCGGCGAATGGCGCTGCCTGGACACCCCCCTGGCCGAGATGGCCATCGTCGGCGCCGCGATCGGCGCCTCCCTGATGGGGATGCGGCCCGTGGCCGAGATCCAGTTCTCGGACTTCATGATCTCGGCCTTCGACCAGATCTGCAACATGGCCGCCATGTATCACTACCGCCTGGGCGAGCCGGTCCCCATCGTCATCCGCGCCCCCTTCGGCGGCGGGTTCCGCGGCGGGCCGTTCCACTCCCAGTGCGCGGAGGCGTGGTACTGCCACATGCCGGGCCTGAAGGTCGTCGCCCCGGCCACGCCCTACGACGCGAAAGGGCTGCTCAAGGCCTCCATCCGTGACCCCAACCCGGTCATCTACTTCGAGCACAAGCACCTGTATCGGCGGATCAAGGCCCAGATCCCGGACGACGACTTCATGGTCCCGCTGGGCCAGGCCGAGGTGAAGCGCGAGGGGACCGACATCACGATCGTCACCTACTCGGCCATGCTCCACCACTCGCTGGCCGCGGCCGAGGAGATCGCGAAGGAGGGGGTAAGCGCGGAGGTCGTGGACCTGCGCACCCTCTCCCCGCTCGACAAGGCGACGGTGCTCGGGTCGGTGAGGAAGACGGGGAAAGCCCTCGTGGTCTACGAGGCCCACAAGACGTTCGGGGTGGGCGCCGAGGTGAGCGCCCTCATCGCCGAGGAGGCGTTCACTGCCCTGGATGGCCCTGTCGCGCGCGTGGCCTCCCTGGACACCCCGGTGCCGTTCAGCCCCCCCCTCGAGGAAGCCTACCTGCCGAACCGCGACAAGATCCTGAAGGCCCTGCGCGACCTGGCCGCCTTCTGAGGCCGGAGGCGCCGCCCAAGTCTGGCGAGCCGACCCATGCCCTATGAGCTGAAGATGCCCCAGATGGGGATCAGCATTTCCGAGGGGACCCTTGTCCGGTGGCTCAAGGAGCCCGGCGAGCGGGTGGCACGCGACGAGCCGCTCTTCGAGATCGAGACCGACAAGGTGGCGACCGAGATCACGGCTCCGGTGGGCGGCGTGCTCACCCAGATCCTGGCAGAAGAAGGAGCCCTGGTCCCGGTGGGCACGGTGATCGGGACGATCGCGACCGAGGGCGAGGCCGCGCCGGCCACCCCCCGCGCGACCCCCGCTCCGGCCCCCGCCGCCCAGCCGCCAGCCCCGGCTGCCGCCACGGTCGCCCCGCCTGCCGCCACCCCTCCCGCGGCCGCTCCGTCAGCAGGGCCTGCGCCTGCCACCGCCCCTGGGCGTCCCGGCGCGCCGGCCGAGGCCGGCTGGATCTCCCCGGTGGTCATGCGCCTGGCCCGCGAGCACGGGGTGGACCTGGGCCAGATCCGCGGCACCGGGTTCGAGGGACGGGTCACGAAGAAGGACGTGCTGGACTACGTGGCCCGGCAGGCCGCGGCGCCCGCGGCGGGCCCGGCCCCCACCCCGGCTCCGCCGACGGCGCGGCCGTCAGTCCCTGCGGCGGAGGCGCTCGAGGAGATCGTCCCGTTCACGCCGATGCGCCGGGCCATTGCGGAGCACATGCTCCGCAGCGTCCGGACCTCGCCCCACGTGACGGGCGTGACCGAGGTGGACATGACCCGGATCGCCCGCTACCGGGAGGGGGTGAAGGAGGCCTTCCGACAGCAGGAGGGCGCGAGCCTGACCTACGTCCCCTTCGTCATCCACGCGGCCGTCGCGGCGCTGAAGGCCTTCCCGCTCTTCAATGCCTCGGTGGTCGACGACCGGATCGTGCTGAAGAAGTACTACCACATCGGGGTAGCGGTGGCCCTGGACGACGGCCTCATCGTCCCGGTGATCCACGACGCCGACCGCCTGGACCTGGCGGGCCTGGCCCGGGCGGTGGCCGACCTGGCCACGCGGGCCCGGCAGAAGAAGCTCGTCCCCGATGAGGTGAAGGGGGCCACGTTCACGGTGAACAACCTGGGGGCCTTCGGCAACGTCATCGGCACCCCCATCATCAACCAGCCCAACGTCGCCATCCTGGGAATCGGCTCCGTGGTCAAGCGGCCGGTGGTGACCGAGGACGATGCCATCGCCATCCGGCACATGGCCTTCCTGTGCCTGTCCTACGACCACCGGGTCATTGACGGCGGGCTGGCCGGCCGGTTCCTCCAGCAGATCCGGCTGGGACTCGAGCAGTTCCCGCTCCCCTGACCGCGCACGGGCGACCGCCCGCTACTCGCCCGGCCCGCGGAGCGGCTCGCGGAGCTTCATCAGGCGGTAGCACAGGTAGGCCGCCACGCCCGCCACCTTCCGACGGTCGGCGGCCCGGCCGATGATCCGGTCGAAGCGCTCGGCCTTCTCCACCGGATGACCGCCCGCGGACTCGAGCGCCAGGATCTCCCGTACGATCGCGCGCTCCGGGGGCGGCAGCCCGGCCCGGTCGCAGGCGCTCTCGATCTCCTCATCGGACAGCGTGGGGAGCGGCTCCTCCGCGACCGCCGCCTCGCCCTCGGTGAGCTGCACGAAGGCCGAGCGCGTGATGTGGGCGACGATCCCGGGCAGCCTGGCGGCGATGTGGCTTTCCAGCTCGGCGTCGTAGTGCTCCCGGAACAAATAGGTCAGGTGCTGCCAGATCTGGAAGGCCAGGATCCGGAGGAACCCTTCGGGAAGCGGGCGCTCGGAGGGGATGGCCGCCTCGTACCGCTCCTCCTTCCCCCCGGCGGAGAGCCGGACAGTGGCCACGTAGGCGGAAGGCGCCTCCTGCCAGCGCACGACCACGTCGAGGACCTCAGACGCGGGAGGAGGCATGCCGGAAAACTTCCCGGAGGGGAAGGCGGCCAGGGCCGGGGGTCAGCCCGGTGGGGACGCCTCGATCTCCTCCTCAGCAAAGGGGAACTGCTTGTGGTCCGTGAACTCCACCACGTAGATGCACCGGCCAGTCGCGGTCTGGATGCCGCCCTCGACGACGGTCCCCACCTTGCCCTGGTAGCTGGCCACGATCTCGTACTCGCTGGTGGCGGTCGGGTCGGCCTGGTTCCCCATCACCCGCACCGTGTCCCCCCTCTCGAACTTCATCACCGCCTCCCTCAGGGCTTCCGCGCCAGGGTCCCATCGCACAGATGAATCCGGGGCTCCCAGGGGCCGCCAGGCTTGCGCCTCTGCCCCTCGATCATCCGGTCCAGCTCCTGGACCAGCGCGTCAAGCTTCTCCTGAAGCTCCTCGCCGCGTTCGGCGATCGGCCGGGCGGTCTCTTCCTGGGTCTGCCGGGACTCCCGGGCGGCCAGCTTGCGGGCCGCCCTCTGGGCGGCCTTCTTCACCAGCCGGCGATGTCTTGAACGCCTTCCCATGAGGCCGCATTGTAGAGGGGCGGTCCAGAGGGGTCAACTGGAATTGCCGTGGCGTGGCGGTCTATAATGCGCAAAATCAGGAGGAATTGGCCGCTTGCGCACGTTCGTCCTCACGCTCGCCACCATCCTGGTCCTCACCGGCAGCTTCCTGGTTCTTCCCGTCCACCTGCCTGCCGTCCCCCGAACGGGGGAGGCCGTCGCGGGACCGGCCCCGCTGACCGGCGGCACGCTCATCTACGGCAAGCCGAAAGACGCGGTCAAGCTGGACCCGCACAACGTCACTGACGGCGAGTCCTTCGATGTCACGCGGCAGATCTTCGATACCCTGGTCCAGTTCCGCGAGGGGACTACCGAGGTCGAGCCGGCCCTCGCCACCTCCTGGCGCGTCTCCCGCGACGGGCTCGCCTGGACCTTCATGCTGCGCCGCGGGGTCCGCTTCCACGACGGGACCCCTTTCACCGCAAAGGCCGTGGTGACGAGCTTCGAGCGGCAGATGTTCAAGCACCACCCGCATCACCGCGGCCCGTTCGAGTACTGGGCGTCGATGTTCGGGGGGTATCCGGGGATCGTGACCCGGGTGCGGGCCCTGGACGAGCAGACGGTCCGGTTCGAGCTGAGCCGGCCCTCGGCTCCCTTCCTGGCCAACCTGGCCATGCCCTTTGCCGCCATCATGAGCCCAGCGGCCCTGGAGCGCTACGGTGAGGACATCTTCAAGCATCCCATCGGGACCGGCCCGTTCAGCCTGGTCGAGTGGCTCCCCAACGAGCGCGTGGTGCTGCAGGCGAACCGGGGCCACTGGGCCGGCCGCCCCTACCTCGACCGGCTGATCTTCAAGCCCATCCTCGAAAACTCGGTCCGCCTGCTCGAGCTCGAGGCCGGCACCATCCACGGGATGCACGGCATCAACACCGACGACGTCCCTCGGATCCAACGCAATCCGGCCCTCGTTCTGCACACCCAGACCGGGATGAACGTGGGCTACCTCGCCTTCAACACGGAGAAGCCGCTGTTCCGGGACCGGCGCGTGCGCCAGGCGCTGAGCCACGCCGTCGACAAGGCGCGCCTGGTCAAGGGGCTGTTCGGAGCCTACGGCGTGCCGGCCCAGACCCCTCTGCCGCCGGTCATCTGGGGGCATCACGAGGGAATTCGCCCCTACACCTACGACCCGGAGCGGGCGCGGCGCCTGCTGGCCGAGGCCGGCCATCCCCGGGGGTTCCGCGCGGACCTCTGGGCCATGTCCGTCGCGCGCCCGTACATGCCGGATGCCCGCAAGGTGGCCGAGGTGCTGCAGGCCCAGTTCCGGGCCGTGGGGGTCGAGGTCCGGATCGTCTCCTACGAGTGGGGCGCGTACCTGGAACGGTCCCGCAACGGCGAGCACGACATGCTGCTGCTCGGCTGGACCGGCGACAACGGGGACCCTGACAACTTCCTCTACACCCTGCTCAGCTCGGATGCCGCGGTGCGCGGGAGCGCCAACAACCTGGCCTTCTTCCGGGACCGCCGGCTCGATGACGTGCTCCGCCGGGCGCAGGCCCTCAACACCCGGGAGGAGCGCGCCCCGCTCTACCGGAAGGCGCAGGAGCTCATCCACGAGGAGGCCCCCTGGATCCCGCTCGTCCACTCGGTCCAGCTCGGGGCCGTGCGGCGGGGCGTGAGGGGGTACGCCCTCAACCCCACGGGGGATCACCGCTTCCATCGCGTGTGGCTGGAGCAGCCGGGGGGGCGCCCTTGACACCGGGCTCGGGCGGGATCTCAACCCGCACCACCCCACCGTCCGCTTGACGGCACTCAGATGGCGCGATACGTCGCCCACCGCCTGCTGCTCCTCGTCCCGGTCCTCCTCGGGGTCGCCTTCGTCACCTTCCTGACCCTGCACCTCACCCCCGGCGACCCGGCCCAGATCATGCTCGGCGAGCGCGCCACGCCCGAGGCGGTGGCGGCCCTGCGCGAGCGCCTGGGCCTGGACCGCCCCTTCGCGACCCAGTTCCTGCGCTACCTCGGCCGTCTGGCCACCGGCGACCTGGGCCGCTCCATCCAGACGAACAACGAGGTGCTGGGCGAGCTCGGGCTGAAGTTCCCGGCCACGATCGAGCTCGCCCTGTTCGCCATGGGGGTGGCGATCGTGCTCGGGGTCGCGGCAGGCGCGCTCTCCGCCAGTCGCCCGGCCACGCTCTGGGACTACCTCGGGACCATCGGCTCCACGGTCGGCATCGCCATGCCCGTCTTCTGGCTCGGCCTGCTCCTCATGCTCCTGTTCTCCGCGCTTTTGGGCTGGCTCCCCTTCTCCGGGCGGCTCAGCCCGGCGAGCGACCTGCAGCGCGTCACCCACTTTTACCTGCTCGACAGCCTGCTCACCGGGAACCTCCGCGCCTTCGGGGACAGCCTGCGGCACCTGCTGCTGCCGGGGCTCACGCTGGCCACCGTGCCCACTGCCTTCATCGCCCGGATGACCCGGGCCGCCCTCCTCGAGGCCCTCGGCGGGGAGTACATCCGCACGGCCCGGGCCAAGGGGCTGAGCGAGCCCGTCGTGCTCCTGCGCCACGCCCTGCGCAACGCCCTGGTCCCGGTGCTCACGATCACCGGGCTGCAGTTCGGCACGCTCCTCGGCGGGGCGGTGCTGACCGAGAGCATCTTCGCCTGGCCCGGGCTCGGCCGGCTCACGGTGGACGCCATCTTCGCCCGCGACTACCCGCTCGTGCAGGGGTGCCTGCTCCTGTTCGCGCTGACCTTCGTCCTCCTGAACCTCCTGACCGACCTCCTGTACGTCCGGGCGGACCCGCGGATCCGCTACCGGCCGGAGCCCGCATGAGCCGCTCCACGCCCCGCCTCTGGCGCCGCTTCCGTCGCAATCGCGGCGGGGTCGTCGGCCTCCTCCTCCTGATGGCGCTCCTGGCGGCCGCCCCGCTCGCCCCGGTGCTGGCCCCACATGGCCCGGCCGATCAGGACCTGCTGGAACGCCTGGCGCGGCCGTCCCCGCGCCACCCGCTGGGCACGGATGACCTCGGCCGCGACCTGCTCAGCCGGATCCTCTACGGGGCCAGGGTCTCCCTGCTGGTGGGGGTCGTGGGGGTGGGCATCGCCCTGAGCATCGGGGTCCCTGTGGGCGCGCTCGCAGGCTTTGCGGGGGGGCGGCTGGACCAGCTCCTCATGCGCGCCATGGACGTGCTGCTCTCCTTCCCCGCCTTCCTGCTGGCCGTGGCCATCGTCGGGATCGCGGGCCCGTCCTTGCAGAACGCCCTCCTGGCCATCGGGGTCATCGGCATCCCCACCTATGCCCGGCTCGTGCGCGCGACCGTGCTGGTCGTGAAGGCCGAGCCCTACGTGGAGGCGGCCCACGCCCTGGGGGCGGGGACCGGCCGCGTGCTGGTCCGGCACGTGCTCCCGAACTGCGCCGGCCCGCTGCTCGTTCAGGCCACGCTGGGGATGGGGACCGCGATCCTGGAGGTGGCCGGGCTGAGCTTCCTCGGACTGGGGGCGCAGCCGCCCACGCCCGAGTGGGGCGCGATGCTGAGCAGCGGGCGGGCCTGGGTGCTCACCGCCCCCTGGCTGCTCCTCTGGCCCGGGCTGGCGATCCTGCTGGCGGTGCTGGGGTTCACGCTGGTGGGCGACGGCCTGCGCGACGCGCTGGCGTCCGCGCAGTGAGCAGGGGCGGGCCGGCGCGGTTTTCGGCTACGCCCTCACTATGAGCCGGCAGGGGAGCCCTTGCCCCGGTCTTCCAGCAGGGCCTGGATCAGGTCCACCGGGATGGGCACGACCATGGTGGAGCTCTTCTCCGCGGAGATCTCCCGGATGGCCTGCAGGAAGCGGAGCTGCAAGGCCATCGGCTGGGCGTTCATGATGTCGGAGGCCGCGGCGAGCTTGGTCGCGGCCTGGAACTCGCCCTCGGCGTTGATCACCTTGGCGCGCCGCTCGCGCTCCGCCTCGGCCTGCTTGGCCATGGCCCGCTGCATCTCCTGCGGGAGGTCGATATGCTTGATCTCGACGAGCGAGACCTTGATCCCCCAGGGGTCGGTCTGGTGGTCGAGGATCTCCTGCAGCCGCTCGTTGATGTGCTCGCGCTGGGCCAGGAGCTGGTCGAGCTCGGCCTGGCCACAGACGTTTCGGAGCGTCGTCTGGGCGAGCTGGGAGGTGGCGAAGAGGTAGTCCTCGACCTCGATCACGGCCTTGACCGGGAGCAGGACGCGGAAGTAGATGACCGCGCTCACCTTGATGGAGACGTTGTCCCGGGTGATCACGTCCTGGGGCGGCACGGCCATGGTCACGGTCCGCAGGCTCACCCGGACCATGCGGTCGACCACCGGGATGAGCAGGATCAGCCCGGGCCCCTTCGCCGCGATGACGCGCCCGAGGCGAAAGACCACTCCCCGCTCGTACTCGTTGAGCACCCGGATGGCGCTCGAGAGGATGATGACGAGGATGACGACCAGCGCCCCGATGAGCAGCATGGCGGTAGGCTAGCACGATTCCATCAGGGGAGCAACAGCCGTCGACCCGGCGACCGCCCTTGACCGGTGTGGGCCTGGCTGATAAGAGACAAGGTGATGTCCCTCGCCACCCCGCCTGGCGGGTCCCCGCTCCGGGCCCGGGCCTTTCCCCTGCTCCTGCTCTCCCTCTTCATCTCCTCCATGGGCCTTGGCGTGGTGGCCCCCCTGCTCCCCATCTACGCCTACAGCCTCGGCGCCTCCGGCCTCTGGCTCGGGCTCTTCTTCGCCGCCTTCAACCTCTCACGCATCGCGGTGCTCCCCCTGATCGGCCGCATCTCCGACGACTGGGGGCGTAAGCGCTTCATCGCGGCCGGGCTCCTGGTCTTCGCGCTCTCTTCGCTGGGGCTGGTGGTGGCCCGCAACATCCAGGAGCTGACCTTCACCCGTCTCTTCCAGGGGGTGGCCTCGGCCATGGTCATGCCCATCGCCATGGCCTATGCCGCCGAGCTGGCGCCCCAGGAGCGCCAGGGCGTCTACATGGGGTGGCTGAACGTGGCGCTCTTCGGCGGATTCGGGTTCGGCCCCATGATGGGCGGGTTCCTGCAGGACCACCTGAACGTGCAGGCGACCTTCTACCTCATGGGGGCCCTCAGCCTGCTCGGCTTCCTCCTGGTCCAGATGCGGCTGCCCGATCTGCGCCTGAGCGCCAGGATCCCGCGCGACCAGGCGATCCCCTATCACCGGGTGCTCCGGGACCCTGTCGTCCTCGGGGTCTCCTGCTTCCGCACCATCAATGCCGTGGGGCGGGGGATCGTGCTCGCCTTCCTGCCGCTGATGGCCAGTGCGCAGCTCCGCCTCTCCACCTCCGAGATCGGGCTCCTGGTCTCCGTCAACATCCTGACCACCTCGGCCTTCCAGGGCCCGTTCGGCCGCCTGGCCGACTGGTTCAGCCGGCGGGCCCTGGTGGCGGTCGGCGGCCTGATCGCCTCGCTGGGGGTCCTGGCCATCCCGCTCGCCACTCTCTCGCTGCACGTCTACGTCATCAGCGTCATCCTGGGACTGGCCAGCGCCATCGCCTTGCCGGCCGCCACCGCCATGATCGCCGTGAGCGGGCGGAGCTACGGCATGGGGGTTGTCATGGGGCTGTTCAACCTCGCGATGAGCCTGGGACTCGCCGGAGGCCCGCTTCTGGCCGGGGCCCTGACGGACTTCACGGGCCTGGCCGGGGCGTTCGTCTTCGGCGGCGGGAGCGGGCTGTTGGGAGTTGCCGGCTTCCTCTGGCTGACCCGGGGGGCGCCGGCCCGCGAGCGGGCGGAGCCAGTCGGGGTGACCGTGGAGCAGGAGGTCTGAGGACCGCAGCGCGTGGGATACGGGGATGAGGGGTGCCGAAGCGGGCGTCGGTCGCTGGGTGGCCATGGGGGTCGGGGTGGTGGCGATCTCCTTCGCCTCCATCCTCATCCGACTCGCCTCGGCCCCGGCCTCCGTCATCGCCGCCTACCGCATGGTGCTGGCCACCCTGATGCTGCTCCCCCTGCTCGCGCTCCGGGGCGGGCGGGACCTCACGTCCATCGGGCGACAGGACGCACCCGCCTGCCTCCTGGCTGGGGCCTTCCTGGGCCTGCACTTCGCCCTCTGGACCAGCTCGCTCCAGCAGACCTCCGTCGCCAGCTCGGTCGTCCTCGTCACGACCAACCCGCTCTTCGTCGGGGTCGCCTCGGCTCTCTTGCTCCACGAGCGACCGGGCCGCCCCCTGATCACGGCCATTGCCCTGTCGGCCTCCGGGGCCGCGCTCATCGGGCTCCATGACCTCGGGGCTCCGGCCGGCTCCTTGCGGGGGGATCTCCTGGCCCTGCTCGGGGCGCTCATGGCCTCGGGCTACCTCCTGGTCGGGCGCCGGGTCCGACCCCGCCTGCCCCTCCTCAGCTACATCACCCTGGTCTATGGGACCGCCGCGCTGCTCCTGCTTCTCCTGGTTCTAGCCCTGGGCCACCCGTTGTTCACGTATCCCCGGCGGGACTACCTCCTCTTCCTCCTCCTTGCCCTCGGCCCCCAGCTTGTGGGACACTCCATGTTCAACTGGGCGCTCCGGTATTTCCCCGCCACCACGGTTGCCCTCGCGATCCTGGGGGAGCCGGTCGGCTCGAGCCTGCTGGCCCTCGTGCTGCTCGGGGAGGGGCTCGGCGCGCTGAAGGTGCTCGGCGGTGGGCTGGTGCTGGGCGGGATCTTCCTGGCCGCTCGCGAGCCCGGACCGCCGGTCACCGTGGGAGACAGATGACAGGGGGAGCGTGATGGATCGCGAGAGCAGCCACGAGTCCCAGTACCGGGCCCTGCTTGACGAGGCCAAGCGGCTGAACGACGCCGGCCGGTACGAGGAGGCCCTGCAGGCCGCGGAGAAGGCCTACGACCTGTTCCGGGATTCGTTCCCGAAGAATTACAGCGCGCTCATGCAGAAGAAGCGCGGCCTTGCGGGGCTCGGGCGAGGCGCCGAGGCCGAGACGGTCGGGCGGTTGATCAAGGAGCTGGTCATGAAGGACCAGATGCTGCGCGCCACGGCCGAGGCCAGAGACAAGAACATCGTGACGGACCGGAAAAAAGACCTCCCTTAGAATCCATGACCCCTCTGTCCTGCCCGGCTATCGCGCCGCGGTAACGGCCGCCTCGGGCCGCGTCAACCCCCGCCGGCGCCCGCAGCAGCTTCGCGACACCCGTCATGCGAGGCCCCCGACCGCTGGCCCCGCACCCCCAGCGCGGACGTTTGCCGGAGCCTGGGCGAGCCGTTATAATCGCGCGGCTGCACCGGGCCTGTCCGCCCGTCGCGCCGCGGAGGATACCATGACCGTGACCGCCTGGCTGCTCCTCGCCTGCTTCCTGCTCTCCGGGATGAGCGGCCTGCTCTACGAGGTCGTCTGGACCCGGATGCTCACCCAGTTCATCGGCAACACCACCTACGCCATCGCCACGGTCCTCACGGCGTTCATGGGGGGGCTGGCCCTCGGCAGCTACCTCTTTGGCCGGATCGCGGACCGCCGGGCGCGCTACCTCAGCCTGTACGCCCTGCTGGAGGGCGCGATCGGCCTGTACGCCCTGGCCGTCCCCTGGCTGTTCGGGGTGGCGCAGCAGGCCTACCTCGCCCTGTTCCGCCTGAGCGAGTTCTCCTTTGCCATCTTCTCCCTGGCCACCTTCCTGCTCTGCGCGCTCGTGCTCCTCTTCCCGACCCTGCTCATGGGCGCCACGCTCCCAGTCCTCAGCAAGTGGTTCGTGACCTCGCCCGCAGAAGTGGGGCGGAAGGTCGGCTACCTCTACGGCGTGAACACGCTCGGGGCCGTGGCCGGATGCGCCCTGGCCGGCTACCTGCTCATCCCGGCCCTTGGCCTGCGCCGGACCATCTACCTCGGGGCCGCGGTCAACCTGCTCGTGGCAGCGGGTGCGCTCCTCCTCGACAGGCTCGGGGCCCGCTGGGGCCATCCCCTGACGGCAGAGCCGGGCGCGGTCCAGATCCCAGGCATCAGCACCTCCACGCCCGCGCTACCCGGGCCGGCCGCGGCCGTTCCGGGTGGGACGCCCGCTCCCGAACTCCCGGGAGCCCCGATCGGCCCGGCCACGGTCGTCCTGCTCGGGTTCGCGATCTCCGGGTTCGTCGCCATGCTCTACGAGAACGCCTGGTCCCGCATCCTCACCCTGGTCATCGGCACCTCGTACGTTCCTCGTGGGCCTGGCCCTGGGGAGCATGCTCTACGGGAGGGCCTGGGGACTGCGCCCGGCCACCCTGGCCGCCTTCGGTCTGCTCGAGGTGGTCATCGGCCTGACCAACTTCGTCACCCTCCCCCTGTTCGAACAGCTCCCCCTGCTCTTCCTCCGCCTCTACCAGGGGTTCAGCGAGACCTTCCAGATGTTCCTGGGGCTGCAGCTCTTCCTCTCGGCCCTCGTCATGCTCGTGCCGACCCTGCTCTTCGGCATGACCTTTCCCCTGGTCATCCAGCTCTTCACGCGGGGCCTCTACACCCTGGGGCGGCGCGTGGGGACCGCCTATGCGGCCAACACCGTGGGCGCGATCCTGGGGGCGTTCTCGGGGGGGTTCCTCCTGATCCCGATGCTGGGGCTGCAGCGCACGGTGATCCTCGGGGTGGCCCTGAACCTGCTGACCGGGGTCGCGCTGATCGCGGCCGACCCCCGCCTGACCGCCAGGCTGAAGGCCGCCCTGGCGGTCCCGGTGACCGCGGTCCTGGCAGCCGGGCTGCTCCTGAGCACCCCCTGGGACAAGCATCTCCTGACGAGCGGGGTCGTCATCTACCCCGACATCTACACCCGGTTCCCCCTGACCAGCCTCACCAAGGAGATCATGCGGCAGCAGGATCTCCTCTACTACCGCGAGGGACTGACCGCCACCGTCAGCGTGCACAAGGATCCCGGTGCGGACTACCTCTTCCTGAAGACGAACGGGAAGACCGATGCCTCCGACGGCGACACCTTCACGCAGCTCATGACCGGCTACCTCCCCCTGCTCTTCCATCCCAAGGCCGAGCGCGTCCTGATCATCGGCCTCGGCAGCGGGATGACCGCGAAGGCCGTCGCGACCTTCCCGGTCAAAGCCATCGATGTCGTCGAGATCGAGCCGGCGATGGTGGAGGCGGCCCGGTTCTTCGCGGACCGGAACGGCAACGTGCTCGCCGACCCACGGGTGCGGATGGTCATCAGCGACGGCCGCAACTACGTCCTGGCCGCGCGCGAGCCCTACGATGTCATCATCTCCGAGCCCTCCAACCCCTGGATCGCCGGGATCGCCAGCCTCTTCACCCGGGAGTTCTACGAAACGGTCCGGGCCAGGCTCAGGCCCGGTGGGGTCTTCTTCCAGTGGTTCCAGCTCTACGGGATGGCGCCCGAGGACGTGGCCATGGTGGCCCGCACGGTGCACAGCGTCTTCCCCACCGTCACGCTCTGGCAGTCGGATGGGGCAGACCTCTTTCTGCTGGCGCCCTCCAGCCCGCTCACGCTGCACTACGGCGCGCTCAAGGCGGAGTTCGCGCGGAACGCCGCCCTGCGGGCGGACCTCGCCGCTCTCGGGCTCCCGGACCCCTTCGCGCTCTCGGCCTTCCTGCTCCTCGACGAGCGGGCGGTGGCGGCCTACGCGGGGCCGGGCGAGCTGAACACCGACGACACCACCCGCCTGGAGTTCACCGCCCCCCGGAGCCTGGGCCGCCCGACGACCAACCTCAACTTCAAGCTCCTGCAGCCCTACCGGAGCCCGGTGACCATGCGTGGCCCCCCCCTCGCGGACGGCGTCCACACGCTGCAGTACTACCTGAGCCGCGGGTACCAGGCGGCCTCGGAGCCCGAGAACGCGCTCCCGGTCATCGAGGAGGCGCTGGCCGCACGGCCCGGGGAGGCCCGGTTCCACCTGCTGCGCGCCGAGCTGCTCCAGAGCCTGGAGCGGGCCGATGAGGCTGCCGCAGCGGCCCGGCAGGCCCTGGCCCTCGACCCAGCCGCGGTGGATGGAGACGCCGGCGTGCTGGAGCTGCTCAGCGCCGAGGAACGCCTCCGGGTGCACCGCGCGCGGCTGCGCCGGGGGGTGGGGCCGGTCGCGGCCCACCTCGGCGCCGGGGACGAGTACCGCCGGCTCGGCCGGACGGCGGAGGCAGAAGGGCAGTACCGGGAGGCCGCGCGGCTCAGGCCGACGGACGGGCGGGCGGCACTCCGTCTCGGCCAGCTCGCGCTCACGCGGGGGGCTTACCGGGAGGCGGTGACCCACTTCGAGGCCGCACGGGCCAAGGGCGTGGATACCGCAGAGCTCAACGGGGGACTCGCGGAGGGCTATCAGGCCCTGGGTGACTGCCGCCGCGCCGTGGCGGGGTTCGAGCGGGCCCTCCGGCAGGAGCTCGGCCGCGCCGCCTGGCGCCTAGGCCTGGGGCGCTGTCTGGCGAGCCTGGGTCAGCCGCGTGCCGCCATCCAGCGCTTCCGCGAAGTCCTCGCCCTGGAGCCCGGGAACACCGACGCCTGGCAGGCCCTGCGGGAACTCGGACAGCGTCTCTGACCTGCGCCAGCCGGCGAGGGCGGAGAGTTGATCGTCACCTGTCCCGAGGCGCTGCACGCGGAGGTCTGATCGCCTTCCCCCACTTGGCCCGCTGTGGTATAAAAACGGTCGGTACTGTCGGCAATCGTGGCCTGGCAGGTGGTTGCAGGTGGTTGTAGGAGGATCTGACGCAATGCCAACCGGGACCATCCGCAAGGTGATGCGCGAAAAGGGCTACGGGTTCATTCAGGGCGAGGACGGCTCCGACCTCTTCTTCCACCGGAGCGCGCTCAAGGAGACCACCTTCGCGTCGCTGAAGGAAGGCGACCGGGTCGAGTTCAGCGTCGAGGAGGGTCCGAAAGGACCCAAGGCCACCAAGATCAGCCTGGTCAAGAAGACCCTGGCCGACCTCTGACCGGCCGCAGTCCGGGCAGGCCTCCTCTCCGCCGTTGAGCCGGGGCAGCCCGGCTCAACGGCGCCTTCACGGCTCGGTGCCCGGGACGGCAAGCCCGGGACGGAAGCCCTGCCGCTAACTGCTGCCCGTTACTTCCGGGCCTGGAGCAGCTCCAGCAGCCCGAAGTTCACCCCGAAAAGCAGCAGCACCTCGGTCGCCCGCGCGATGCCGCGCGCCGTGGCGCCCAGGATGGCAGTACTGGCGAGATGTGCGACGCCCGCGAGCACCAGGCCGACCACCGAGAGCGCCAGCGCGATGTAGAGCAGCGTCCGCATCGTCCACCCTCCTCTCCCTCCGGTGACCCCCAAGGGTGACCCCGCGAGACCTGCGGGGACGCACCACCCATGACCGTTCGAGCCGGGCGATTATAGACGAGGCCCGCGCCGCTCACAAGCTCGACCTGCTCCCACGCTCCACCAAGGCCCTCCCTGCAGCAGGAGGGTCCTGCCGGGGCCCCATCACCGCGGCCCCTTCCATCTCTCAGGGGCTGTGGTACAATCCCGGCGTCCGGGCCAACCCGATGTGACGGCACCGACCAGGGCCGGCGACGTCCGAGGCATGCGGACTCTGGCGGTCCTGGACGGCTCTGGGAGTGGGGCTGAGCGCGGGCCCGGGGAAGTCTTCCGCTGTCGAGCGACTGGCCGCGTCCTACTCCGCGGTCAGCGGGGCCTTCGTCGGCGCCTGGATGGCCAAGGACGGCGGCTTTCTCGAGAAGCACGGCCTCCAGGTGGAGCTCGTCTACATCGCAGCCGCCCCCAAGGCCACGCAGGCCGCCCTGGCCGGCGACGTGCCCATCGGCTTCTGGGGCGGGACCGCCGTGGTCCTCGGACGCCTGGGCGGGGCCGACACCGTGATCGTGGCGAGTGTGGTCGACACGGTCATCTTCTCGCTCCTCACGCTCCCCCAGATCCGGCGGCCCGAGGACCTGCGCGGCAAGACGATCGCCGTGAGCCGCTTCGGCTCGTCCAGCGACTTCTCGACCCGTGTCGCGCTGAAGCGCTGGGGGCTGGAGCCGATGAAGGACGTCATGCTCCTGCAGTCGGGCGGCCACCCCGAATCGCTCGCCGCCATGCAGCAGGGGCACGTGCAGGGAGCGACCATCTCCTCCCCCACCACCATCCGGGCGCGCCGGCTCGGGTACCATGAGCTGATCGACCTGGGCAAGCTGGGGATCCAGTACCATCACACCAGCCTCAACACCACGGAGAGCTACATCGCGCGGAAGCCGGATACGGTCCGCCGCTTCGTGCGCGCCTACGTGGAGGCGGTCCACCGGACCCGGGTGGACCGGGAGCTCACCACGAAGATCGTGGCCAGCTACGCCCGGACGACCGACCCCGAGATCCTCAACGAGGTCCTCGACGTCTGGCTCCGCTACTCGAAGGAGATCCCGTACCCCTCGCCCGAAGGGCTGAAGACCATTCTGGATGAGATCGCCCCCCGAAATCCGAAGGCCCGGACCCTCAAGCCCGAGGACATGGTGCGCCCGACCTTCATCCGGGAGATGGAGGAGCAGGGGGTGTTCCGAGCCCTGTACCGACGCTGAGATCAGCCCGCCCTGCCTGACACATTTGTGATCGCGATCACAGGAGGAGAGGGCCGCGGGAGAAATCTGCCCGGTCCGGCCGGGGCCTTCCCCTGATCCCGGGCTGGGGCCGATCTCTGGATTAGGCAGATATCCTCTGGATTTCAAGGGATTGGCCCGGTTGTTCCGCCTCCGGACCCCCGGCAGGCATGCTTCTTGATTCCAGAATCCGAAAAATCCGAATCCCATGGCCCCAGATGCCCTCTCCCAGACCGTGCGCATGGCCGAGGCCATACGCCTGCTCGCCCTGAGCGACACCACGATCCGCAAGCTCTGCGATCGGGGGCTGTTCCGGAGCATCCGGACTCCGGGCGGGCATCGTCGCATCCTCCGGGAGGACGTGGAGAGGTACCTGAGGGAGCACGTGCAGCCCCAGCAATCAGGGCAGCCAGACCCCGCGGCAGGTACGGGATGAGCCCGTCTCTCGCGTTCCCGGACCTCACCGGCCTCCGGTCCCGCCTCTGGCCCGGTCGGGGGATCCAGCTCCGCCTGATCGCCCTGTTCCTCCTGGCGACCACCGTCCCGCTCGTCCTGATGGGCGTCATCCTGTTTTCCAGCAGCCGGGCCGCCCTGCGGGAGGCCGTGTTCCGGGACGCCCTGAACAATGCCAAGCTGGCCAGCCGGTTGATCGACCAGTACGTCGGCGATGCCAGGACCGCCCTGGGGGTGGCGGCGCGCCGCCCTGACCTCGTCGAGGCCCTCCAGCGGCAGCAGGCGATCCCGCGGGTGGCCATCTACCGCAACCTTCACGAGAGCTGGGGGAAGTTCGAG
>JACPFL010000111.1 GCA_016183025.1 Deltaproteobacteria bacterium | reverse complement strand
GGGCTGACCGTCGACCAGGTGCCCCTGTACACCCTCATCGGCCCGGCTCACGTCGTGGAGATGCCCGACGGGCGGGCAGTCACAGCCGGGTTCCTGGAATCCCGGGACCTTCCGCCACGAGTCGAGCGCGTGCTGTTCAAGACCCGGAATGGCGCGCTCTGGGAGGTCCCCCGCTTCCAGCGGCGCTTCGTCTACGTCGACGAGAGCGCCGCCCACTGGCTCCTCGCCCGGGGTGCACGCCTCGTGGGCATCGACTATCTCTCTGCCGAGCAGTATGGGGCGCGCCGCGCCGCCACCCATCTGGCCCTGCTGGGGGCCGGAGCGGTCATCCTCGAGGGGATCGACCTCCGCCATGTGCCCCCCGGCGAGTACACTCTGGTCTGCTTGCCCCTGAGACTCGAGGGCGGCGACGGCGCCCCCGCTCGGGCGGTGCTCCTGAAAGGTTGGGAGGGAGCGTAGGATGCCTAACACGATCCGCGTCGGCGTCATCGGCACGGGCTTCGGCGCCCTGGTGCACATTCCCGGGTTTCAGGACAGCGCGGACACGCAGGTCGTGGCTGTCTGCAGCTCCCGCCTGGAGAGAGCTCAGGCCGTCGCCGGCCGGTTCTGGGTCCCCCAGGCCTACGCCGATTACCGAGAGATGCTGCGCTCGGGTGGCCTCGACCTGGTGTCCATCACCGCTCCTCCCTTCGAGCACTATCCCATGACCATGGCTGCCATCGAGGCTGGCGTGCACGTGCTCTGTGAGAAGCCCATGGCCCTGAACGCCGGCCAGTGCCGCGAGATGCTGCGGGCGGCCGAGCAGCGAGGCGTGGTGCACATGCTGTGCCACGAGTTCCGCTGGTCTCCCGCCCGGGCCTACATGGCCCGCCTGCTGGAGGACGGGTACATCGGGCAGCTCCGGAACGTGAACCTCAGCCTGTTTCTCCCCTCCCGCGGCGGCTCAGCCCCTGAGGTGCTGGGCGAAGAGCTTCAGGGTCCGGTCCCAGGCGTCCTTCGCGGCCTCCGGCCGATAGACGTCAGCGCGCGTGTCGTTGAAGAACGCGTGGGGGGCGTTGGGATAGGTCTTCACCTCCGCCTTCGGGTGGGACGCCAGGACCTTCTTGAGCTGGCCCACGTGGTCCATGGTGATCCAGCCATCGGCCTCGCCATAGATGTAGAGGTACGGGCAGGTGATCCGCTTGGCCGCGTCCAGGGGGGAGACGGGCTTGGCCTTGCTCGTCTGATCGTAGACGATCTGCCCGTAGAAGGCCGAGGCCGCCGTGATCGCCTTGTTGTGGGCGGCCAGCAGCGTCGTGTAGGTCCCGCCCATGCAGAACCCCACCACCCCGATCCGCTGGCCGTTGACGAAGACCTGCTGCTGCAGGTAGGCGACCGTCGCGTCGAAGTCCTTCAGGGCCAGGGTGTCGTCCAGCCCCATCATGAGCTGGCCCGCCTCATTGGGGTCCTTCGTGACCTTGTGGCCCGCCCGGGAGTACAGATCCGGGGCGACCCCGACGTACCCCTCCCGGGCGAAGCGCCCGGCCACCTCCTTGATGTGGTCGTTCAACCCCCACCACTCCTGGATCACGATCACGGCAGGGTGCCGACCCTCGGCCTTCGGGCGGGCCAGGTGCGCCCGCAGGGTGACCCCCTCGCCCGGGTACTGCACATCCGCGGTCACGATCTCCGTCGCCATCTCCCCCTCCTGCGCGGGTGCCGGGCCGCCGCAGCCCCGCTCAAAGGCCCAGGGCGCTCCGTTCGCGTTCGAGGAAATACGCCATGGCTGCCACACTGACCTTCTGCCGATCGTCCGCCGTCAGGAAGATCTCGTCCACCAGCCCGGCCTTGAGCAGCCCGTCCAGATGCAACCGCTCCACCTCGACGACGAGGGCGGCCCGCAGGATGTCCCCCTGGGACATCTTCATCCCGTCCACCACGTGCTGGAAGTCGGAGTCAAACAGGAGCCGGACACGGGCCCGCTTGATGAGGAGGGACTTGAGCTGCCCCCGCTCCAGGTCGAGCCGGAACCCGCGCCAGGCCTCGTGGGCCCGGCGCCAGGTCCGCGCGAGGCAAGGCCAGAGCCTCCAGCCCCCTCCCCGTCCTTCCCCCTCTGCCATCGCCTCTCGCCGTCGCCAGGGACGCGAGCCGCGGGGCCGGCCCCGCTATCGCCCGTAGCGGCGCTCCCGTTGCTGAAAGCTCCGGATGGCCCGCAGGAAGTCGATCTTGCGGAAGGCGGGCCAGAAGGCGTCACAGAAGTAGAACTCGCTGTAGGCGCTCTGCCAGAGGAGGAACCCGCTCAGGCGCACCTCCCCGCTGGTCCGGATGATGAGGTCGGGGTCGGGCAGCCCCTGGGTGTACAGGTACTTGCTGATCTCGTCGGGGGCAAGCCCGCCGATGATCTCCTCCAGGGAGGCCCCCTGGTTGGCCTCGGCGCGGAGCAGGCTCTTCACGGCGTCCACGATCTCCTGGCGCCCCCCGTACCCCACCGCGATGTTCAGGGCGAAGGCGTCGTAGGCCTGTGTGGCCTCCTCGGCCCGGGCGATGACCTGACGGGTGGACTCGGGGAGCAGGTCGAGCTGCCCCACAGCCCGGATGCGGACCCGGCGCCGGTGGACCCGCGGATCCTGGACCATCTGGAGGATCTTGCGCTCGATGACCTCCAGGAGCCCCCGCAGTTCCCCCTCAGGGCGGCTCAGGTTCTCGGTGGAGAGGACCCAGACGGTGGCCATTCGGATGTCGAGGTCCGCGCACCAGCCCAGGACCTCCTGGAGCTTGTCGGCGCCCAGCTCGTGCCCGAAAGAGGGCTCCCGCCCCAGGCCGCTGGCGTAGCGGCGGTTGCCGTCCAGGATCAGGCCGATATGCCGGGGCATGATGCCCTGGCGAACCTCGGCCAGGAGTCGCTTCGTGTACAGATGGTAGAGCAGTCGCTTGATCACGCCAGTCCTCGCCTCCTTGGTCGCTGCCACTGGTGGGTCCCGCTCAGGTCAGCCCGTTCATCTTACTCCGGACAACGCCCGTGCTCCAGGTGGTACGTGAAGTCGTCAGGGAAGAGCTTCACCGCGCTCTCCACCGGGGGCACGGGCATGCTGATCAGGCTGCAGTAGCCCTTCCCCTTGCCATAGGCCCCGATCTTGGGGATCTGTTCGAGAAGCGCCGCGCCCCCCTGGCCCTTCTGGAGCTTCTGCAGGAGCGCCACGTACATCCCGGTCTCCATGCGGCACGCCGGACACTGCCCGCATGACTCCCGCGCGAAGAACTCCGCGATCGCCAGCGTCTCCTCCAGCAAGCACGTGCCCTCGGGGAAGAGGCGCACGACCCCGCAGCCCAGGGAGGAGCCCGCCTCCCGGAGGGCCTGGTGGTCCAGCCGCACGTCCAGGGCTTCGGGGAGGAGGAAGGCGCTCGACGGCCCCCCCGGGAGGATGGCCTTCAGCCGCCTGCCGCCGCGGAGCCCGCCACCGCAGACCTCCACGAGGTGGCGCAGCGGAGTGCCCAGGGGGAGCTCGTAGGCGCCGGGACGGGCCACCTCCTCCCCCAGGCAGAAGATCATGGTCCCGGGGGTGTCCCCGGTGCCCAGCCCCCGGAACCAGGCTGGCCCCTGGCGGACGATCGCCGGCACGTTGGCCAGCGTCTCCACGTTGTTCACGAGGGTGGGCTTGCCGTGCAGCCCCACGGTCACCGGGTAGGGTGGCTTCGGCCGGGGCAAGGCCTCCTTCCCTTCGATGGCCTCCAGGGCCGCGGTGTCCTCCCCGGCCACGTAGGTGGTCGGCGCCGGGAACGTCTGGACCTCGATGCTGAAAGGGGAACCCTGCACGTGCTCCCCTACCTCGCCCTCCGCGAGGGCCTCGGCGATGGCCGCCTGCGCGCGGGCCAGCGCCCGCTCGTACAGCCGGTTGATGTAGAGGTAGGCGGTGCTCGCGCCGATCGCGTAGGCCGCGAGCAGGGTCCCCTCCAGGACCAGGTGGGGGTGATGCTCGAGGAGCAGTCGGTCCTTCATGCTCCCCGGCTCGTCCTCCCCGCCGTTGCAGACGACGTACCGGGGGGTGCCCTCGGCCTGCCGAGCCAGGGCCCACTTGCGGCCGGTGGGGAAACCCGCCCCGCCCCGTCCACGGAGGCCGGCCGCGGTGACCTGCTCGATGAGGGGTTCGGGGGAGAGCGAGCGAAGGGCCGCGTGCCACGCCTCGTAGCCGCCCCGGGCCCGGTAGGCCTCCAGGCTCTCGTCCCCGGCCGGATGGCCGGCGGGGAAAAGGACGCCGTTCATCCGGCGAGGGCTGGCCTAGAAGAGGCCGGCATCGAGGAGCTGGAAAATGAGTTCCTGGGTGGCCGCATCCACCTTCCCTGTGAGCCGGCGCACCACGGGGCCCCCCTTCAGGTGGGCCACGATGTCATCCAGGTCGTTCAGGGTCACCTGCGCGTACCAGATCTTGGACGGGTATAACACGATATTGGGGCCATGCTGGCACCCCCCGAAGCAGAGGTAGGGCTTCACGACGACGTCGGTCAGCCCCTCCTGCGCCACCCGCGCCTTCAACGCGGCGAGGAGGTCCTGGGAGCCCCGGTCCTTGCAGTCCACGTTGGTGCACACCAGGACATGGCAAACCTCTTCAGCCATCTGGCGCGACTCTCCGGTATACGCGCGGGCGGCGCCAACGGCTTAGGCCGTCGCCACCGGCAGGATCCAGTCCGGCTCCTTGAAGATCGACTCCAGCCGCCGTCTGTCCTCCGGGCCGGGGAGCACCTCGGCCAGGTGTCGCTCGTAGGCCGCTGGCGTCAGCAGGTCGCCGTCCACGCTGTAGGGCTGCCCGACGTACTCCCCGATGCTGCGCCGGAACTTCGGGTCCGGGATCCGCAGCCTGGGCTGGTCCGGGGGGATCAGCTCGTTGAGCGCATCCAGCAGCGCCTGGGACTCCCTCACGTACAGCTCCCGGGCATGCTCGTTCAGGTGCGCCAGGTCCGCCGGCCTGGACGGGTCCTCGTCGTACCGGCCCTTCAGCCCCTCCTCGTAGAACCGCAGGGCCGAGGCCGAGCTGTCCTTGCCGAAGAGGTCCAGGGAGACCGGGATCCATCTGTTGAAGTACTTCTGGATGAGGGTCGAGGGGATCCTCCCCGCCTTCAGGATGCGCATGAGCCCGGTGTTGCCCGTGAACAGGTGGTACTTCTCCTCCTCCAGCATGGGGGGCATGCTCCGGGCCAGCGGGGCGAAGGCCGAGTGCGAGAGCATGGTGAGCTGGTAGCGGCCGTCCCGGTCCACGAACTCCGTGTAGCAGTAGAAGTCGATCCAGTTCTCCACCGGTTCGTTGAAGGCTCCGAGCAGCCGCCGGTTCTGGTCGGCCCGCCGCTCCAGGAGCTTCAGGGCCTCGGCCCTGCCGGTCTCGCCGAAGCAGGTGACAAGCAGGTAGGCCATCTGCCAGCCGTGGCGCATCTCTTCCCGATTGACCCGGGCGAGGCTCTTCAGGTCATGGGCGCTCGGACAGGTCTGGACGGGGTTGCGCTGCTGCTCGACCGAGGCGAGCTCGGTGTCCCCCTGATAGACGACCAGACGCAGAAGGTCGTCACGGACCTGCCCCGGGGAGACCTCCTCCAGCCGCTCCCACTTCCGCTCTCCCCGAAACCGCCCGAACTCGATGGCTGGGGAGCCGGTGTCCGCAAACCTGGCCTCGAACGTGTAATTCCCGATGAGCGCGGGGTCGTATCCGATGTCTCGCTGCCACTGGCGGAAGAGCGCAATCCAGTCATCGAACGTCGCAATCCTTGCCATCCTGCCCTCCTCTGCTCGTCGATATTCGTCAATAAAATAACGTTGTGAAAATGCCGCTCTGAACTCCACGCCCACCATATCAGGTGGGCTTCCTCTCGGACAAGCGGAATTTCCACCTGTCTAATTCAATACTTAAATGTATATTCCCATAGGGGTCTATGTTCCTGAGACAATTCCTGGCTATCAGACGACCGGTGGTAGCGCATTTTGGCACGGCAAGAGGGACAAAGCGCTTGCAATGTGCCAGGATTACGGGTAATATGTCAAGGCCGTTTCAGGCGTTCCCCAATTCTCATATGGGGGTGACATCATGGAACTGGGGCCGCACAGGGCCAAACGGGTCCTCAAGAAGATGCCCCAGCCACGACGAGCCGTGAAGGCCGATGTCCTGTTCCCCATCACCGCCAAGGAGCCGCAGAGAGGAGATGCGCTCAGGGCGAAACTCAAGAAGCTCCTCAAGAGCCGGCGGACCGAGGACGTGCTCTTCGCCCACCGGCTGCTCGACCTTCTGAGATCACCGTAGTGGCGCTGTCTCGCCGGGGCACATCACGCTGGGGAAAGGGGAGGACTGGCCTCCCCTTTCTTGTTTGGGCGGTTCCCGCACCTCCCCTCTTGCCCCACTGATCAGAAACTGCTGTGGCCGATCTCCGGAAAGACCCCATCGTCAACCGCTGGGTCATCGTTGACCCCACGCGGCCGGAGCGCCAGGAGATCTTCCGCCCGCAGGAGCCCCAGTACACCCAGGTCCTTCCCTGCCCGTTCTGCCCCGGCAATGAGGGGCAGGAGCCCGAGATCTACGCGGTCCGTCCCCCCGGCAGCGCCCCCAACACGCCGGGGTGGCTGGTCCGGATCGTGCCGGATCGCCACCCGATGCTCCGGATCGAGGGAGATCTGTACCGCCGGGCCGAGGGGATGTTCGACCTCATGAGCGCACTCGGGGCCCACGAGCTGGTGGTGG
>JACPFL010000123.1 GCA_016183025.1 Deltaproteobacteria bacterium | reverse complement strand
CGGCGACCTGCGCCTTCTTCAGCTCCTACGTCGTCTTCCCGCTGGACGGCGAGCCGACGTTCGTGGGGTTCGGCCCCTGGCACATCGGGAACAACCGGGCGATGAGCGTGCTCCGGGAGTTCCGGCCGGGCGGCAAGGATCCGGTCCCGGCGATCGTCGGGCGGCTGCAGGAGGTCGGGGCGGCGCGCGGACGGTTGGGGCTGGTGGGGAGCCTGGCCGCACTGGAGCCGGAGTCCCTCCCCTTGGAGCACTACGAGCGACTGCGCAAGGCGCTCCCGGAGGTGGAGTTCGAGGACGCGACGCAGTGGTACGAGGACCTCCGCCTGGTGAAGAGCCCGCCGGAGGTCGAGGCCCTGCGCAAGGCCGCGGCGATCACCGACCGGGCCCAGCAGGCGCTCCTCGACGCCGTGCGTCCCGGCGTGACCCCGGCCCGGCTCGCCACGGTGGCCCTGACGACCGTACACGCGGCCGGCGGTCGTTCCCCCTACACCCACATCGGGGCCACCCCGATGGCCGCGCCGACCCGATCCTACCCGGACCCCTATCCCGTGGCGCACCCCCTGGAACGGGGCGACGTGCTCCTGACCGAGACGGTGGCCGGGTACAGCGGCTACTTCGGCAAGCTCCATACCACGACCTTCCTCGGGGAGCCCCCGTCGGCGTACCGGGAGATCTTCGCCCTGGCCGCCGGGGTGTACGGGGAGCTCCTGACGAGCGTGCGGCCGGGGCAGACCGTGCGGGAGGTCCTGGCGCTGGCCCGGCGGTTCGACGGCGCGGGGCTGACGATGGGCATCCCGGTTCTGGAGGGGTGGAGCACGTATCAGACCCGCCCCTACACGGGCTGGCCGCGCCCGGCTTCGGAGGTGGACCTGGGCTTCGAGCTGCGCCCCGGGCATGCGGTCACGCTCGTCGCGCACCCGGTCACGCCGGACCGGCGCCGCGGGGTGTGGGTCGGCGGGCTCTGCCTGGTCACCGAGACGGGGGTGGAACCGCTGCACCGCTTCGCCCCCCAGGACCTCCGGGTGCTGTGAGCGGGCGATGAACGAGGACTACCCGCGCTTCAGCCCGGCCGAGTACGCCCGGCGCCACGCCCTGGTCCGGCGGGCGCTGGAGGGGTGGGGGCTGGATGCCCTGCTGATCTACGGGGGCTTCAAGGACACCAAGCAGCAGAACGTCCGCTGGGTCTCCAACTACGCCGACCACACGTACTGCTACGTGGTCTTCCCGCGCGAGGCCGAGCCGACCCTGTTCAACGCGTTCCCGGGGCACTACGCCACGGCGGTCGCCATGTCGGTGCTCCCGGATACCCGGTTCGGGGGCCTCGACATCGCCGACAAGGTGGTGGGACGCCTGAAGGAGCTGCATCTCGAGGCGGCGCGCATCGGACTGGTGGGCGTCTCCAGCCTGCATGCCGCCACCCTCCCGGTCAACCACTACGAGACCCTCTGCCGGGCCTGCCCAGCGGCCCGGTTCCGGGACGTGACCGCAGCCTTCGAGCGGCTCCGGTGGGAGCGGAGCGCGGAGGAGGTGGACTGGCTCCGGCGGGGCGCCCGGCTCACGGACGCCGCCATGGCCGCGCTGGCCGCGGCCCTGCGCCCGGGCGTGTCGGAGCACGAGCTGTTCGGGGCGTTGATCGAGGGGGGGCATGCCGAGGGCGGGAACCTGGTCCTGGGGATGATCGGCTCCACGCCGATGGCGGCCCCGGCCCTGGGCACCCCCTGGCCGGTGCCCTCGGAGCGGCGGGTGCGCGCGGGTGATCTCGTCCTGGCGCGCGTGGCGGTGACCTACTTCGGGTACAGCGGCTATCTGGCCCGGAGCTTCGCGCTCGCTGCCCCGCCTGACGCCTACGCGGCGCTCTACCAGGTGGCCCGGCGGGCCCATGCGGCGTTGCTCACCACGCTGCAGCCAGGCCGCGGGCCCACGGACCTGCTGGAGGGGCTGGAAGCCGCGGGCGTGAAGGGGCTCCAGACGGTGGCGCCGCTGGCCATGGGGTGGGATGGGGACGAGGCCGCGCCGGTGATCTGGCCGCGCGGCCATCCGGGCGCCGGCGGGGACGGCGCGGCGGGCCGAGGGCGACCCGACCCGGCCGCGGGCGCCCCGGGGGACGAGGCGAGTGCGGCGGAGGAGCTGGGTCCTGGCCAGCTCCTGGCCCTCCAGCCAAACCCGTGCACCCCGGATGAGCGCAGCGGCGTCATCCTGGGCGACCTCTGGCTCCTGGCCGATGGGGGAGCGGTGGGTCTCCAGCGCTTCCCCGTCGGCGAGACGCTCCCGGTGGTCGGGTGAGGGACTGATGCAGACCGAGCCGCTCTTCCCGCGGTTTACCGATGAGGAGTATGCCCGGCGCGCCCGTCAGGTGCGCGCTGAGATGGCCGAGCGCGAGCTCGACGCGCTGCTCGTCTACGGCGCCTACGGCTTTCCGGCCTGGGACTACAACCAGACCAACCTGCGCTACCTGACCAACTACACGGACCCGACCCACGCGTACCTGGTTTTCCCCCGCGAGGGGGAGCCGACCCTGTTCATCTATCACTATGAGCACCTGGCCTTCGCGCGCGCGGCCTCGGTCGTCGGCGACGTGCGCTGGGGCGGCCCGGACCTGATCGGCAGCGTCGTCGCCCGCCTGGTGGCGCTCGACCTGGAGCGGCAGCGGATCGGCATCGTGGGGGTGAACGGCCCCACGGGCAAGTTCGCCATCTCGCTCCCGGTCCCTCACGAGCAGGCCTTGCGCGCCCGGCTCCCGCAGGCCGACCTGGTCGAGGCCACCGACCTGATCGAGCAGGTCCGGATGCTCAAGAGCGCCGAGGAGATCACCCTGCTCGAGCGCGGGGCCGAGCTCACCGACCTCGCCATGGAGGGACAGGTGAAGGCCACGCGCCCGGGGGTCCGGGACTACGACCTCTACGCGGCGGTGGCGGTCGCGGCCCACCGCGCGGGGGGCACGCTCCTCTTCACCAAGCTCGGCTCCACCTCGATGACCACCCCCGATCTCTGCATCGCCCCGGCCTACCCCTCGGGGCGGGTCATCCGGCGGGGCGACGTCGTCCTGAACGAGATCAGCGTGAGCTACGCGGGCTACTCGGGCCAGCTCCTCCGGCCCGTCTGTGTGGGGCGTCCCACCCCGGAGTACGAGCGGCTCTTCGACGTCGGCGTGGAGACCTACCACCGCATCCTGGATGTGCTGCGGCCCGGGAACACCGAGGAGGACGTGGTGGCCGCCACCGCACCCATCGTCGACGCCGGCCTCAAGGTCGTCTGTCCGGTGGCCCACGGCTGGGACAACAAGCCGGAGCAGCCCCTGATCGGGATCCGTCGGCGCCCCGGGGCGTCGGAGGCCCGCGCGGCCGGGACCCGGGAGGGGGCGCGGAGCGACTTCGTCATCCGACGGCCTCAGCCGTTCAGGGTCGGCCAGCTCATCGTGGTCGAGCCCAACCCCTCCACCCTGGACGAGCGGCAGGGGATCGTGGTCGGAGACCTGGTGGTCATCACCGAGGCCGGGGCCCGGCGCCTGCACCGCTACCCGCTGGAGCTCGTGGTGGTCTGATCACCGGAAAGGGCCAATCCAGCATCCTCATCGACCAGGGGCGGATGGGCGTGCGCTGGAACGCCGAGGGCCCTCCGATGCGGAGATTTGGTCGATGGACGGGGATTCCCACCAGTAGGATCACGCCATCGAGACCATTCGCTGGATAGCCACCACCCCAACAGGGCAACGCGTGCGGCTTTCGGACGCGACATGGTTGTTCAAGATCCTCGCCAGCCATCCGGAGTTCGCGGCAGATCAGAGGTACGAGGAGGAAGTACGGCTGACCGTGGAAGACCCGGAATTCATTGTGGAGGGATGGGCAGGAGAGCTTCTGAGCCTGCGGTGGTGTCCTACGGCGCCGGGATCACCGAAATATCTGTGCGTAGTATATCGCGAGGCGGAGCCTCTTGGCTTTGTCATCACCGCCTTTTTTGTGTCACGGTATGGTAAACTTTTGCGGAGGTCGATTCGATGGGAAAAGCGTCCCTAATCGAGCAGACCAAGCTCTCCTATGACCCTGAGGGGGATGTGCTCTACATCTCATTTGGTGAGCCCCAGGCGGCAGATGATAGCGATGTAACCGATGAAGGCGTGATCGTCCGTCTGCGAGAAGGCCGCATCGTCGGGCTGACCATCTTGAACGCGACCAAGAAACTCCTGATACCCGCTGGCACCTAGCAAGCATTCGTTAGGAAGTGAGAGATGGCGAGCAAGAAGCTTCCACCGGTTCATCCCGGCGAGATCCTGCTTGAGGAATTCTTGAAGCCTCTCGGCATCAGCCAGTACCGGCTGGCCAAGGACATCAGCGTTCCACCACGGCGGATCAATGAGATCGTGCAAGGCAAACGTTCCATCACAGCAGATACGGCGCTCAGACTTTCTCGTTACTTCAGGACATCTGAGCGGTTCTGGCTCAACCTTCAGGCACAGCGGGACCTGGAGATTGAGAGGGAAAGGCTCGGGGACCGTCTCGAAAGGGAGGTCCAAGTAATGGCAGAGGCCCGGTAACGCAATATCCGGCCAGGGCCCCGGTTGAAAAGGGGCCGGCGCTGTGATACCCTGGCGCTGGTCTGAATCCACACGCCCTCGGATCGCCCCCGGGGGGTCCCCATCACGGGCCCGGGCCGGGCGAGGAGAAGGGGGCGGAGGCGAAAACCCATACCGAGGAGGATCACGTGTCTGCTGTCACGATGAAGGAGCTGCTCGAGGCCGGGGTGCACTTCGGGCACCAGACCAAGCGCTGGAACCCGAAGATGAAGCCGTTCATCTACGGGGCCCGGAACGGGATCTACATCATCGACCTGCAGAAGACGGTGCGGATGTTCGGGGACGCCTACCAGTTCGTCACGGAGGTGGTCCGGCAGGCCCACCCCGTGCTGTTCGTCGGGACCAAGCGGCAGGCCCAGGAGGTCATCGCCGAGGAGGCGACCCGCTGCGGGCAGTTCTTCGTGAACCGCCGCTGGATCGGGGGCACCCTGACCAACTTCACCACGATCCGCAAGGGCATCGAGCGGCTGAAGAAGCTGGAGGCCATGGAGGCCGACGGCTCGCTGGAACAGGTGCCGAAGAAGGAGGTCATCTCGCTCAGGCGGGAGCGGGAGAAGCTGGAGTATGCCCTGGGCGGGATCAAGGAGATGGACGAGCTCCCCGGCGCCCTGTTCATCATCGATACGAGGAAGGAGAAGATCGCGGTGGCCGAGGCCCGGCGCCTCGGGATCCCTACCGTCGGGGTGGTGGACACCAACTGCGACCCGGATGACATCACCTACGTCATCCCGGGGAACGACGATGCCATCCGGGCCATCCGCCTGATCACCGGCCGGATCGCCGACGCCGTCCTCGAGGGGCAGAAGCGGTTCGAGGACACCATCCAGGCCGAGACGGCGCGGGCCGCCGGGGCCCGGCCCGAGCGGCCCGAGATGGACAAGGGGGCCACCGGGCCCGTCGTCGTCCACCTGGGGGAGCAGGCGGGTCAGCCGGCTCCCCACTGAGACCCGGACCGAAGAGAGGACAGGCAGGCGTGCAGATCACGGCGGCACAGGTCAGGACGTTGAGGGACAAGACCGGGGCGGGCGTGCTGGACTGCCGGAAGGCCCTGGAGGAGGCGGGCGGCGACGAGGCAGGGGCCATCGACCTGCTCCGGCAGAAGGGGATGGCCGCAGCGGCCAAGAAGGCCGGCCGGAGCGCCACGGAGGGGGCCGTGGGCTCGTACATCCACGCGGGCGGCAAGATCGGGGTCCTCGTGGAGGTCAACTGCGAGACCGACTTCGTGGCGAAGACGCCCGAGTTCCAGGAGCTCGTCAAGGCCGTGGCCATGCAGGTGGCCGCCGCCAGCCCCCAGTTCGTCCGGCGCGAGGACGTCCCCGAAGCCGTCCTGGAGAAGGAGCGGGAGATCTACCGGGCCCAGGCGCGCGAGCAGAAGAAGCCGGACAGGGTCGTCGAGAAGATCGTCGAGGGGAAGCTCGAGCGGTACTTCTCGGAGGCCTGCCTGCTCGAGCAGCCCTACATCCGCGACCCGGACCGGACCGTGAAGGAGCTCTTGAACGAGCTGATCGGCAAGATCGGGGAGAACATCGTCATCAGGCGGTTCGCCCGCTACCAGCTTGGAGAAGGCGGCTGAGCGACGGGTGGGCGGAGGGCCGCGCCGGAGAGAGGATGGCCGCGCCGCACTATACACGGGTCCTGCTGAAGCTCAGCGGGGAGGTGCTGGAGGGCGAGAAGGGCTACGGGATCAGCGCCGAGACCCTGGAGGCGGTCGCGGAGGAGATCCGGGAGGTCCACGGCCTGGGGGTCCAGGTCGCGATCGTCATCGGGGGCGGCAACATCTTCCGGGGCACGGAGGCTTCCAGCCGCGGGGTGGACCGGGCCTCGGCGGACTACATGGGGATGCTGGCCACCCTGATCAACGCCCTGGCCCTGCAGGACGCCCTGGAGCGGATCGGGGTGATGACGCGGGTGCAGACGGCCCTGGAGACCCGCCAGGTGGCCGAGCCCTACATCCGCCGGCGGGCCATCCGGCACCTGGAGAAGAGGCGGGTGGTGATCTTCGGGGCGGGCACCGGGAACCCCTTTTTCACCACCGACACCGCCGCGGCGCTTCGCGCCATGGAGATCGGGGCGGAGGTCATCCTCAAGGGGACGAAGGTCGAGGGGGTTTACGACTCCGACCCCCTCAAGGACCCCGGGGCCACCCGGTTCGACGAGCTGACGTACTTCGAGGTCCTGCGGCGGAACCTCAAGGTGATGGACGCCACCGCGATCTCGCTCTGCATGGACAACAAGCTCCCCATCATCGTGTTCAACGTCACGGTCCCGGGCAACATCAAGCGCGTGGTGCTCGGCGAGCGGCTCGGCACGGTCGTCAGGGCCTGAGCACTCCGGGGGGCGGCGATGGAGAAGGAGGTCTTCGCGAGCTTCCGGCAGCGGGTGGACAAAGCCATCGAGGGGCTGCGCCAGGACTTCGCGAAGGTCCGGACTGGCCGGGCCTCCCTGGCGCTCCTGGACGATATCCGGGTCCCCTACTACGGGAGCCCGGTGCCGCTGAACCAGGTGGCCACCCTGGCGGTCCCCGAGAGCCGGCTGATCACCATCGCCCCCTGGGACGTGAAGATGCTGGGGGAGATCGAGCGGGCGATCCTGAAGTCCGAGCTCAGCCTCACCCCCACCAACGATGGCAAGGTGATCCGCATCGCGATCCCGGCGCTCACGGAGGAGCGCCGGAGGGAGCTGGTGAAGGTCCTGAAGAAGATGGCCGAGGAGTGCCGGGTGCACGTCCGCAACTGCCGCCGGGACGCCAACGAGGGCCTGAAGAAGCTGGAGCGGGACAAGAAGCTCTCGGAGGATGACCTGCACAAGCACGAGAAGCGGGTCCAGGAGGAGACCGACAAGGCGATCGCCCGGGTGGACGAGCTGCTGAAGGCCAAGGAAGAGGAGGTCCTGAAGTTCTGAGGCGACGGGCCGTGGGCCGGCGCGGCGCGGAGCCCGCCCCGGGGCGAAGGGGTCCCCCAGGCGGGCTTTTTCATGTCCGGGGTCCGAGAACCCGGCCGGCGTCATGCCGGGAGCCTTGGGGTCCGGGCAGCCGGCAGGAGGGCACGAGATGGCAGCGCCATCCAGGAAGGAGCTGAAGCGGCAGCGCCGGCAGGAGGCGGCCGCGCGCGAGCGGACCATGCGGGCCCGGGAGGCGACGCGGGGGCGCTGGCGGCAGGGGGCCCTGATCGCGGCGGGGGTGGTCGCGCTCCTGGTGGGAGGCTACTGGGTCGTGAGCCGGCTCACGCAGCCGGGGACGGTCCTGTCGGGCGTGGAGAGCTTCGCCAGCGAGGGCGACACCCACGTTCCGGTGGGGCTCGCCCCGCGCTACGGGACCGAGCCGCCCACCTCCGGCCCGCACTACGCCTCGACCGCCGACCCCAAGTTCCACGAGAGCTCCGTGGACCCGGGCTATCTCGTTCACAACCTGGAGCATGGCCACGTCGTCATCTACTACGACCGGACGCGGCTCTCGGCCGAGGACGAGCAGTGGCTGCGCGGCCTCAGCAGCCGACACGGCGGCGCCTGGGATGGGGTCGTCGCCGTCCTGCGGCCTGACCCGCAGTACCCGCTGATCCTGACCGCCTGGCGTCACCGCCTGCGGCTGGCGCGCGTGGACCGCGCGGCCGCGGAGCAGTTCGTGGACGCGTACCGGGGCCGGGGGCCGGAGAAGCCCGTCCGATGAGGCTCTGCTGGCTCTCTGGCGGGCCGAGGTCGGTTGCGCGCCCCGGACCATTGTGCTAGCTTGGACGCATGGCCACGCGCGAGGAGATCCTCGCCCAGGAAGGGCTGCACGCCGATCGGCTCCCCCGCCACATCGCCATCATCATGGACGGCAACGGCCGGTGGGCGGAGCGGCGCGCCCTCGGTCGGATCGAGGGGCACCGGCAGGGGCTCGAGTCGGCCAAACAGGCCCTGCAGGTCTGCCTGGAGTGCGGCGTCCCGATCCTCACGCTCTACACGTTCTCCCTGGAGAACTGGCAGCGGCCGGCGACGGAGGTCGACGCCCTCATGCGGCTGCTCAAGGAGCAGATCGAGGGGCAGCTCGGGGAGCTGATGGAGCACCAGATCCGCCTGCAGGCCATCGGCGATCTCGACGTCCTCCCCCCGGACGTGCGGGGGAGCCTCGACTACGTGGTCAAGCAGACCCAGGACAACCGGAACCTCCTGGTGAACCTCGCCCTGAGCTACGCGGGGCGGGCCGAGATCGTCCACGCCGCCAGGCAGCTGGCCAGGGCCGTGGCCCGCGGGGAGCTGAACCCCGAGGACGTGGACGAGCGGGTGTTCGCTCGCCACCTCTACACCGCGGACCTGCCCGACCCCGACCTGCTCATCCGGACGAGCGGGGAGTACCGGATCAGCAACTTCCTGCTCTGGCAGCTCGCCTACACGGAGCTCTACGTCACGGATCTCCTGTGGCCGGACTTCCGGCGCGACGCGATGTTCGCCGCCCTGCGCGCGTACCAGCAGCGGGAGCGACGGTTCGGGCTGACAGGCGAGCAGGTCCGGCGGGGCTTCACGTACTGATGCTCTGGCAGCGCATCGTCACGGCGGCGGTCGTGATCCCGCTGGTGGTGGCCCTGGTCGTGTTCGGCCCGTGGGAGGCCTTCTTCGTGGTGGTGGCGGGGCTGGCCGTGGCGGGCCTGGTCGAGTTCTTCACCCTGGCCCTGCCGGGGAGCCGGACGGCCGAGCGGACCCTCGGGCTCCTGCTCGGGCTGCTCGTGCTGGTCGCGGCCGAGCAGGGCGCCGCGGGCCTGGCCGGGGTGACGGTGGCCCTGATGGCCGCCGCCCTCTACCACCTGGGCACCTGGGAGCGGGACCCCGAGCGCCTGGCCCGGATGGCGACCCTGGTCTTCGGGGTGCTGTACGTCAGCCTCCTGCTCTCCTACCTGGTGCAGCTACGCGGGCTCCGGCTCGGGCGGGAGTGGCTCCTGGTCCTCCTGGCCGGGGTCTGGGCGGGCGACACCGCGGCCTACGGGATCGGGAAGGCCCTGGGCCGGCGGCCGCTCTCGGCACAGGTGAGCCCGCACAAGACCGTGGAGGGGGCGGTGGCCGAGTTCGGGGGGAGCCTGCTGGCGGTGGCCGGCAGCAAGCTGACGTTCTTCCCCCAGCTCGGGTGGGGCGACTGCGCGCTGCTGACCCTGGGGCTGGGCGTGCTCAGCCAGCTCGGGGACCTGTGCGAGTCCATGGTGAAGCGCTGGGCGGGGGTCAAGGAATCCGGCGGGCTGTTCCCCGGGCACGGGGGCGTGCTCGACCGGATTGACAGCCTCCTCTTCTCCGCCCCGTTCGTGTACTACTACGCGCTGTACCGCTTTTGAGCGAGGCCGATGATGAAGCGACTGGCGATCCTGGGCTCGACCGGCTCCATCGGCGTGAACACCCTGGACATCGTGCGGCGGTTTCCCGAGCGGTTCGAGGTGGTGAGCCTGGCGGCGGGGCGGAACCTCGACCAGCTGGCAGACCAGGTCCGGCACTTCCGGCCCGAGGTGGTCTCGGTCCTCGATGAGTCCGGGGCGGCCGAGCTCAGGGCGCGGCTGGGCGGCTCCCGCACGCGGGTCCTCTGGGGAGAGGAGGGGCTGGTCGCAGTGGCCACGGCCCCCGGCGTGCAGACCGTGCTCTCGGCCATCGTGGGGTTCGCGGGCCTCGTCCCCACCCTGGCCGCCCTGCAGGCGGGCAGGCAGGTGGCCCTGGCCAACAAGGAGATCCTGGTGGTCGCGGGGAAGATCGTCACCCGCGCGGCCCGTGAGCACGGCATCCGCATCTTCCCCGTGGACAGCGAGCACTCGGCCATCTTCCAGTCCCTGGTCGGCCACCGGCTGGAGGAGGTGCGCCGGATCATCCTGACGGCCTCCGGGGGCCCCTTCCTGCACACCCCGCCGGAGGCCCTGGCGCGGGTCACGGTGGCGGAGGCGCTGAACCACCCGAGCTGGAAGATGGGGCGCAAGATCACCATCGACTCGGCCACGCTGATGAACAAGGGGCTCGAGGTCATCGAGGCCCACTGGCTCTTCGACATGCCCGTGGAGAAGGTCGCGGTGCACGTCCACCCCCAGAGCGTCGTGCACTCCATGGTGGAGTACGTGGACGGCTCGGTCATGGCCCAGCTCGGCATCCCCGACATGCGGGCGCCCATCAGCTACGCCCTCTCCTACCCCGAGCGGCTCGACCTCCAGCTCCCGCCGCTGAACCTCTTCCAGGTGGCGAACCTGACCTTCTTCGAGCCCGACGAGGAGAAGTTTCCGGCCCTGCGCCTGGCGCGCTGGGCCGCCGAACAAGGGGAGAGCCTCCCGGCGGTGCTCAACGCCGCCAACGAGGTGGCCGTGGACGCCTTCCTGAACGGGCGGGTCGGGTTCCTCGACATCACGGGGATCATCCGGCGGACGATGGAGCTGCACGAGCCCTGGGAGCTGCGGGAGATCCGCGACGTGTTCGAGGCGGATGCCTGGGCGCGCAAGACGGCCCAGGCCCTGGTGGAGGAGTGCGCGCCGCTGCCCCGGGCGTAGGGCGCGGCAGGGACGGGTCCGTCGGGCGGGTCTGCAGGAAGGTATGGAGGGATGACGACCATCTTCTGGGCAGTCGTGGTGCTGGGCGTCCTGATCTTCGTCCATGAGCTGGGCCACTTCCTGGTGGCCAAGCGCCTGGGAGTGGGCGTCCTGAAGTTCTCCCTGGGGTTTGGCCCCAAGCTGGTGGGACGCAAGGTGGGGGAGACCGAGTACCTGATCTCGGCGGTCCCTCTTGGCGGGTACGTCAAGATGGTGGGCGAACAGGGGGATGAGGAGACGCCCCCCGAGGACATCCCCCGGTCCTTCGCCCACAAGTCGGTCGGGCGCCGGATCGCCATCGTGGCCGCCGGGCCGCTCTCGAACATGGCCTTCGCCGTGCTGATCCTGGCGGTAGCCTACGTCTTCGGGATCCCCGCCCTGACCCCGACCGTGGGCAACGTCATCAAGGACTCCCCGGCGGCGAAGGCCGGCCTCCAGGCCGACGACCGGATCGTGGCCGTTGACGGGCGGCCGATCGTCCGGTGGGAGGAGCTGTTCCGGGCCATCGGGGAGAGTCAGGGTCGGGCGATGGGCTTGGCCGTGCGGCGCGGGACCGAGCGGCTCGCGCTCACGGTCACCCCCGAGCCCGTGACCCGGCGCAACCTCTTCAACGAGGAGGTCCGGGCCTGGCAGATCGGTGTGGCCCAGTCCGGGGAGTTCGTCCTGGAGCGGGTGAACCCCCTGCTCGCCGTGGTCCTCGCCGCGGAGAAGACCTGGCAGATCACGAGGCTGACCATCGTGAGCCTGGTGAAGCTCGTCCAGGGGGTGCTGCCGCTGGACACCATCGGCGGGCCCATCCTGATCGTCCAGCAGGCCGGACAGCAGGCCCAGGCCGGCCCCCTGAACCTGGTCTTCTTTGCGGCCCTGATCAGCATCAACCTGGGGATCCTGAACCTGCTGCCGATCCCCATCCTGGACGGCGGCCACCTGCTGTTTTTCATGATCGAGTCGATCAAGGGCAAGCCCCTCTCCGTGCGAAAGCGTGAGATGGCCCAGCAGATCGGCCTCTCCCTGCTGATCCTCCTCATGGGGATGGCCTTCTACAACGACATCCGCCGCTTCTGGAATGACATCCTTCGTCTCTTCGGCGGCCTCGCCAGCTAGCTCCCGCCCATGAGGGTCCTGGCGGTCGAGACCGCGACATCGGCTGGGAGTGTCGCCCTGGTGGAGAAGGGCGAGGTCGTGGCCGAGCTCTTCCTCCGCACGGAGGCCGCCCACGCCGAGCGACTCCTCCCGGCGATTGACCGCGTCCTCGGCCTGGCCGGCGCCTCGCCGCACTCCCTCGACGGGCTGGCCGTCGGGGTCGGCCCCGGGTCGTTCACCGGGCTCCGGATCGGAATCAGCACGGTGAAGGGGCTGGCGTGGAGCCTGGGACGGCCAGTGGTGGGGATCCCGACGCTCGAGGCGCTGGCGTGCAACGCCCTGACCTCCCCGTTGCTCCTCTGCCCCATGCTCGATGCCCGCAAGGCGGAGGTCTATGCGGCCCTGTATCGCGTGAGGAGGGGTCCCGGAGACAACGGCCTGCAGGAGCTGCGGGGGGTGAGGGTCCTGCCCCCCCGAGCTGTGGCTGCCGAGATCACGGAGCCCACGCTGTTCCTGGGGACCGGCGCACGCCTGTACCGGGAATTCTTGACCGAAACCCTCGGTGATCTCGCCCGGTTCGCCCCGTCTGGCCTGGATCATCCACGGGCGGCTGTGGTGGGCGGACTGGCCGAGGAGGCGTTCCAGGCCGGCCGAGGCGTGAGCCCGGAAACGCTCGGTCCCCTCTATGTTCGCTCCTCGGAGGCCGAACTGAAGTACGGCCCCCCGGGTCCGGCGCCGGGCTGGTCGACAGGGCCCGGGAGCGCCAGGAGCCCCCAGGGGGCGTGAGCGGAGAGATCGGGAAGAAGCCGTTGCAATTTTCCGAACCATATAGTAGATTTATGACCTTTCGGCGAGACCCGCAGGGCAGGCTCGGCAGCAGGTGGGAGGCCCATGAGGCGACAGGTTGAGGAGCTGGCGGTACAGGACCCCGAACTGAACCGACTCCTGGAAGAACACGAGGCCTTCGAGCAGCAGCTCCATGAACTCGACAGTCGGCCCTTTCTCACGCCGGCCCAGCAGACGGAGCGCAAACGCCTGCAGAAGCTGAAACTGGCCGGGAAGGACCGGATCGAAGAGATCCTCGCCCGCTACCGGGCGACCAAGAAGGAGGGGACGACCCCGCAATCCACATAACCCGCCGGGCGCGCCAAGCCCCGCTGGCACGCTGAGTGACCCTCAGCCGCTGCCGCCCGGGGAAGACCCTTGGGCCCCGGCACCTCCAACCGGGAGGAGGAGGCCACCATGAAGCTGACCGGCGCGCAGATCTTCCTCGAATCTCTCGTCCGGGAGGGTGTCAAGCACATCTTCGGACATCCCGGCGGCGTGGTTTTGACCATCTACGACGAGCTGCCGAAGTTCCCGCTCAAGCATTTCCTCGTGCGGCACGAGCAGGGCGGCGTGCACATGGCCGACGGCTACGCGCGGGCCACCGGGAAGGCGGGCGTGGTGCTGGTCACCTCGGGGCCGGGCGCCACCAATACGGTGACCGGGCTGGCCACGGCCTACATGGACTCGATCCCGGTGGTCTGCTTCACCGGCCAGGTCCCCACGCACCTGGTGGGCAACGACGCCTTCCAGGAGGCCGACATCGTGGGGATCTCGCGCCCCTGCACGAAGCACAACTACCTGGTCAAGGACGTGAACGACCTGGCGCGGATCGTCCGGGAGGCGTTCTACATCGCCACCACGGGGCGGCCGGGTCCGGTCCTGGTGGACCTCCCCAAGGACGTCATCAACGCCCAGACGGAGTTCCACTGGCCGGAGAAGGTCCACCTGCGCAGCTACAACCCCACCTACCAGGGCCATCCCGGGCAGGTGGCGAAGGCCGTGGACCTGATCCTGCAGTCGCGCAAGCCGGTCATCTACGTGGGGGGCGGCGCCATCCTGTCCAACGCCAGCCCTGAGCTCGTCAGCTTCGCCACGAAGCTGGGGACGCCGGTGGCCCCGACCCTGATGGCCCTGGGCGCCTTCCCCATGACCCACTGGCAGTGCACGGGCATGCTGGGGATGCATGGGGAGTACCAGGCCAACATGGCGATGCACGACGCGGACCTGCTCATCGCCATCGGGCCGCGGTTCGACGACCGGGTGACGGGGAAGCTGGACGAGTTCGCCCCGTGCGCGAAGAAGATCCACCTGGACATCGACCCCACCTCCATCGGCAAGAACATCCGAGCCGACGTCCCCATCGTGGGGGACGCGCGGGAGGTCCTCCGGCAGATGATGGCGGAGTTGGACGGACGCCCGCAGGAGCTGGAGGAGTTCAAGGCGAACATCCAGGAGTGGTGGGCGCAGGTCCGGAAGTGGAGGGAGGAGCACCCCCTCAGCTACGACCGGACGAGCCCGAACATCAAGCCCCAGTATGTCATCGAGAAGCTCTACGAGCTGACCGGCGGGGACGCGATCGTCTCCACGGGTGTGGGGCAGCACCAGATGTGGGCGGCCCAGTTCTGGAAGTTCGACCGGCCGCGCACCTTCCTGACCTCCGGCGGGCTGGGGACGATGGGCTATGGCTTCCCGGCCGCCGTCGGGGCCCAGGTCGCCTTCCCGGACCGGCTGGTGATCGACATCGACGGGGACGGGAGCTTCCAGATGACCTGCCAGGACCTCATCCTGGCCGCGGAGCACAACCTGCCGGTGAAGGTCGCCATCATCAACAACGGCTACATCGGCATGGTGCGCCAGTGGCAGGAGTTCTTCTTCCGGCGGAACTACTCCCAATCTGACATGGCCTGCCAGCCCGACTTCGTCAAGCTGGCCGAGGCGTACCGGTGCGCGGGGCTGCGGGCGACGAAGCCCGACGAGATGGTGGGGGTCATCAAGGAGGCGCTGGCCACGCCGGGCCCGGTGGTCATGGACTTCCAGGTGGAGCGGGAGGAGAACTGCTTCCCCATGATCCCGGCCGGCGGGGCCCACCACCAGATGATCCTGCCGGAGGTCATGCCCTCCTGAGGGAGCCATGAAACACACGATCTCGGTGCTGGTCGAGAACCAGTTCGGGGTGCTCGCCCGGGTGGCGGGGCTCTTCAGCGGCCGGGGATTCAACATCGAGAGCCTGAACGTCGCCGAGACCATGGACCCGACGGTCTCCCGGATGACCATCGTGACGTCCGGCCACGACGGGATCATCGAGCAGATCGAGAAGCAGCTCAACAAGCTGATCAACGTCATCAAGGTCCACGACCTCACCGCGGAGAGCCACATCGAGCGCGAGATGGTCCTGGTCAAGGTGAACGCCGAGGCGACCAACCGGGCGGAGATCCTGCGGATCGTGGACATCTTCCGGGCGAAGGTCGTGGACGTGACCCCGCGCACCTACACCATCGAGATCACGGGGGACGAGGACAAGCTCGAGGCGTTCCTCAAGCTGCTGAAGCCCATCGGGATCCGGGAGATCGTCCGGACCGGCAAGGTGGCGATGGCCCGGGGGGGATGAGCGGACCCGCGCCCCGCAGGGAGCCCACGGCGCTCCTCCTGCGCGAAGGCCTCGCCTTCGTCCTGCCGGCGGCCCTGCTGGCCGCCCTGCTGGCCGGCCTCCAGCTCTACGTCCCGGCGGCTGCGGCGGGCGTGCTCGCGGTCTTCTTCGCCGGCTTTTTCAGGAACCCGCAGCGCCGGGCGCCCGAGGTGCCGCGGGCGATCCTCTCGGGGGCCGACGGCCGGGTGATGGGCATCGCGGAGGTGGAGGAGCCCCGGTTCCTCAAGGGGCGGGCCGCCCGGGTGAGCGTGTTCATGTCGGTCGTGGACGTGCATGTGAACCGAGCGCCGGTGGCGGGGGCGGTCCTCGAGGTCGTCCATACCCCGGGACGCTTCGTGCCGGCCCTGCGCGCCGAGTCCGCGGCGGTGAATGAGCAGAACGCCCTGCTCCTGGAGACCCGGCAGGGGCACCGGGTGCTCATGGTCCAGGTGGCGGGGATCCTGGCCCGGCGCATCGCGTGCTGGGTGGGCCCTGGCGACCGGGTGGCGCGGGGGCAGCGGGTGGGGGTGATCCGGTTCGGCTCGCGTCTGGACCTCTACCTGCCGCCGGAGAGCCGGGTCGTCGTCCGGGTGGGGGAGCACGTCCGGGGGGGCGAGAGCATCGTGGGGTACCTGCCGTGATCCGGGGGCGCCACCGAGGGCCCGGGGCGATCCGCGAGCGCATCCGCGAGCAGATCCGGAGCCGCATGGCTCCCCGGCGGCGCGAGGAGGGGGTGAGCCGGGGGATCTACCTCCTGCCCAACCTCCTCACCTCGGCCAGCCTGTCCAGCGGCTTCTTCTCCATCGTCTCCACCTACAACGGGGAGTACCTGCACGCGACCCTGGCCATCCTCCTGGCGGCCTTCCTCGACGGCGTGGACGGCCGGATCGCCCGGCTGACGCGGAGCACGAGCCGGTTCGGGATCGAGTACGACTCCCTCTCGGACCTCGTGGCCTTCGGGGCGGCGCCGGCGTTCCTGGCCTTCGCTTGGACCCTGGACGCCTTCGGCAAGCTCGGCTGGGTGGCGGCCTTCCTCTACGTCGTGAGCGGGGCCCTCCGGCTGGCCCGCTTCAACGTGCAGGCGCAGTCCATCGAGGGGAAGAGCCACTTCGTGGGCCTCCCCATCCCGTCGGCCGCGTGCCTGCTGACCACGACCATCCTGCTCTACCAGTACCTGAAGTTCGAGGCCGGGCTCCCGTACGTCCCGATCCTGGTGCTGGTCTATGCGCTGGCCGTGCTGATGGTCACCAAGATCCGCTACTACAGCTTCAAGGAGCTGGACCTCTCGTACCGCAAGCCGTTCAGCCTGCTGGTCATCTGCATCTTCCTGCTGACGGTCCTAAGCTTCCTGGCCTATGCCTGCCCGGGCCCCGTGGGGGCCCTCTGGTCGGTGTGGCGCGCCCCGCGGCGCCGGCGCCCGGCCGAGCGGCCGAGGCCGCCGCGCCCCGGAGAGGCCGAGCCCCCCGGCCCCCGGCCCGAGCTACACTGAACGAGGAGAGGAGGATGGGCAGGCGGATCAAGATCTTCGACACGACGCTGCGCGACGGCGAGCAGTCCCCCGGCTTCAGCATGAACGTCGCCGAGAAGCTGCGGGTCGCCCAGCAGCTCGAGCGCCTCAACGTGGACATCATCGAGGCGGGCTTCCCGATCGCCTCGGAGGGGGACTTCGAGGCGGTGAAGGTCATCGCCCAGCACGTCCGGGCCCCCGAGATCGCGGGGCTGTGCCGAGCGAACCGCGTGGACATCGACCGGGCGTGGGAGGCCCTGAGGGAGGCCGCCCGGCCCCGCATCCACACCTTCATCGCCACCTCGGACATCCACCTCCGGCACAAGCTCCGGAAGTCCCGGGAGCAGGTGCTGGCGGAGGCCGTGGCCGCGGTGCGCCACGCCAGGGGGTATACGGAGAACGTGGAGTTTTCGGCGGAGGACGCGGTCCGGAGCGACCTGGACTACCTCTGCCAGGTCCTGGAGGCGGTGATCGACCCCGGGGCCGTGGTGGTGAACATCCCGGACACGGTGGGCTACGCCATCCCGCAGGAGTTCGGCGAGAAGATCCGCTACATCCGGGACACGGTCCCCAACATCCACAAGGCCACCATCAGCGTCCACTGTCACAACGACCTGGGCCTCGCGGTGGCCAACTCCCTCATGGCCGTGTTGAACGGGGCGGGGCAGAGCGAGTGCACCATCAACGGCATCGGCGAGCGGGCCGGCAACGCCTCGCTGGAAGAGATCGTGATGTCGCTCAGGACCCGCAAGGACTTCTTCGGCATCGACACCCAGATCCGGGCTGAGGAGATCTTCCGGAGCTCG